>NZ_JBVVQD010000025.1:0-105868 GCF_055811755.1 Mesorhizobium sp. WSM4840
CTGCACGGCTGGCTGTTCGGAGTCTCGCCCTTCGCTTGAACGTCCGCAGCGACGGCGCGCCTTCGAGGATGTCCTGGCGAATCCCACCAGTTGCCGCGGATCGAGCGCCTCGCAGACGCCACAGTGAACCAATGCTTGGCATAAGGTCGGCACATCAGAATTTTGATCCATAGACCGGCTCCAGAACCTCCGGTGCCTGCTCGCCCAACTGCGGATGTGGAAGCCGGGTTAACGGTTGAACGCCTAAAGAAGACCTTTACGCCGATCTCTCCTCGCATGCGCCGAAGCGTCATAGGCCACGACGTGCGACAGTGGAACAGCAGATCGAACATGAGGCCGCCGAGCCAAGCCGGAGCAGTCGGGTTGCCGCTCGTCGCGCTGATCAAGGGATAGATCGGCGCCGCCATTCCGGTGTTCAGCGTATCTGCGTTCGACAGACCTCGGAAATCGATGGAGCCATAATCAGCTTCGAAGACCCGCGATCCAGAACGGGATGAGAGGGTGGCTGGCGTAAAATCGAAGCCTCGGAACGAGCCGGCTGGTTCGCTTCCCCGACCCAGAGTCCGTGGCCTGAGTACGCTAATCTCAGAGCTACGCCCATCTCATCGCCACTAAAAGGGGGATTGGGGACGGAACCATCCAATGAGGTGTTCGAATTGATTCAGATCAAAGCAACAAAGTGCCATCCGCGCATTCTTCTTCATCGTCATGCGGAGACAAACTGGCCATACACCATGGAGGACCGTTCAAGCGAATGGGAACCCGGGCAGGTAAACCAGATTGCCAGTGAAACATGATGGGCGAACCTGCGGCACCACCTAGGCGACTCTGGAGTTAAGTTCAGAGCTGGAAGGTGGGAGCCGCGGGCTCGGCACTCGTCGCTCTACGGCGCACCGCCGATGGGCGGTGAAGAGCGGGGATGGCCCTGCTGTACATCGAGGGAACCCGAGGGCCTTGCGGCGCGGCTTTCCGAGGAGGAGACAATGATCGCACGAATGCTATTCGGCGCAGATCCTTTCCGCAACATACGCCGCCTCCAAGACGAAGTGAGCCGACTGGAATTCCCGGCGGTGAATGTCTTCGTAAACCAGGACGGCGTCATCATCATCACCGAACTGCCTGGGGTAAGATCAGAAGACTTGGACATCTTGATTCACAGAGATTCCGTTACGCTCAGCGGAGAGCGGCAAACCGAAACTGAGGAAGCCCGGCGGGGATACCACCGGCGTGAGCGTCGTCGAGGCCGGTTTGTGCGGACTGTGTCATTGCCGTTTGTGGTCGACCCGAACAAGGTTGAAGCGGATCTCGTCAATGGCGTACTGACTCTGGATCTTCCTCGGGCCGAAGAGGACAAGCCCAAGCGCATTCACGTTAAGGCGAGCAAGGAGGCGGGTCATGGCTAAGCGAGAGACCACGAGAGCGGGAACGAAGGGGAGCAAGCAGTCTCAGGCCACGCCGACTAGCCAACCGGAGCTGGAGGGTAAGCTGTCCGCGGAGCAGGACGCGGGCGAGCGGACCCATGAGAGGCTGGTCTTCGTACCACGGGTTGACATCTACGAAACTGAAACGGGCCTTGGCGTCGTTGCGGATCTGCCCGGCGTCAGCCCGGAGGGTTTGGAGGTCACGTTGGAGAAGCGGGTGCTGTCGATCTATGGCCGCGTCGAAGAGGATACGCCCGAGGGCTACAGCCAGGCCTATCGCGAGTACGACGTCGGCGATTTCGAGCGGCAGTTCACTCTCTCCGGGGATTTCGACATCAACGGAATTGAGGCGAACATGAAGGATGGTGTGCTTCACCTCGCCATCCCGAGAGCTCCGGAGGCAGCGGCAAAGCGGATCGAGGTTAGATCGGTTTCCTGACGATCGAGGAAGATTGCGCAGACGCCGCGCTCGCCAGCGGTTAGCAGAGCCTACTGCATGACTCGCGCCGGGTCCTCTTCGCAACCGACGTGGGCGCTGGTGTCGGAGGGATATCGTGAATATCCTGATTGTCTATGGAACGACCGAAGGCCCGGAAGATTGCCGAATGGACGGCAACGCATATACGCGAGCGCGGGCACCAGGTCGAGTTGCGTGATAGCGCAGCGCTCACACCCGATTTGAAACTTGGAGCCCTCCACGCGTTCATTGTTGCCGCGTCTGTCCACCATGAGCGCCATCAAGACGACATCACAAACTTTGTGTTAGCGCATCACCAGTTGCTGAACACCAAGCCTTCAGCCTTTATACGAGTGGAACCTGGTTAGGGATTATGGGAGGGACAGATGCGCGTTCTAGCAGTTCTGGGATTGTCACTCGTCTTGGGTAATGCAGCGCAAGCCGAGACCCTGTATTATGGCTCGCGGGCGGGAATGGAAGTCACCGTGCTGAAGAAGTCAAACATCGGCACGACGCACGCCAAAATCGCGCTCAAGCATACCAAAGCGAACGCAACTGCTTTTTGTCGGGATTACGTCCAGAAGGTCACGCCAAAATGCATCGCGGATGAAATGAAGGTGTCGCTGCTGCCGGAGATTTCGGCCAACTGCAAGACCGGCAAGTTTGTGACGGCCAATGGGCGGGGCTATCAATTCCTCGGCTCGAACACACAGTACGATCCGACAGCATTTAACACCGAATACCTGCTCATTGAGGTAGGCAGCAACGAACCTCTCGATGGAAGCAGTGCCTCCGGATACGATGTCGCTTTGGACCAGTTCATGGCTCTATGCCCCAACCGGGCGCAGTAAAAGATCACCCTGAAAATCGGGCCGGGCCTACTTGGCTCGCTTGGCGCCTTCGGTAAGCACAGGCGCCGATCACTCGTTCATGGGCGGCAACGCAGGTGCGGGATATCCTTCAGCGGACATCGACAGCATCTACCACGCGCTTTGCCATCGCCGACGACGAGGCAGAACCTGATGACGATCAAGGACGCGATCATGGCCGGGATACGACGCGCGCAGATGATGAAAACGAAGTAGTCGCCTTTGATGAAGGCCGAGGTGGAGGGCCGGCCCCCGGCACCTCCGCCGCCCCGGCTGACCGAAGGCGGGGGATGGCTTGTGGGGGCCCACATTCTTGCGCGCAGCCGGGTTCCCGCGGCTTTGCCAGATGGTCTGTCGACTGAAGATTTTCTCAAACCATTACGAGACAGCAGCTAACCACCCCATTGCGGGAGCTCGTTCGGCCTCGGCCGAATTCACGCCCATGACCCAATTCTGACCTTCCGGGACCCATTTTCCTTCCAGAAACCCGACATTGGCGCCAACCAGAACTCGTGACCCTTAGGCGACCTTCTCCGGCCGATACGCCAATGTCGGGTACCACAAAGAACAGACGCTGGTCGGTAGCCCGCGCCGCTTAGTGGGGACGGTAGACCACAGCAGCAGCCTCGACCGAGCGCGATTGTCGCGGATGTTACGTCATGAACAGAAAGCAGCTAACGCCCGATAGCGTCCGGCGAAGCCGCGGGACTTGACCATGCGGGTGAGAAGATCGCGGTCGATCCGGATAGGGGGTGCCCTCCGGTGTCACCACGCTCACCCTGTCATGGACGCCCGCCATGCGCTGACGAGCTCTTTGCGGTGCGATCCAGCCCAAAGTCGAAGAGCGAGCGAATATCGTCGAATCGAGAGGCAATCAAACCGGGCGATCCAACGAAACCGGACTTCGATCTGCGGCTGCAAACGGTCGGTTGCTTGATCGGGACCTGTTCCAGAAGCCCTGGAAATAAATTACCAGCGCGCATTCATATGTGATATGGTGATATCTTGGCCACAAAAAATCAACAAAAACAAAGGAGGCCGCGATGAAAGATTATTTTTCATTTCAGCTTTTCATGAGAATGTCGATCGTGTTGTTTATTGGCACCGCCACTTATGCCATGATCTTTGGGAATACATGGTAGCGTTTAGGTTAAACGATTAGACCTTCTTGCGACTATTCCCTGACATTTCTCACTCCCCCGCCGCAGCTGGCGTAATCGCTCCGTCCGCTGCCCTGTCGAGTTTGCCTTATGCTCCGGCGGAAGCGATGCGCGCACTGCGCGGTTTCCTGACCAAACCTCGAAAACGCATATGGGGCCGCTTCGGCTTTGTCGACGCGTTTTGCGAAGGTCGCAACTGGTACTCCCGAACCTATCTGGCGATCAATCAGGGGCCAATCATCGCGATGATCGAGAACCATCGTACAGGCCTTTTGTGGAGATTATTCATGGGCGCGCCGGAGGTGCACAGGGGCTTGGCGAGGCTGGGCTTCACCAGCCACCGTCTGGACAACATCAACGTATGCACAGGCCAAGAGCTCCCACGGCCATAGCCCTGGGGTGGCTTCTTCCCTGAGTGATCGTCTGGCAGGTCCACGGGGATCCGCGATGCGCTTTGTCGGGTGCACTCGCGATGTATCCCCGCGGCCCATGGCTGGCGGTCAGACCCCAGCAGTCGGGGCTGTATCCCAAACGGTTATGGGGATTGCGGACGCAATGCCGATAATTGATCTGCGTATGACGAGGTTCTGTTGCCAGTAGTCGGCGTATCGGTCGCTTAGGCCTCGTGGATCGAGCCCGCAGAAGGAATAGTGCGAAAAGAAGAGCGGACCACCAGAATTTGTTCCCAACGGCAGGGCGATCCCGTAATGATCGCGCCCGTTTCGAAAGTCGGGTCCACCAGCAAAGCCTTCGTGATAGATGCCCGGATCAATGGAGTGGCGCGCTGATCCCGCCGCCAGCACGAAAGTGAGCAAGCATTCGTTCCAACCCCTGATGGGGCTGTCCATCGCCCAGCCGTGGTTGGGGCTCCAGTGCCACATGAGTTGCCGAGCCCCGCGCGTGAACCAGTTCCATTCGGCCTGTGACAATAGCTCGTCTACGCTCTGGCGAAGGCGCGCCTCCTCGGTTGCCATCCCGGCGAAATACTCGCGGGCGCAAATCAGACCTTGAAACAGGAAAGTGGTTTCGACCAGATCAGCGCCGTCATCCTTGCGTCGAAATGGAATTGTCGCACCAGTGCGGCCATTGATGAAATGTGGAAACACGCCGTAATAGCGCGGCGAGCTGTCCAGGAAGTCCAGCATTCCCTGCAATCGGCTTAATGCTGCCGTGCGATCGATCCATCCGCGTCCGACCGCAACGATGATGGCCAAGATGCCGAAGCCAGAGCCACCGATCGTCACGAGATCGTTGGCCCGAGCACCTGGGGTCTTTTGTCGATCTCGGGCAAGGCCGCTGACGGGATGTGCGCCTTCCCAGAAATACCGGGCCGTTTGCCGTTGCACGATGTCCAGCAGCGCGTCCTCGTCGAATTCGAGAACATTTGCCGGGAGGTCGGGCGCTTGGAGCGTGCTGGGAACCGATAGTTTAATTAATTAGCATACAGACCACCGGTTTTTGTGCCGTGTCAGCTCAAATGCGGCCATAGGCCTGACCGCCTCGCCGTGCTTCGTTTGGCTGGTGCGAGCGGCTGCGGTTATCTTGCCTCGGTATTGCTAGCCAGTTCGCGAGTGCGTCCAGGATTTTAGCCGGTCCTGGAAATTGCTGGACGTAAACGGTTCGTCCGGGGGGTCGAGAGACATCGAAAAGAGCAACGCCGAGCCTGCAGCGATCAAGGCCACACAGATGATCGCGTGTATCGTTTGTTTCATGCTCGCCTAATTCCCTAAATCCATCAATTCACAATGCCTGGCCGCTGCATGTTCGAGAATGTGCCCCCCACGACAGCGAGTTTGTTTTCGATTATGGTCGCCTTAGGTTCGGCGGCGTGGCCGCCCTTCCGCGCAGATCGCCTAAGCAGTCTGGCGTGGCTGGCGTTCCCGATCATCCCGCCGCTCATTCCATGGCAGGCACATCGCCGCTGACGAACAAGGTCGACGGCTCGCCATACTCGCCGAGCGCCGGATTTGCTTCTCGCGACCAGGCGATGACGCCGGCATGCTTGGCGCCAGCGTCTTCGCTGTCCGGATTGCACGCTCCTCGCTCTGTTGCTCGGCTGGGCCGAATACAACCTGAAGCACGCCATCGTCATCGGGGTCGAACGCCATGACGACGACCAGCTTGGGAATCTTCTGCTGCGAAAGGATAGCGTCCGACATGAGTTGTTTCCTTGTGGGCTTATCTTAACTCTAGCTTTCGAATGGGTGGAGTTCGAGGTTGGGGCGAAATCAACTTCAAAACGGCAGGGTTGGCCGAACATCATCCGAAGAACACTACGAGGATGATCGCGAAAACCCACAACGTCACACCCGCCTTGATCAGAAAACCGATCGTCGCGGTTCGGTCCTTCGACACCAGATATCCTGTGAGCTGGGCGGCGCTCCACGGAGCTGAGTGATCCACTGCGACTGCCTTGGGAGGATTGTTTGAACTCCCTCGGGTGCCAAAGCTACGCGGGGCTGGTTTTCTCATTTAGCTATCTCGGCCGCGCGAACCGGATTGTCAGATCGCTTGTGGCACATGCGATCCGACCGTCGCCCGCGTGATTGCCATGCCTACATTCTTCATTGGCGGTCTATCAACTCAACTTCGAAAGTCATTGTCGCCTTCAAGAGCGGGTGGCTGTTTTCGTCGCGGACTTCGATTGCGAGGCAGCAGCGGCTGTCGGGTGGTGCGATTTCTCGCACATAGTCTGCCAAGGCTGCGAAAGCCTCCGCACGAGCAGCATTGAGGCCCCCAGCAAGCCTTGTCCCCTCATCGTCGGGAAAGAGCCGGTCATTGTCGCGCACGTCGAAAAAATACCGCGCCATGGCCGCCGAACTACACTTAGGTCGGCCTGTTCCATGTCTTATTTTGTACGGTGCCGGTCCAATTCGCCTTAGATAAGCCGATTGTCCTCGGCCGTCTGGCGAGCACGGCGACGGGTGCCGTCCGTATCCGCCTTCCGGTGCCGTTCCGCGGCCTCCTTGCGGATCTGCTCGAAGCGATTGTCCTCGACTTCCTTGCTCGGCGGCGGCGCATCCGTGTTTTTCACAAATGAGATCATTGTCGTGCTCCTGGTGTGGACGCGAAGACGGTCGAAGACGATCACATTTTTGCGTGGCTTAGGCAGCGAGTGCTGCAGCGCAGCCTTCGGCGGCGCGCCTGTCGGGAGACGTCTGACCGGGCATCGTCGCCCAGCCTCCGGCCTCCACGAACTGCCGCCTCTTGTAGCTGTCGGAGATTGCGTTCAGTGCGGTGAGTTGCGCCGCTTTGTCAGGAGACGCGTTGAACTTATCGATGCAGATGGCTGAAGCCAATTCGCTACGCGAAACGTCGCCGGCGGTTTTTGCTTGGGCTAGTGACGTGCCGCCGGTGACCCACCCACCCCAGCTGAAGCCGACGATGATCGTGGCGACAGCCGTCGCCGCGCACGCCCAGGCGAGCGCCGATTTGGACGGCTGATAGGATTCCCAGCGCTGGGCGAGCGATTGCTTGGCATTGGTTTGCATGGCCATGAAAGTTCTCCTCCTTGAGTGTTGCTCTAGATTGCGCCCTGCCGCCTGCGGCCGGGCGTTCAGGCACTGCTCAGTAACCCGTTCCACCCATGCCGCCGCCATTGCCCGCAGCGGCTGCATCCTTCGGCGGAACATCGGCAATCATGGCTTCGGCGGTAATCAGGAGCGCGGCGATGGAGCCCGCGTCCTGCAGAGCGGTGCGGACAACCTTGGCGGGATCGATGATGCCGGCCTTGATCATGTCGACATAGGTTTCGGTCTGGGCATCAAATCCCTCGCTGGGGTTCTTGCCGCCGGCCAGCTTGCCGACGACGACCGAACCTTCAACGCCGGCATTCTCGGCGATCTGGCGGATTGGTGCTTCGAGCGCTTTGAAAACGATCGAGATACCGGCCGTCACATCGGCATTGGTTCCGGTAAGTCCGGTCAAGGCTGCCTTGGCACGCAGAAGCGCGACGCCGCCGCCGGCCACGATGCCCTCTTCCACAGCGGCGCGGGTGGCGTTCAGCGCATCGTCGATGCGATCCTTTTTTTCCTTGACTTCGGTCTCGGTCGCGCCGCCGACGCGAATGACCGCAACACCGCCGGCAAGCTTCGCCAGCCGCTCCTGCAGCTTTTCCTTGTCGTAGTCCGAGGTGGTCTTGTCGATCTGCGCTTTGATCTGCTGGATGCGGCCGGCGATCGCATCCTTTTCGCCGGAACCGTCGATCACCGTGGTGGTGTCCTTTTCGATGACCACGCGCTTGGCTCGGCCGAGCATGTCGATGGTAACGTTTTCGAGTTTGATGCCGAGATCTTCCGAGATCAGCTGCCCTTGCGTCAGAACGGCGATGTCTTCCAGCATGGCCTTGCGTCGATCGCCGAAGCCCGGGGCCTTGACCGCTGCGACCTTCAGCCCGCCGCGCAGTTTATTCACTACCAAGGTCGCCAAAGCCTCGCCCTCGACGTCTTCAGAGATGATCAGCAGTGGCTTACCGCTCTGCACCACGGCTTCCAGGATAGGCAACAGGGCCTGCAGATTGCCCAGCTTCTTCTCGTGCAGGAGGATGTACGGATCCTCCAGTTCCACGCGCATCTTCTCGGTGTTGGTCACGAAATAAGGTGAGAGATAGCCCCGATCGAACTGCATGCCCTCGACGACCTCGAGGTCAGTCTCGGCGGTCTTGGCTTCCTCGACCGTGATCACGCCTTCATTACCGACCTTCTTCATCGCCTCGGCGATCATCGCGCCAACGGAGGCGTCGCCATTGGCGGCGATCGTACCGACCTGGGCGATCTCCTCCGAAGACTTCACTTTTTTCGAAAGCGCCTGGATGTCCTTCACGACGGCGGCCACGGCAAGATCGATGCCGCGCTTCAAATCCATCGGGTTCATGCCGGCGGCAACGAGCTTTGCGCCTTCGCGCAAAATGGAGGCTGCGAGCACCGTCGCGGTGGTCGTACCGTCGCCAGCGAGGTCGTTGGTTTTCGAGGCAACTTCGCGCACCATTTGCGCGCCCATGTTCTCGAACTTGTCGGATAGCTCGATTTCCTTGGCGACGGTAACGCCGTCCTTGGTGATGCGGGGCGCGCCATACGCCTTGTCGATCACGACATTGCGGCCCTTAGGTCCGAGCGTGACCTTGACTGCGTTGTTGAGCAGCTCGACGCCACGCAACATGCGGTCGCGAGCATCGGTGGCGAATTTGATTTCCTTGGCAGACATGATTTTCGTCCAGTTCAGTCTTGAATGAGGAGAGCGGGAAAATCGCTCGGTCAGGCAGCTTTCTTGGCCGCTTCGGTCTTGTCGACGATGCCCATGATGTCGGTCTCCTTCATGATCAGGAGGTCCTCGCCGTCGATCTTGACCTCGGTGCCCGACCATTTGCCGAACAGGACGGCGTCGCCAGCCTTCACGTCGAGAGGGATCAGCTTGCCGCTTTCGTCTCGCGAGCCCGGACCGACGGCAATCACCTCGCCTTTCTGCGGCTTTTCCTTCGCATTGTCGGGAATGATGATCCCGCCCTTGGATTTGATGTCGCCTTCGGCGCGTCGGATGACGACGCGGTCGTGAAGTGGCCGGAATTTCATTTGGGATTCTTTCTGCGGCCGGCGCATAGGTGGACCGCGCCTCTGTATTAGGCCCTTTGGCACTCGAATGATAGGAGTGCCAAATAAATAAAATCACAAAACCTGGAACATGAAAAAATATAAATCTGGGGCCATCTGACTATTTCGCTGGAAACGTAATTGGCTCAACTGCTGTTTGTTCTGTTTCGCGAAAGTACCTGAAAATTAAAAGTGCTCGCGCCTTGTTTGAAGCTCGATTAAGGAGCATATATAAAGCGCGTTGATTTTGGCCGATTGGCTTTCGCGGTGTCAGAGACCCAGACCCGCCATACACCCCGAATCTCGACAGCGAATGCATACCGCCGATCCGGCGCGCATGGCGCTCTGTTCGATCTGGATTGGACCCTGACGCTGACCACGGATGTACTGGCAGCATCAGGGTCATCCAGTTCGAACGGGAATAATGCAGGAGGCGCATCCGCGTGCTCCTGCGGAGACCTGCAACATGGCCAGCCGCACCACGCAAACCGTCGTTCACTTTCTATCGGATTTTCGGCTGCCGGGCTTTGACGCGCCGCAACCGGCGGGAGACTACCGCGTCGACCACGACGAGGAACTCATAGAAGGCGCCTCCCGACTTGCTTGGCTACGAGTCGGCGCTTTCATCCACCTGCCAGCGATCGCCAAGCACGCTTCGACGCAGCAGATGGTCCCGATCAATCCGGCAGATCTTGAAGCCGCTCTCGCAAAGGACCTTGAACAATCATGACGGCCCCATCCCTCATGCGATCCCGCCGTGCGATCCCGCGCGACGCTGCAAAGCATCTTTTTTCGATTGGGCAGTCCGTCCGGCTGAAGGGCGGGTTCGGAACGTCGCCCCAGCTTGGCGATGTCTACCGGATCACCGGAACGCTGCCTGCGAGGGATAATTTGTTTCAATACCGCGTCCGCCATGACCACGAGCGTCATGAGCGGGTCACGACGCAAGATTGTCTGGAGCCGGTTGTCACGGATCAGCCGGATGACGCAACACTCATCGAAAGGACGTTCGGCAATGGCCAAGGGACAGAAGCGCAGCAGTCGCGAGATCAGGAAGCCCAAACAGGTGAAGGCACCGCCGAAACCTGAAGGCGCATTCGGCGCGCAAATAAAGCTCGCCGAGAGCAATGCCCCGCGTGGCAAAGGCAAGAACTGACGGCCAGAACGCTCGTGCAATGAAGATTGTGATCGAATTTTACCGCACCCGGAACGCAGACGACGCTCATGCCGTCGTGGGCCGCGAAACGAAGGAAGCGGTGAATGCCGATGACGCTGTCGAGGTCGCGCGGCAGCTTTCGCAAACACTGAATATGCCGCAGCGACCGGACGCCATGACGATCACCGATGCGAACGGCGCGACACTCTATTCCGGCGTTATCAACGCTGAAGCGGCCAATGACGAAAGGCTTCAACCATGAACGGTCAACGCAACCAAACCGATCTTAAACGGAATACAACCGCGATCGCGATCTGGGAAAATGAGGGTGGCGCTCCGGGCCGTGAATTCACGGAGCATCAGTATGGACGCCTCGTCGAAGCCGATCGGTCCTAGACGGTCTATCATGTCTTCGCGGGCGTTACGGCGCGTGTCGGCAACGATGACTTGATTGGCCTCAGCAGGTCGCAGGCCACAAGCAGCATGATGTCTCTCAATCTTCACAACACCGAACGCCGCAACCAGCGCATCCGCTTGCCGGCACTCGCCCGGGATGCGTCGGGTGCAACGGTGGCGTGCCGGTCATGATACTGTCCTTTCCAAACCCGAGCCGCAGCTTCGATGATGAGCAGAACGCCGTCCGCTTCAGCGGCCATGACGGCATGTCTCAAGTGCGATTCCTGGTAGAGGCCGGTGCATTAGAGAAATCGGGCACGCAGTTGCGCGGGGCAGCACCATCGGAGGCGAAGTGCCTCGCAGCTTTTGATTCAATGCGCACGTCGATCTACGACGCAGCGCGCAGGGCTTATTCTCACCGACGTCGCGACTTCTACACTTTGACGGCCGCGGATTTCGGGTAAGTCGGATCAGGAGCGAGTATCCTCCATGCTCATCCGCTACGGTTATGAGATCACGCTGACCTGCCAACAGCCGACGGCATTGGTGTGTCTGTTATCGTCCACGAGGACCGCGCGGCCGACATTCGCGCTCCCGAAACGCTGTTCACCATTCCTGATGTTCCCACAACGACCTATCGAGATCTCTTCGGCAACCGATGCCGGCGGCTTGTCGCGCCGGCGGCCGACCTGACGATTTGGGGCGACGCCACGATCGAGGATGACGGCCAACCGGACAGGGCAGTTCCTGGCGCGCGGGAACTCACGGTGCCGGAAGTGCCGGACGATTGCCTGGTCTATCTGATGGGCAGCCGCTATTGCGAAACCGACCTGCTCAGCCAAATTGCGTGGGATAGGTTCGGCGGTGTTGCACCCGGCTGGGGTCGGGTGCAGGCGATCTGCGACTTCGTCCATGCCCACATCCGCTTCGATTACATGCAGGCCCGGTCGACCCGAACCGCGTTCGAGGCTTTCAACGAACGGGTGGGCGTCTGTCGCGACTTCGCGCATCCTGCAGTCACGTTTTGCCGCTGCCTCAACATTCCCGCACGCTACGTCAATGGCCATCTCGGCGACATCGGCGTTCCGATCGTCGACCCGATGGATTTCAGCGCCTGGATCGAGGTCTTCCTGGACGGCGCATGGCACACGTTCGATCCGCGCAACAACACGCCGCGGATCGGCAGGATAATAGTCGCACGGGGCCGTGATGCGGCCGACATCCCGCTCATCAATTCCTTCGGCCCGCACGTCCTGAAGGCGTTTCGAGTTTGGACCTATGAAGTGGTGCCGGTTTCGCAATGAACCTGAAGAGTGTGGATGAGGCCTTGCGGATCGATACCAAGTGGGAGGGTAATCTTCACTCGATAGAACGGTTCCGAAAATGAGCTTGGCTGAGATTTCCTCCCGAAAGTCGAAACCTCATGACTGGAGCCGGCCGCGAAGCCGACTTTCTGCGCATCTAGCGCGGAGGTCTGCAAATGGCGCAAGGCGGACCTCGAATCGTCAGGATCCCAAAGTCCGAATCGGGTCGACTCAAGCCGTAGCGCAACGGCTCTGGAGAAGCGCCAGGAAGGTCGGCAATCGGCGCGACTGCGCCCATTAACCGGCCTGCGGCTTCGATCGACCGGGAGCCCGGTAACCCTTTCGGCTGAAATCCTCGGCGACGCTCTCAGCCCATTGTTACATTCGCTTGCTCGTGTTGAGCGCTGCGGCTGCGGAGGGTGGCATGGGAGAAGAACCATGCCTAACAGGAACAGAGGCCACATCGTCGGTCAGAAGCCTCCTCTCAAACCGCGCGAGGTCTGGAGCATTCGAACACGACTGCAGGTGTCCGGCGCGGAACGGGATTTGGCACTCTTCAATCTCGCCATCGATAGCAAGCTTCGAAGTTGCGACCTAGTCACCATCACGGTCGGCGACATTGCGCTTTCCGGCGTAGTCCGCGACCGAGCAGTGATTGTCCAAAGGAAGACGGGGCGGCCGGTACAATTCGAGATCGCCCCCTCGCCGCAGCGACAGCCTTCCGCTATTCCTTCTTGTCGACCAGCGCCCGTAGTGCCGAGACGTCATGCAGCAACAACCGGCTGCCGTGCTTTTCGATCAGCCCTCTCTTGGCGAGGTCGCTCATTTCGCGCGAGACCGCCTCCCTGTGCGTGCTCATCGTTGCCGCCAGCTCGGAGTGCGTCGGTGCCGGGCTTATGGACACCTCGCCGTCCACGGGTGCGGCTTTCTCCGCCCGATGCAGGAGTTCGACGATCAGCCGTTTTCGCACGACCAGAGTGCTGTATTCGAATACCCGCTCGGTCATGCGCCGGAGCTGGGCAGACAGATGCTCAAGCAGCATCCAGGCGAAAGTCGGATGGGTCATCACGATATCCCGGAATGCTGTGCCGGACAGCCGTGCAGCGCGGGTTGCCTCCAGCGCGACGACGCTAGCAGAGCGTGCAATCCCGTCAATGCCTCCGAGCTCCCCGAAAATGTCACCCGGTTCGACATCGCGATACGCTATCTCCCTGCCGTCCGCTGAAACCAGTGTCACGCGAGCCCGTCCTTCCAGCAGGAAGTAGACTTCGCGACCAGTGTCGCCGTGGGAAATGATCAGCTCGTTGTGTCGATAGCTGCGCTCGTGCCACCGTTTGGTCAGCGCGGCGAGGTCGGCATCGCAAAGTCTTGAGATGAAGGCCGGAGAGCCTGTCACAACGGTCTCTTGTTCAATCAGGTGTACTTCATCTTACTCCCTATCCAAGGAAATTTGATGGCCGCAGGCCCCGCTTTCCGGAAAGCAAAACTGGGAGCGGATTTTTCCAATGTTTTCCCCCGTGTGGGAATTCCCACAGCCGAGCCTGGTCCGACTGGCATATCCTTGTTTGCAACATCCAGGCCCGCCGGCTCGTGTTCAAGCAGGCGAAGGGAAAGGGAACGGGAACGGTCATGAAATTCTTGGCTCCCTTCACAAAACTTGCTGCGGCGTTTCGCAAATTCGCCGCGCGGCGCTACCGGCCGGAGCTTTATTATATGCGTGGCCCGGGGCCAGCCACCGCCCGCCGTGCGGGCACGCCACAGCAAAACCGGTCCATCGACCACTACGCGTAACCTGCTTCGCGGACGGCTGGCGCTCTTGCCCGGAGTGCCAGCCGCGCCGTTCCGTACCGGTCAATTCAGATCAATGAAGGGACGATCTGATCATGGTTGCAATTCATGCTGTCGCAGTTGGTCCATTTCGCAGGTGGTTACGCCTCCACGCCGAGCGAAAGGCTCTGTTATCGGCAACGGACCAGTTGAGCCGTTTACCCGATGGCGTCCTTGGCGACATCGGCATCTCTCGTGACGAAATCATGTGCGCTTTGCGAAGCCGCGCCACCCGCCCTGCGGTCGCACCAACTCCTGGACGTCTGCGCCGGGCACAGCTAAGGTCGCATTCGACCTGAAGTGTCCCTTCCCTTTCGAGAACTGGGGCTCAGCTCAGCAGTTCCGAGATAGCCCGCGCGAAGACCGGCAGAGCGCGGTCGACCATGGCGTCGGTGGCGGTCATCCTGACCCGCAGTCGGCCCGGCAGCCCGGCGAGGCTGCCCGGCAGCACCCAGACGCCCTCGGTGGCAAGCCGCGCGGCGAATGCCCCATCGTCCGGCATCGGGGAGCGTGGGATGAGATAGAAGGTGCCCTCTGGCCTCGGCACGTCGTAGCCGGCCGCCCGCAGCCCTTCCACCATGCGGTCGCGTCGCCGTGGCAGGGCGGCAACGTCGATGCAGAGTTCCTCCAAATCGGCAGCGCGCGCTGCAGCGTCCGCCCCGCGAATGCCCAGCCGTGCGAGACCTGAGCCATATCCACCGCCTCACGCAGCGCGATCGGCCTCGGGCATATCTGGACAGAGCGCCAGCCAGCCCAGCCGCTCACCGTGCGCGGGCGCTTCGCAATACGGACGCGCCGGCTCGAGCGGCCAAAGCGCGATATACTCAGCCATTCTGACCAGAAAGCCTTGCAAGATCGGAGCCGATCCAACCTGTGAGGTTTGTAACGAGACGAGCTTGCGTGTGTGGGCCGCAGCGCCGTGAATCGAACGGCCATAGCCGCGCGCCAATGGCGTGCGGGCGGGGCCCCGCTCTTCGTGACCGGCCGTAAGCTAGAGCGTCGGCTGGATGTTCTGGTTCAAGCGGAAGAAGTTGGTTGGATCGTATGTGGTCTTGAGTGCGACGAGGCGCGGATAATTCGCGCCGTAAGCTGCGCGCACGCGATCCTCGCCCTCGTCGCCGAGATTGTTGGCGTAGACCCCTCCCGTCGAATAGGGCCTCAGCGCGTTCCACATCGCACGCGCCCATTCGATATTCATGCTGTCCTCGGCCGGATCGTCCCAGATCGCAATCGGGAAACAGTCGTAAAGCGCTTCGCGGTTCGCATGCCTCGTCCGACCTCGGGGAAACCGTTCCCCCGGCCTGCACGGTACTGGCGATGGCCGACCATGCCGCGGGCATCTGGTCGAAGCTTTTCACTCCCGCGCTGGGATGACTGAGAAAGCGAACCATCTCGTTCAGGATGACGCGCTGCTCCTTGTCCTGGACATCGCCGTTCCCGAGTTGGAGCGTCGCTTGGGTCAGCAGGTACATCCATGACCAGTGAAGGACGGTCGCTTTCTTCACGGAGGCGGCGCTCAACTGCACCGGGTGATGCGAAGGCAACGGTGCGAACTGATTCGAGATAGTGATGAGCGCGTTTACACCGTTCATCTTCGCAATATCGAGGTAGCTGTCGAGCCGCTGCGGTGTCAGTTCCGAGTTCCCTACCTTGGCTTCCACCAATGCCGTCCAGGTTTTGCTTCCTGTCTTCAGGATCAGCAGGCCATCGGGCCGGAACGTCTTGTCTCCGCCCTTTTTCAGGACGACTTCGTGTAGGTTTCAATCTTAGCCCGAGAGCCCGCGCGAACACCGAAGTCGGCGAGAAACGACTTCCCGAACTCGCTCCTCTCGAGGCAGGCAATCAGGATCGAGAGGGTCCTCCCTTCTTTGGAGGTAGCGGAGAAGCGGCCGACGGCACCCCCCGACTTGCCCGACTACTCTGTCGGCTCACAGAGGCCGGGTGTCTTTCACGTAGTGCTCGAAGAAATCCGAGAACGTCGCCACCCGCAGCGGCAGTTGCGCGTAGGGCGGATAGTAGAGCGTCAGCCAGATCTCCGGCGCGGTCCACTCCGGCAGGACCTCCACCAGGCGTCCTGTGCCAAGATCGTCTTCGACAATGAAGCGCGGCAGGAGCGCTATGCCCTCCCCGTTCATCACGAGCCGCGCAAGGAAGGCGCCGTTGTTGGCGCTGAAGCCGCCTTCCGCCCTGTGGCTGCGGCGGCTCGCTCCCTTGGACAGTTCCCAGGTCTCTATCCCTGCGTCCTGGCTGTAGCTCAGGCACGAGAACCCGGTCAGGTCCTCCGGCTTCTCCGGAGCGCCCCGCTGGGCCAGGTAGGCGGGAGCGGCGACGAGCGTCCGGGGCACCCTGCAGACCTTTCCGCCAGATCGTCGACTTGTCAGAGGGAGGACCGGAGATACGGATGGCCAAGTCGTAGTCGTCCTCGACGATGTCGACGAAACGGTCGGATAGCGTCAGCGCGACATGGGTCTGCGGAAAGAGCGTCGCGAACTGCGACAGCACCGCCGGCAGTAGCTTCAGTCCCAACGACATAGGCGCGCTGACACGGATCAGGCCTGACGTGATGCCCTGCGCTTCCATCGTCTCGGAAGCCGCTTCGGCGATTCCGTGCACCAGCGGAGCGACGCGCGCGGCATAAACCGCTCCTGCCGAGGTGAGCGACACCTGCCGCGTGGTCCGCAGGAGAAGCTGCACGCCAAGCCTTTCCTCCAGCGCGGCCACCGCACGCGTGACGGAGGCGGGAGTCATGCCGAGCTGGCGAGCGGCTCCATTGAAGCTCCGGTGCTCGGCGACCGCCAGGAAGACACGAAGGGATTCGAGCTCGCCCATCTCATCACCATTGCAAAGGGCGCAACAATATCTGCCGGATTATGTCTATTCTGTTGCTCTGCGGCAAACCCTACCTTCTGGGCAACGAAACACCAGAACCCACGGAGATCCACAATGATCGAACAGATCAAGGGCCTGCACCACGTCACGTCGATGGCGGCGGACGCCCAGCAGAACAACGACTTCTTCACCAAGCAGCTAGGCCTGCGCCGGGTCAAGAAGACCGTCAACTTCGACGCTCCCGATGTCTATCACCTCTATTACGGCGACGAGACCGGAAGCGCCGGCACGATCATGACCTATTTTCCCTTCCCGCACATCGCGAAGGGACGCCGGGGCGCCGGCGAGGCTTCCGAAACCGTCTTCGCCGTGCCGCGCGGAACGCTCGGCTACTGGAAGGAGCGTTTTGAGGCGCAGGGCGTCTCGGGGCTGGAAGAGCAGGAGCGGTTCGGCGGGAAGCGGCTTCGTTTCTTCGGACCCGACGGCGACGGCTTCGCGCTGGTGGAAGTGGACGGCGACAACCGCAAGCCCTTCGACGGCGGTCCGGTGCCGGAGAGCGTCGGGGTGCACGGCTTCCATGGCGTGACCATGCGCCTTCGGGACGGCGGCGCCACCAGCGAGTTGCTGAAATACATGGGATACGAGGAAGTCGACCGCCAGGGTGATCTGACCCGGCTGGCCATGCCCGGCGGCAACGGCGCCGACTTCATCGACCTCGAGGTCCTGCCCGGCGCGGCTCCCGCGCGTCAGGGCGCAGGGTCGGTCCATCATGTCGCCTTCGCGGTCAAGGACCGCAAGGACCAGCTCGAGGTGCGGAAGGCGCTGATCGACACGGGCTACAACGTCACCCCGGTGATCGACCGCGACTACTTCTGGGCGATCTATTTCCGCACGCCGGGCGGCGTGCTGTTCGAGGTGGCGACCAACGAGCCGGGTTTCGACAGGGACGAGGACACGGCTCATCTCGGCGAGGCGTTGAAGATCCCCGCCCAGCACGAGCACCTGCGCCCCCGGATCGAGCAGATCCTGACGCCGATCACAGGGTGAAGTCCCAAACGAAACCGCCGCCCAGGTGCGGCGGTTTTCACCCATCGAAGGATTCGAACAATGTCCAAATCGGCCTATCACCACATCGCCAAGGCGCCCGCCGCAGGCGCTCCGCTGGTCTTCACCTTCCATGGCACGGGAGGCGACGAGCACCAGTTCACTGGGCTGCTCCAGCAACTCCTGCCCGATGCGGGAATCGTCTCGCCGCTCGGCGATGTCTCGGAACACGGCGCCGCCCGTTTCTTCCACCGGACAGGAGAAGGCGTCTACGACATGGATGACCTCGCTGCTCGCACTGACAAGATGAAGGGGTTCATCCGGACCCATAAGGAAGTCAATCCCGGAGCACCCGTTTATGGGCTGGGGTACTCGAACGGCGCGAACATCCTGGCCTCCGTCATCTTCGAAGCGCCGGAGCTATTCGAGCGAGTGGTGCTGATGCATCCCCTCATCCCCTGGACGCCCACGCCCAACCCGGCTTTGAAGTCAGTGTCGGTGCTGGTCACGGCGGGACAGCGCGACCCGATCTGCCCCCTTCCGATGACGCAGTCGTTGGTCGCCTGGCTGGAAGCGCAGGGCGCTCAAGTGGAACTCGCGCTGCATGGCGGCGGCCACGAAATACGGCAGGAAGAACTCGCCGCGCTTGGCAAGTTCCTTATGTGATCCAGCCGGGGCGTCATTGCGACGCACCGTTGCTGACCGGGATGAGTTCGCGATGATCCAGAATTTCATTTACCAGGCGCTTCCTGCGCGCGTCGTGTTCGGGAGCGGAACGGTCTCGCACGTAAAGGCCGAGGCCGAGCGGCTCGGCGGCAGACGGGCCATCGTGCTCAGCACTCCAGGACGGGGGGAACGCCTGGCCGAAGACATCGCCGGACATCTCGGCTCCCTCGGCGCAGGCGTGTGCGCCCGGGCCGCGATGCACACGCCCGTCGAGGTCACCGAGAGCGCGCTCGCAGCCGTGCAGGAGACGGGCGCTGACATTCTTGTTGCGGTCGGAGGCGGCTCCACGATCGGGCTTTCCAAGGCGCTCGCGCTCCGCTCCGACCTGCCCCAGATCGTGCTGCCGACGACCTATGCCGGGTCGGAAATGACTCCCGTTCTCGGCGAGACGGCCGAGGGCCGCAAGACGACGCAGCGCAACCCGAAGGTCCTGCCGGAGACGGTGATCTACGATGTCGAGCTGACCCTGACCCTTCCCGCTTCGGTATCTGCTACCTCGGGCATGAACGCTATCGCGCATGCGGTGGAGGCTCTTTACGCCGAGGACGGCAACCCGGTGGTGTTGCTCATGGCGGAGGAAGGCATAGCAAGGATGGCGCGGGCGCTTCCGCGGATAGCCGCCGACCCCAGCGACGCGGAGGCCAGGACGGACGCCCTCTACGGGGCTTTCCTGTGCGGCTCTGTCCTCGGCGTGACGACGATGGCGCTGCATCACAAGCTCGCCCATGTGCTGGGCGGGATGTTCGATCTGCCGCATGCGGAGACCCACACGGCCCTGTTGCCGCACAGCATGGCCTACAACGCGGCCGCCGCGCCTGATGCGATGGAGCGGATATCGCGGGCCATCGACGCGCCGGACGCGTCGCGAGGCATCCACGATCTTGCGATGTCCCTCGGCGCGTCCATGGCGCTCCGCGATCTCGGCATGCCCGAAGAGGGCATTGACGCCGCCGTCGACGAGGCGCTTGCCAATCCCTACGGGAATCCACGCCCGCTTGATGCGTCTGGCCTCAGGGCGTTGCTGGCACGTGCGTGGAAGGGGGAAGCGCCGTCAGCTTGCTGAGGCGCGCTGCTCGAGCGCCTGTCGGCAGAATGCCGGCGCGCCTGAAGTTGAGACGGCCGCCCCGACGGTAGCTGTGGCTTCGGGGCGTTGCCGCGCGGGAACCGGGTGGACTTGGGCAGGATCGCCAATCAACCTAAGGGTCAAAGTCGCATAAGATTGCAGTGCGGAACCCAACAGCGGGCCTCAGCCGGATCCCATCCATCACTAATGGCCTGATGTTCCGGCGTGAATCGGAGTGGGGTCTCGATGCCGTTCGGCGTCCTATTCAGTTGATTTCATTGCAAGTAGGAGGGGCAATGGATGCCGCCGATTCACAGTCTGGGGGCAATGGCGTCCTGCCGACCTGGGTGAGCTCATCAAACCTGGCTCTCGCGCTCGGGGTTCCAAGACGGAGATCGATGGCGCCGTTTGGTGGCAGCCAACTCTCGACGAACTAAGGGCCGCAAAGAGGCGGCTCGCTCATGAGAGAGAAGGCGGACGCGGTTGTGAACAGCTACTTGCCGTTGATGCTCTGCTCGATCTGCCGGGCCGAGGCCAGGATATCGTCGAAGCTCGGCGGTGCGCCGAAGATCATGGCGGTCGTGTTGGCATAGTCGCGCGCGAGCGCGTCCACCATCTCGGGGCTCGGCGCGATTGCGAAGCTGCCTGGGACTGCTGAAGCGAGGTCATAGTCGGGACGGTCGAAAAACATTCGTGCGTGCCGCACACAATCGGCGCCAAGATCGAGATCGCCGAGCGCGGCCTTTCCGGTCTCGGATCCGAGAAGACAGTGCAGGTCATAGTAGTGCCGAGACACCCGCTGGCCTTCCTGCCGCAGTTCGCCGCGCCGCTCGTACCAGCGGCGCAATCCATGGGCGATCACCACCTTGTCCCAAAAGGTACGGGTCGCCTCGATCGTGGTCACGTCGGCGACGGTGAGATCAATGCCTGCCGCTGGGGGGCGGTTCGGGGCACCACTTTGCCGGGAGCGGCCCTGGGAGGCACCTCCACTTGGATCCGGCCGTCGTGGACCAGACGCGGCATCGAACTGGGCTGCAATGCCCGCCGACGGGCGTCTGCCTCCTGCTGCCAGACAACCAGCACGTCGATATTGAAGCCGATGGCTCGCTGCACTTCAGCCGAGGTGGCGAACCGTCGCGCTGTCCGCCTCTTCGGAAATGGCGCGGATCGGGACCGGCGGTTGCCACGAAGGACCGGCCGACCATCAGGTCCATTCTTATTATTCAGACAAAGTACATTGGTGACGCTGTCTGAAAGCAGACATCGCCGGCGACTACGCTGGAGGTCGCGGTTGCGCCATGTCCGGACGTCGGCCCCCTGTAATCCAACGGTCGGTTAGGCCCAAAAAGTGGACGTTGCCTATCGGGGGCGGCTTGGCAGGTCGACGGCACAACGGCCTCCTTCCTGCCTGACGAACAGACGCCGCAGTTTGATTCAGGTCATTGCGAGTACCGCGGCCAAGGTGCAGCAAGACAGCATGAGCCGTGCCGTGCTCATCGTAAGGAACGTATATGCTTGAAGTTCCAAAGCCGATCATGAAGGAGACCCCTTCCGTCGCCGGAAAGGCACAGGACCAAGTCGTCGGGAAGGCACGTCGACCTGTGACCGCTCGTGTGCTCTTGCTCGCCATCGTGCTGGCCGTCGCCATTGGCGCGGGTCTCGGCGCATGGGCGATGTTCCTGCGCCCAATCGAGGTTCACGTCGCGGCCGTCGAACGAGACGTGCCCGTGCAGGTGTTCGGCCTCGGGACGGTCGAGGCGCGCGTCACATCCAAGATCGGTTTCAAGGTATCCGGCGTCGTGGTCGATTTGCGCGCTGATGTTGGCGAGCACGTCGCCAAGGGTGCGGTTCTCGCCCGCCTTGATGACCGGGAGCAGAGCGCACAGGTCGCCCGGGCAAACGCGATGGTCCAACAGGCCGAAGCCAATCTTCAAAGGGCTACTGCAAGCGTCGAAAAGGCTCAGGCGAACTACGCGAACGCCAAGAGCATCAACGAGCGTCGGCAAATGCTGCTGAAGGGCAACAGCACCTCTGTCGAAGCCGCGCAGACGGCGCAGGCGGCACAGGATGCGGCGCTTGCCGATGTGAATCTGGCACAGAGCGATGTCCTGGTGGCCAAGGCCAACATCGGCGATGCCAAAGCACAGCAGTTGCTGCAATCAACTATATTGGAATTTTACACCCTTACCGCACCCTACGACGCCATGGTGACCGCGCGCCTCAAGGAACTTGGCTCGGCGCTCGGCGCGGGCGAGCCGGTGTTCACGCTGATCGATCCCAGGACCGTGTGGGCGCTCGCCTATATCGACGAGAGCAAGGCCGGCGAGATCTCTGTCGGCGAGCCCGCCGAGATTGTGCTGCGATCTCAGCCAGGTCGGCGCATCGCTGGCCACGTGGTGCGCATCCAGCCGGAAAGCGATCGCGTCAACGAGGAACGGCGCGTCGAGATTGCCTTCGACACGCTGCCGGCTGACTTGTACCTCGGCGAACAGGCCGAGGCCCACATCACGACCGTCCGGCTTCCGCAAGCCCTATTGGCCCCGGAAGCGGCGATCACCGGGCTCGGCGCCAATCAAGGAACCGTATGGACCGTCGAGGACGGATACCTGGAGCAGCGCAACGTGACGCTTGGGCGCCGGTTGCTGGACGGGCGCTTTGAGATCACCGGGGGCGTCCCGGAGCACGCCCTCGTCGTCACGACGTTACGAAGCGGACTGCGCGTCGGCCGTGCGGCAAAGGTCGCCGAAGGGTCAAGTCGATGAATCTGGCCTACCGGGACATCAAGCACAATCTGCTGCGTTTCGTCCTGACCAACTTCGGATTGAGTCTGCTGCTCGGCATCGTGATCATGATCACCGGCGTTTATGGCGGCCTGATCGATGACGCATTGCGTCAGGCCCGTGCGGCCAACGCGGATCTCTGGGTGGTCGAGGCCGGGACCAACGGGCCGTTTGCCGAGTCATCGCGTATTCCGGGCGACACCAGGGAATTAGTCAGCCGGGTTTACGGTATAGAGCGCGCCGGCGCCGTCACTTATCAATCGGTGCAGACCGAGCTGAACGGCAAGCCGCTCCGCCTGTTCCTCATCGGCTTCGAGCCCGGCCGGCCCGGCGGGCCCCGCAAGCTGTCGACCGGGCGCGACGTTCTGCGCGACCATTACGAAATGATCATCGATCGCTCCGCCAGTCTAAAGCTCGGACAGGAAGTGCCGCTGGGCACCCACGGGCACAACTTCACGGTCGTCGGCCTGATGCGTGCGGAAGTCACATCGTCCGGCGATCCCGTCGGCTACATCACCTTGCACGACGCTCAAGCGCTGCAGTTCGAACTTGCCCCTCCGGCCGCGCGGCGCGAGGCCGCCCGCGGCGGAACGGCTGAAACCAACGACCAGATCAACGCGGTCATCGCCAAGGTGTCGCCCTTTGTCCCGATCAATGAGGTGGCCACGGCGCTGTCGCGCTGGAAACACCTCACTACACTCACGCAGGAACAGCAGGAGACCTTGCTGAGCAAATTCGTCATCGAGAAAGCGCGCAGTCAGCAGATGATGATCATGGTGCTGCTGGTGATTGTATCGGCGGTGATTATTGCCTTGATCATCTACACGATGACGATGGACAAGGTGCGCTCGATCGCCACGCTCAAATTCGTCGGTGCTCCTGATCGCACCATCGTCGGCCTTGTCGTCCAGCAGGCCCTGTCGATGGGGCTGTTAGGTTATTTCGCCGGCCTCGCTCTGGTTCTTACATTCAAGCCCTATTTCCCGAGGCGGCTCGTGTTGGATCCCGAAAGCATCACGGTCGTGTTCGTCATCACGATCGTGGTCTGCCTGGCTGCGAGCACGCTCGGCATTCGGCTAGCCCTGAAGGTGGACCCCGCCGCAGCGCTCGCAGCTTCGGGGTAGGACGATGGCGGAGACGGACAGACAGGCCGTTGTGCGCGTCGAACATCTCTCCAAGCATTTCGGCGCGGGGAGTGCGCGGGTCGACGCGTTGATCGACATCAACTTGGAGGTCTTTCCCGGCCAGGTCGTCGGACTGATGGGCCCGAGCGGCTCCGGCAAGACCACGCTGCTCAATTGCGTCGCCTGCATTCTGGAGCCGAGCAGCGGTCGCATCACGCTGGACGGCGAAGTCGTCTATGATGACCGCTGGCTCAAGTCCGATCTGCGCCGCCTTCGGCTCGACAAGATCGGCTTTATCTTCCAGTACCCCAATCTGCTGCCGTTCCTCGACGGCAGCGACAATGTCGCCATCGTGCTCCACCTCGCCGGCTTCGGCGCTGCGGCAGCGCGCAACCGCGCCGTCGACCTGCTCGATTATCTGGAGGTCGGTCACCGCAAGCATGCGATGCCAGCACAGCTCTCCGGCGGCGAAGCCCAACGCGTGGCGATCGCCCGCGCGCTCGCCAATCGGCCGCGAATTATTCTCGCGGACGAACCGACTGCACCGCTCGATTCCGTGCGCGCGCGCATCGTGATGGATTTGTTGCGCCGGATCGCGATCGACCAGAACGCAGCCATCATCGTGGTCACGCACGACGAGATGATTCTGGACCGCTTCGACCATATATTCCGGTTGCGCGACGGCCGGCTAGAGACTGCGACCGGCGAACTCTCGCGATCCCCGGTGGGAGCTATCTAAGGATTTTTCGTCTCGTCGCTCTCGTGCGCTGGCGGGCTCGCCGCTTGCTGCTGTTTTCCCAAAAGACCGGCGAGAAGTCCCATCAGCCCATACGTGGGCATGGCAGACCCTGGTGATGCCCTCGATCCGCCCACAAGCCTGACGAGGCCCCCGACGACCATGATGCCGAGAAAGATCAGTATCGGGAAGGGAACGCGCCCGAGCAGCCAGGCCCATGCCGACGGAACGTTAACGTCGATCATGACATGCTGCTTGCGCAGCTCCGGCATCAGCGCGGGGTCGCCGAAGTCGGGGATACGCGTGCTGAAGGTGTCGCGTTGCGCCGTGCCGATGCTGGCGGGCGCGTCGGACGTTGTGGCGCTGAGATTCTTGACAAGCGAGCTTCCCGATCGTGAGTGCATGCCGATGTGGCGCGAGGAATTCGGGCAGAGGATGCTGCACGTCGACATCGAACCCTTGCCGGGTGCGCCGTTTCATGTTGATGCGACGCTGCACTCGCTGCATGGTTTGCGCACCCTTTCGTTTACGAGCTCGCCCATGCGCTTGCAGCGCACGCAAGCGAACCTTGCTGATGGCGATGAAACTATCGGCATGATTGTCAACTTGAGCGCGAGCGCGACCGTTTCGCAGCGTGATCGGGATACAGCGCTTAGTGCCGGTGAGGCTATCGCTCTTCTGCACACGGAGCCGGCCACTGTCACTTATGCACGGGGCTCGCATCTTGCGCTGGTACTTCCACGCGAAGCACTTGAGTCACGCTTGACAGATATCGACGACGCGACCATGCGGCTTATCTCGCAGCGCAACGAGGCGCTGCGTCTTCTGCTAGCTTATCTGAGGCTGGTGCGTGGGAAGGTCCGTCCGGCCCCATCCGAACTGCGCGATGCGGTAGCGACGCACGTTTACGATCTTGTAGCGCTCGCGGTGGGGCACACGCCCCTTTCGGAGAGAGCAGCTTAAGCGCTGTTGCAGCCGCCCGCCTGGGTGAGGTTCTCGACTACATCGCCGCGTTCTTCCAAGATCCGGAACTTAGCATTGGGTCTGTCGCGCGACATCTCAACATTTCGCCGCGCTATCTGCAGCGTTTGTTGGAGATGGCGGCAACCTCGTTCACCGAGCGCGTGAATGAGTTGAGGCTGCAACGGGTCCTTACGCTGCTCACCGATGGGCGCGACAGCCCACGTCGGATTTCCGACATCGCGTTGGAGGTCGGTTTTTCCGACATTTCGCACTTCAATCGCTTATTCCGTGCGCGCTTCGGCGACACGCCAAGCGGCATCCGGACGCACGCTGCAGTGCGCGGTAGCAATGCGCCTAACACCGGAATTGAAAACCTCGCGGCCCAATCGATCGCCCCCCACGCGTGAATAATGTAGCACAACGTTAGCGAGTGGAGCCCGCCAGATATTAGAGCATGCTAAACGACGGCTGTGGGTGGAACTTTGTCGTTCCCTGCGTCCGTCGGAACGAGCCTGTTGTGCCAAGTGCAGTCGTTGCTCCGGTCCTTGCTGTGCATCCGGTTAGCGTCTGAAACACGACCTTGGCGCCCAGCGTTTGTGTGACGGACGCGTATTGGATGGCGGAAGGTCATCACTTCGAAGAGGAACCTTGACCTCAGAACAGATCAGGTCAAAGCGGCGCATCGATACGCCACACTTTCGGCCGAGTGGGTTCCCGACTGGCGATCCTGGTGCCGGCGCGACCTTCGATGATATCCAGCGCATCTTCGAGCGCGCTGATGCCGGCGATGCCGCCTGTCATGACGACGAATTCTCGCGCCGCTTCGACTCGGCCTCATCGATCCGGCAGCAAGCCCTTTGGCGGCAACTGGTAGGTCCTGTCATCGCGGATTCGGGCGAAGGAGAGCTTCGGGGCGCTCCTTGGACTGGGGGCCTCACCTTGACTTGCAAAACGCCGCGTGGAGCGCCTCGACCACGGTCAGGACCTCGGGTCGGGTGATCCGGTAATAGACCGTCGTTCCCACCCGGCGCGATTCGACCAGCCCGTCCGCCCTCAAGCGCATCAATTGCTGCGACATCGGCACCTGATCGATGCCGAGCGCCTCACGCAGTTCGGCGACTGATTTCTCTTCCCCACCCAACGCGCATAGCACCAGCAATCGCTGAGGATGCGACAGGCTGCGCATCAGCTCGGCAGCCTTGTCGGAGGCGGGGATCATTTCTTTTACATTCATGATCTTGAATTTAAAATATTTGAATGTTACATGCAAGCACGAAAGCCGGTTGGTGCCGAAACACTATCCGGTCGAAATCGGAGTGTTTGCCGTGATGCGCAGTCGGTCATCTTCCAGCGGGATTTGAGCCGGATCAAGGCGCAAGCGCGCGGCGGGTGGAAGAAACAATGTCGGCGGTCCCGCACAAGGAGGAAATGCCCATGTCGCATATCGTCGTTCTCGGCGCCGATCTCGGCGGCGTCATCATGGCCTACGAGATGAAGGACAAGATGCGCCCGTCGGACAGGCTGACGGTCGTCAATCTCGGCTCCACCTATTCTTTCGTACCGTCCAATCCCTGGGTCGCGGTCGGCTGGCGCCGGCCGGAGGAGATAACTGTCGATCTCGCGCCGATCTTCAAGCGCACGGGCATTGATCTCAAGCCCGAGGGCGCCAGGCGCGTCCATCCCGCGGAAAATCGGGTCGAGCTCAACGACGGCTCGTTTCTCGAATACGATTGCCTGATCCTCGCCACGGGCCCCGATCTTGCCTTCGACGAGATTCCCGGCCTCGGACCGGCCGGCAACACGCAATCCGTCTGCCAGACCGCCCACGCAGTTGATGCAAAAGGCGCATTCGACGCACTGGTCAAGTCGCCAGGGCCGATCGTGGTGGGTGCGGTTCAGGGCGCCTCCTGTTTCGGCCCCGCTTACGAGTTCGCCTTCATACTCGACACTGCCCTGAGGCGCGCAAAGAAGCGAGACCAGGTGCCGATGACCTTCGTCACGCCGGAGCCATACATCGGCCATCTCGGGCTCGAGGGCGTCGGCGATACCAAGGGCCTGCTCGAGAGCGCGATGCGCGAGCGTCACATCAAATGGATCACCAATGCCAAGGTGACGAAGGTCGAGCCGGGCCGCATGTTCGTCGAGGAGGTCAACGAGGACGGCCTGACCAAGGCCGCCCATGAGCTTCCCTTCGCATTCTCGATGATGCTGCCCGCCTTCCGCGGCGTGCCGGCGGTCTACGGGATCGAAGGACTCACCAATCCGCGCGGCTTCGTCACGATCGACAAGCATCAGCGCAACCCGAATTTCCCGAACGTATTCGCGATCGGCGTCGGCGTCGCCATTCCCCCCGTCGGCAAGACGTCGCTGCCGGTCGGCGTGCCGAAGACCGGCTTCATGATCGAATCGATGGTGACGGCGGCTGCGGAAAATGTCGGCGCCCTCCTGCGTGGTAAAGAGCCGAGGGCGGTCGCGAGCTGGAATGCGGTCTGTCTTGCCGACTTCGGCGACGAGGACATCGCCTTCGTGGCGCAGCCGCAGATTCCGCCGCGCAACGTCAACTGGTCGTCGCAGGGCAAGTGGGTGCACGCGGCCAAGATCGGCTTCGAGAAGTATTCCTCCGCAAGGTCCGGCAGGGCAAGAGCGAGACGTTCTACGAGAACCTCGTCCTCGACATGCTGGGCATCAACAAGCTCAAGCAAGTCCACCTCGAACCGACCGAATGAGTGCGGTTCCCATACTAGGAGATGAAGATGACTCTCGATCGTGCCGTCCTGATGTTTGCCGGGTTCCTGGTGCTCTCCTCCCTCGCGCTTGGCTTCTACGTGTCGCCCTACTGGTATCTGCTGACGGCCTTCGCAGGGCTGAACATGATGCAGGCCTCCGTCACCGGCTTTTGTCCGGTGGCGATCGCCTTCAGGAAGCTCGGCTGCAAGCCGGGCGTCGCCTTCAAGTAGCGGAATACCAAAACTGCTTGATTCCCCGCGGGCCTGAAAAGGGCCCGCGGCACCTTCCGCGCATTTCCATAGAGGTTCCGATGTCTCGGTCCAAAGCCCTTGTCCTAGCCCTGCTAATAGCCGGTGCCGCTTTTCCGGCCGCGGGCGCTGAATTCACGGCCAGGACGATCACCATTCCAGAGATGAAGGCGGTGTTCGGACAGGTGCAGAGCCGGATGGTGGTGCCGGCGCGCGCCCGCATCGGCGGCACGATCCGCGAGGTCAATGTCGCCGAGGGCAGCCAGGTCGAGGAAGGGCAGGTCGTCGCCACGGTCGTCGATGAGAAGATCGCTCTCGAGCTCGGCGCGGCCGAAGCCAAGATCATGGAACTGCGCTCGCAGCTCGATAACGCCAGGACCGAACTCGACCGGGCCGAACAGCTCTTCGCGCGCGGCATCGCGCCCCAGGGCCGTGTTGATCAGGCCAAGACGCAATTCGAGGTCGCCGTCAATCAGCTTGCCGCCGCCGAGGCGGGCAAGGCGGTCATCGAGGAGCAGGCGCGCGAGGGTGCGATTCTCGCCCCAGCATCGGGGCGCGTGCTGACCGTGCCGGTCACGCCCGGCTCCGTCATCATGCCCGGCGAGGAGATAGCGCGCGTTGCAACCGGGCAATACTATCTGCGCCTCTCGCTGCCCGAGCGGCATGCCGCCGAGATCACCGAAGGTAACATGGTGCTGATCGGCAGGCGCGGGCTCGGCAGGAATCCGGAGGCGGAGACCGAGCGCGAGGGACGTGTCGTCAAGGTCTATCCCGAGATCTCGGAAGGCCGCGTCATCGCCGACGTCGAGGTGGACGGCCTCGGCGACTATTTCGTGAACGAGCGCACGCTCGTGCGGATTCCCGTCGGCAGCCGCAGCGCCATTGCCGTCCCGCCGGAGGCGGTGACGACACGCCACGGCGTCGACTATGTCGGCGTGGCAACCGCTGGCGGCAAGACGGACGTCGCGGTCATCCTCGGAGAGACCTTCCTGGACGAAGGTGGTCCGCTGGTGGAGATACTCACCGGCCTGCGCGACGGCGACGAGGTGCGGATCCCATGAAGCTCGGAATAGCCGGCGGCCTGACGCGCTCGTTCATCGCCTCGCCGCTCACGCCCCTCTTCCTGATTACAGCCTTCGTGCTCGGCCTCGTCGCGCTGATCACGCTGCCGCGCGAGGAAGAGCCGCAGATTTCCGTGCCCATGGTGGACATCCATGTCCAGGCTAACGGGCTGAAGGCGGAGGATGCAGTCAAACTGGTCACCGAGCCACTCGAGACCCTCGTCAAGAGCATTGACGGGGTCGAGCATGTCTATTCGCAGACACAGGACGACGGCGCGCTCATCACCGCCCGCTTCCTCGTCGGCACGAGCGCCGATGCAGCAATCCTGCGCGTGCACGACAAGGTCCGCGCCAATATGGATCGCATCCCGGTCGGCGTTCCGGAGCCGCTGATCGTCGGACGCGGCATCGACGATGTCGCCATCGTCGTCGTGACCCTCACACCGAAGCCAGAGGCGGCGCCACGTTGGACAGCGAACGGTTTGACGCGGCTTGCACGCGAACTGCAGGTCGAGGTTGCGAAGCTGCCCGATATCGGGCTGACTTATATCGTCGGCGAGCAGCCCGAGGAAATCCGCGTCGAGCCCGATCCGGAAAAGCTGTCTCTCCACGGCATCACGCTCCAGCAGCTGACCGCCAAGGTCGAAGGCGCCAACCGGTCGTTCCAGGCCGCGCGTGTTCGCGACGACGGTGAGCAACGCACGCTGGTCGCCGGCCAAACGCTGCAGACGCAGGCCCAGATCGGAAATCTCCTGCTTACCGCACGCGACGGGCGGCCGGTCTATGTGCGCGACGTGGCCGATGTCTTGCTGGCAACGGAGCCGAACGAGACGCGCGTGACGGAAGTGCGCAGGACCGAGGACGGACTCGAGCGCATGCCGGCAGTCTCGCTGGCGATCGCGAAGCGGCCCGGCACCAATGCCGTCGTCATCGCGGAGAACATCATCCACCGTCTCGAACAGGTGCGCGGGCAGATCTTTCCTGAAGATGTCGAGATGACGATCACGCGTGACTACGGCGAGACCGCCAACGAGAAGGCCAACGAGCTTCTATTTCATCTCGGTCTTGCCACGGTTTCGATCGTGCTCCTCGTCGCCTTCGCGATCGGCTGGCGTGAGGCGCTCGTGGTCGCGGTCGTCATTCCGACAACGATCCTGCTGACGCTGTTCGCGTCCCGGATCATGGGTTACACGCTCAACCGGGTCAGCCTGTTCGCGCTGATCTTCTCGATCGGCATCCTGGTGGACGACGCCATCGTGGTGATCGAAAACATCGCCCGTCACTGGGCCATGAAGGATGGCCGCACGCGCACCCAGGCAGCGATCGAGGCCGTCGCCGAGGTCGGGAACCCAACAATCGTTGCGACCCTGACGGTCGTCGCCGCGCTCCTGCCGATGCTCTTCGTGTCGGGCCTGATGGGGCCGTATATGAGCCCGATCCCGGCCAATGCCTCGGCCGCCATGCTGTTTTCCTTCTTCGTCGCGGTAACGCTGACGCCGTGGCTGATGATCAAGTTCACCGGCAAGTCGGGCGCGGCGGGCCATGGCCACGGTCACGGCGCCGAACACGGCGGCCGGCTCGGAAAGGCCTATGTCGCGGTTGCGCGGCCTATCCTGAAGTCGCGCGCGCGAGCCTGGACATTCCTGCTTCTCGTCGGCTTCGCGACGATGGCTTCGCTCGGCCTCATCTACACTAGGGACGTAACGGTCAAGCTGCTGCCGTTCGACAACAAGGCGGAGCTGCAGGTGGTGGTCGACCTGCCGGAAGGCTCTTCCGTCGAGGCGACCGATCGCGTCCTCCAGCAGGTCGTCGACCGTCTGGCCGGCGTCCCCGAGATCGTCTCGTTTCAGAGCTATGCGGGCACGTCCGCACCGTTCAACTTCAATGGTTTGGTGCGGCACTATTACCTGCGCTCCTCGCCCGAGATGGGCGACGTTCAGGTCAACCTCCTACCCAAGGGCGAGCGTGATCACGCAAGCCACGACGTCGCGCTCGACATGCGTGAGCGCCTGGGCGACCTCGACCTGCCGGCCGGCACGTCGATCAAGGTGGTGGAGCCACCGCCTGGGCCGCCGGTGATGGGCACGCTGCTCGCCGAAATCTACGGCCCGGATCCAGAGACCCGGCGCGCTGTCGCCGCCAAGGTGCGGGAGACTTTCGAGAGCGTCCCGTTCGTCGTGGATGTGGACAATTCCTTCGGTGTGCAGCACGAGCGCGTTCGCCTCAGCGTCGACCAGGACAACCTCGAATATTACCGGGTCGAGCAGGGCGACGTATACGATTCGATCCGCTATCTCTATGCGGGCTCGACTGTCGGCTATTCGCATCGCGGCGAGGGTCGCCAGCCGATCCCGATCCGCATCGCGCTCGCCAAGGGTCAGAAGGTGGTCGGTGAGCGAGCGCTTACCACGCCGGTCCCTGCCAATGCGCTGCCGGGCGGGCGCGGCATCGTCGAACTCGGCGACGTGGTGACCATGAGCCGCGAGCCCGCCTCTTATCCCATCTTCCGGCACAACGGCCGCGCTGCCGAGATGGTGACGGCGGAACTGGCCGGTCAATTCGAGGCACCGGTCTACGGCATGGTGGCGGTCGCCGACGCGATCGAGGCCGCCGATTGGGGCGATGTGCCGAAGCCGGTGATCAAGCTCAACGGACAGCCGGACGACGAGTCGGTCCCGACTCTGCTGTGGGACGGCGAGTGGGAGGTGACCTGGGTCACGTTCCGCGACATGGGCGCCGCCTTCATGGTCGCGATCCTCGGCATCTACATCCTCGTCGTCGCGCAGTTCGGCTCGTTCAAGCTGCCGCTGGTCATCCTGACGCCGATCCCGCTCACCTTCATCGGCATCATGATCGGCCACTGGCTGTTCGCCGCGCCGTTCTCGGCGACCTCCATGATCGGCTTCATCGCGCTGGCGGGCATCATCGTGCGCAACTCGATCCTGCTCGTCGACTTCATCCGCGAGGCGCGCACGCCGGACCGGGCGCTGATCGACGTGCTGCTCGAAGCCGGCGCCATTCGCTTCAAGCCGATCCTGCTCACGGCGGTGGCGGCCATGATCGGCGCAGCAGTGATCCTGACGGATCCGATCTTTCAGGGCCTGGCGATCTCGCTGCTGTTCGGCCTCGCCTCCTCGACCGCGCTCACCGTGCTCGTCATCCCGGCGATCTACATCGCACTCAGGGGTGACGGGCGGAAGGGGAGGCCGGGAGCGGACGAGGAGCCGGACGTGTCGGAGCCGCATAGGCCACAGCAGGAGCTCGAGCCGGCCTGATTAAACACATCGCTCATGGAGACATCATGCATATCGACTGGAAGAACCTGACCGGCGAACTCATCGGGCCGCTGCGCGAGTTGCGCGGCGGGGCGCCCGAGGTGATGAAGAGCTTTTCCGGCGTCGCCCAAGCCGCGCTCAAGGCCAATGCACTCGACACCAAGACCAAGGAGCTGATTGCGCTCGGCATTTCCGTCGCGATCCGCTGCGACGACTGTATCGGCTTCCACGCCAAGGCCGCCGTGGAGCAGGGAGCGAGCCGCGAAGAGGTGCTCGAAACGCTCGGCATGGCGATCTATATGGGCGCCGGTCCGTCGGCCATGTATGCGAGCCATGCGATCGAGGCCTTCGATCAGTTTGCGCGCGCCAAAGCCGACGCCGAGCCGTTGGCGAAAGCTTCCTGAACTCGCGCCGATGTCGTCTGACGGGCGTCCCGCTAAAGTTCACTTGAATATGGTTGATGATCAGGTGCGGCCCGTCTCCAGCCAGCTAGACTCTCGTCAGAGGGAACCGCGTCGGACGCTTAGCATCGGCAAAAATCAGGAGGTTTGGCTATGCTGCCTTTCACCAGGGAACAGCTTATTGCGGTCTTCGTCGACTACAATCTTGCCATTTGGCCCGTACAATTCCTTGCCTACCTGATCGGCTTTGGAATCGCCGTGATGCTGTTTCGGCGGTCGCAGGCGTTCTATCGGCTTGTTGTCGGGGGGCTGGCCACAATGTGGCTGTGGACCGGGATTGTCTACCATGGGGTCTACTTTGCGGCCATTAACCCAGCAGCACTCCTTTTCGGAGCGTTCTTCGCCGTGCAGGGAGTCCTTTTCCTGTATTTCGGTGTATTTCGTGATCAGCTTCAGTTCGACATACCATCCGGCGCTGTCGGCTGGTTAGGAGTTGCGTACCTTGGCTATGCTGCTGTCCTTTATCCTTTCATCGGCATCTTGTCCGGACACGTTTATCCTGAAATCCCAATGTTCGGCGTCACGCCCTGCCCACTGACGATCTTTACCTTCGGTCTTCTTCTGCTCACGCAAGCTCCCGTTCCGCGCTGGCTTCTCGTCATTCCGTTCATCTGGAGCCTGATCGGCGGCAGTGCAGCTTGGCTGCTGGGTGTAGTCCAAGATTGGCCGCTTCTGGTTTCTGGCGTGATCGCCGTTCCTGTGATTGTCCTGCGCGATCGTGGCCACGAATCCCGGGCCCTGGCCTAGGATCGGCGCACCTGTAGCGGGACAGCAGCGGCTTGGTGCGACGCATTAGCTTTCCCTGCTGCCTTGTTTTCCGAAGGCCCGACTGCCGACATTCTATCGGTCCGTTTCGCGAGCCTATTGACTTGGCTCAAGCTCATGAACGCCGCCCGGGGCGGATGCAGTACCCTGAACGCCTAGTATTTCGCCATGGAGCAGCTGCGAGATGCGCGCTGGCGCGTTAGGCCTTTCCCTGCGCACTGCCTCATCCATCCGCTTGATCTCGATCATGCTGGGCATTGTGAGCCGGGCTACAGTCGGCGGGTCATTACCGAAAGGAATCTCCATGGTCTCGCGCCGATCCGTCCTGATAGCCGGGGGAGCTGCCGCAATTGCCGGAGCAGGCACCCTCATGCTGAACTGGGGACCTGACTACGATGCCGCCGCCGCTGCGCTTCGGTCCCACCGAGACCCGGCCGAGTTCACGAGCCTGGTGCACTACGCCACGCTCGCCGCCAACAGCCACAATGCGCAGGCCTGGCGCTTCCGTCAGACGGCCGAGGGGGTAGCGATCTTACCCGACGAGACACGCGCTCTGCCGGTGGCCGATTCCGATCACCACCACCTCTACGCTTCACTGGGTTGCGCGGCCGAGAACCTGATGTTTGCGGCGGGCGCTGCCGGACGGTCCTCGGCGATGGAATTCGCCACCGATGGCGAGGCGCGGATCGAGATCGCATTCGGGCGAGCGGGAAGCCGCGACGGGTTGTTCGACGCGATCTTCGAACGCCAGTGCACGCGGTCGGACTACAGCGGCCGCGCGGTACCTAGCGCCGATCTGAGCGTGATGCGAGGCGCGGCGCGGATTTCCGGGTGCGAAGTGGTGCTGATCGAAGATCGCGCGAAGATCGAACAGGTTCTGGAGTTGATCCTCGCAGCAAACACTGCACAGGTTTCGGATCCGGCCTTTGCCGCGGAACTGAGATCCTGGTTGCGCTTCAACGCGCGCGCGGCGATCGAGACGGGCGACGGGCTCTATTCCGGCTCCTCGGGGAATCCGACGCTGCCGACTTTCCTGGGGCGGATCATGTTCGGGGCCTTCTTCAAACCCGATGCGGAGAACGACCGTTACGCAAGACAGGTGCGGTCGAGCAGCGGGCTCGCCGTGGTCGTCTCGGACCGCGACGATCCCGCGCACTGGGTCCAGGCGGGACGTAGCTACCAGCGATTTGCCCTGCAGGCGACCGTGCTCGGTATCCGGCACACGCATCTGAACCAGCCGGTCGAGGTGCCGTCCATCCGCCGGGAACTGCAGGCCCTTCTCGGGCTTGGTGATCGCCGACCCGATCTGGTCTTGCGGTTCGGCTACGCTCCGCCGATGCCGCGCTCGCTGCGCCGCCCTGTCCGGGAAGTGATTGCGGCATGAGGGCAATTCGTCTCGGCACGCTCTACTTCGCAGCCGTTTTTGCTGCGGGGTCGCGCTCGGCACGATCCGCACGCTGGTCCCGGTTCCGCGGCTGGGGGAGTTTGGCGCCGTAGCGGTCGAGCTGCCGGTGATCCTGACCGCCGCATGGATCATCTGCGGATGGCTGCTTTGCGACCGTGAACTAACGCTCTCCGAAGCTGCGGGCACCGGTGCGGTGGCTTTCGTGCTATTGATGCTGGCCGAAGCGGCATTGTCGGCAGTGCTTTCGGACCGGACGATCACTGAACAGCTAGCGCTCCACAAGGGCCCCGCGCATCTGCTCGGCCTCGCCGGGCAGATCGCTTTTGCGTCCTTCCCGTTATTACGCCGATGATGGTGGGGTGCTGAACTATGCTGCAAGCGGCCTGATGCTGCCGTTGATCGTGTAGTGCCCGGCCGCAATGACCTCATGGATTGAACGTCAGCTTTCCGCTCTGAGGCCGGCATTCACTTTTTCGAATTCAAGGTCGCGTTTGGGTCAGGTCACGACGATGCCCACACCAACCTGAATGGCCGCTCTTGAATATTCGCAGCCCGAAGCTGCCGGTCTGCTGTCGGCCCCAAGGCTGAACGTCAGTTCCGTTTCTCCTGCGGCCATTGAGGCCAAGGAGAAAAGCAATGGGCTACTCACAATATGATCCGGCGGTGCAAGGCCGCGCTGCTTGGAACGCAGGGAAAACGGTAGGTACGAAGCGGCCGCTGACCCAGAAACAGATTTGGGCCATCCGCTTCTTTCTCGATCGGGAAGGGCGCGTTCGGGATCGGGCGCTGTTTGACTTGGCAATCGACAGTAAGCTGCGCGGATGCGACTTGGTCAAGACCAAGATCGGCGATCTGGTTGCCGGATCAGGCATCCGAACCCGGGCGATTGTCGTCCAGCAGAAAACGGGGCGTCCGGTGCAGTTCGAGCTGACTGCCGACGTGCGTGCGAGCTTGCTGGCCTGGCTGGAGAGGCGCGGTGGATCGGTCGCGGACCACGCATTTCCAAGCCGCGTGGATCACTCGCGACACATGAGCACGAGCGGAGTATGGTACCCATTCATTGCGACGCACGAAGGCATCGATGATCTACAAGGCGACCGGCAACCTCCGAGCCGTCCAGATCCTGCTCGGTCACACCAAGATCGAGAACACCGTGCGATACTTGGGCGTCGACATAGAGGATGCGCTCTTGCTCGCCGAACGCACCGAGATCTGACGTTGGAGCGGCCATTTGGCAGCGCTGGATGGCCGCTTCCAGCGCAATCCGCTCCTCCGCCTGATGGCCGAGCTTAGGTGAATGTCGACGGTCAGGTTGGTTAACGCGCGGGCTCTACGCCGACAACATTCTGCTCCTCGTCCGTGGTGAACGTTCCCTTCGATTGATCCAATATTACAAGCACGTTGCCGAAAGGGTCACAAACACGGGCGCATCGCCCGATCGCGATGTCGAAGGGTGGTTCCACTGCCTTTCCGCCCGCTGCCAAAAGTTCTCGAAATGCCGCGTCCACGTCATCAACCAGAATATCGGTCTCTGGACCAATACGAAGATGAACTACTAGTTCTGCATCAGTTTCAGGCAACGCGAAGCCGGCGGCTTCCGCGTCCCGCCAGATGAGGGCATGGCCGAGCCGATCCCGATAAAAGGATATGGCTTCCTCAAGATCGCTTACATGCAGTAGATAGTTGTCGAGTTTTCGGAACAACGGTTTTTTGGCGGCCTCGTAAGCCATTGGGGAACCTCGCGCAGCATCGCACTGCCCAAGATTATGCTTCCGTACGCGTTCCGCAACGACTCAGCGACGGCTCAATTGCTGTCCAGCTTGCAACAGCTTTTGTATCGCGGGAACGGCAGCTATGGGTCGCTTCTGAAGGGCCCCAATGCGGCCGTTAAGAACTGGCGGCGAATGACCGCTACGGACGCGCCGTTCCGGAACTCGCATTCTCATTGCCATTGCGTTTATACGCAGCCCGGATGTTGCCTCGGCGGCTATCCATTCTGGCCAGCCGGCGCATATCGCCGGGCGGTCGTTGGTGTGCCAGAGGGGATGGTGTATCTCGCGGCCGGTTAACTGCTAAAATGCAAAGAATTTCATCGAGTTGCAATGGCGCGCCCGAAGAGATCGAACTCCTGACACCAGATTCGTAGTCTGGTGCTCTATCCAGCTGAGCTATGGGCGTGCAACAGGCCATGCTTTCCATCACCCCGCGACCCGATCGTGAACGACCGGTCGTTTCGGAGTCAGCCCTTGCGCTCCTGAAGGCTGTTGCCGCCGTCGACCACCAGCAGGGCGCCGTTGACGTAGCTGGCGCCTTCCGATGCCAGGAACACCACCGCTGCGGCAACCTCGTCCGGTCGCCCGGCCCGCGCCGGTGGCGTGTGGAGGGCAGCTTGCCGCTCCATCGCGCTCGACGAGCCCGTTTCGATCCAGCCGGGTGCCACGGCATTGGCCGTGATGCCGCATTTTGCCACTTCGAGCGCCAGCGTGCGCGTCAGGCCGACCATGCCGGCCTTGGCGGCGGAATAGGCTGATGTGCCTTCGAAAGACACCAGCGGCCCGGTAACCGACGCCACATTGACGATGCGCCCATAGCCTGCCTCTACCATCGCCGGCAGAAACGCGCGGGTGACCAGGAACGCGGTCTTCAGGCTGACGTCGATCCCTTGGTCCCAGTCGGCCTCGGTCATGGCGAGAAACGCCTTATCGGCCGAAGGCGATGCCAGCGAGCCCATGCCTGCATTGTTGACCAGGATGTCGACAGCGCCGACATCAGCCCGCAGCCGCGCGACTTCGGCTGCGATGGTGAGATCGGCGACCGCGGCTTTGGCATTGATGCCTTCGGCGCAAAGCTCGGCGGCGCGATCGAGTACACGCGCGCTGGCACCGTTCAGGAAAACGGCATGACCGGCAAGGCCGAGCTGCCGCGCAATGGCAAAGCCGATGCCATCGGCAGCACCCGCCCCGGTGATCAGCGCACGCTTGGTGGTAGAAGAAGGCACGGTCAAATGAGACTCCGCTGGTTCCGCCGTCGCGGTCTTACCACGCAAATTGGGCGACGGTGCTGCGAAGATTTGCTCTGCAAAATTCCGCGGCCTTGCGTTCTCGAAATGCCGTGGCCGAGCCGAACGTGGCGGGCAAACGCGGCCGCTCACGGGTGTCCGCTCTGCTGCCAGAAGCTCTCCCCCAGACTTCAAAGCGACTACGAGACCACATGCCCAAGTATGCGAGATGGCTGGGCAGTGGCCCCGACCTTTGTTCCTCGTCCAGCGCATGGCGGTGCCGGCGCTGCAGAATGCCGTCGTGCCTGTATCCCTTTCTCCCGCTTGTCCGTATCCGGGTCTGACCGGTCGAAGGCAGTTCTTCGATCCACTCGGCTCAAGAGATGGAGATCCAGAAAATGGCGAGCAAGCAAAGCGAAGCCAACAAAAGGCACTACGAGGCGTTGGTCGCGCAGAGCCGCCAGCAGCTCTCACCGGAAGAGGCGATCGACTGGAATGACGAACACTGGACGGCGCTTACGGCGGAGCCTCGTGGCGTCGACTTCGTCGAGGCCGATGCCGGTGGCACCAAGGCCATGTGGGTCATTTTAAAGAGATGCGCGGCGATGCGCCGTTCTTCAGCGCAAGAGGGTTTTTGCAGGCGACGGGTGGTTCGGCGAGAGCAGAATCGAAATTCTCCAGCCACCCTCAAGCGGCAGGACCGGGCGTATCGGTGGCGTGGTCGGTCAGGCAGCTTGGGCGGCACGAACCACAGGAAGTCGATATAAGTCTCAGCCACTCCGACCTCCCCAGGTTTCCGGGTCGGGCCGAACGGCACAGCTTGTCGAGGCCGTGATCGTCCTGCCGCAGCGCTTTACGCCGCCTCCAAGAGCTCTTGCCGATTTGCCTTGACTGCACGAGAAAACTCTACTGTATTTGTGGATACAAAAATCCAATTTTGCGATGATCAGAAATTCGTGCAAAAAAAAGATCCCTAGATGAGCCATTCCGGAGTTCCCTACGCCCAGACGCCTGCCACTGCGGAGCAGGAAGCTTTTCTACATCTGCAATCTGCAATACGCCTCGGGCGTTACCGTGCAGGCGACCGGCTCATCCCGGAAGAGATCGCGGCCGAGATTGGCATGAGCCGGATGCCTGTGCGGGAGGCCTTCCAGCGACTGGCAGTCGACGGGCTGGTGGTGATCCGCCCAAATCGTGGCTGTATAGTTGCTGGGCTGACGCTGGACGAGATCAACGAGACGTTCGAGATTCGGTCGGTGCTGGAGGGGCTTGCCGTTCGCCTGGCAATGCCTCGGATGAACGCCGAAACCATTGCCGAACTTGAGCGATTATTGAGCCGGATGGAACGCAGTGGCGCTGCTGGTGGCGCCGATTGGGTAACACGGCACCAGGAATTTCACGGCTACATCTGCAATCTTAGCGGCCGCCCGAAGCTTATTCGCCATATCGCATCACTGCATGTGACCATCGAACCCTATCTGCGCATTTGGTTTGACTATGTCGAAAAACCGCTCAGCGCCGAAGAGGAGCATCTGGCAGTGATCGATTCGCTACGCGGCGGCGATGCCGGGGCCGCCGAAGCGGTGATGCGCAGCCACATTCTCGACACGGCGCCATTGCTGGCCGAGTTCGCGAGCCCGAGCCGACGTTAAGGGGTCGCTAGAGGCATACTCGACTTCGACAAAATGCCCTCCAAGGGCTGGAAAAGGGGAACAGAACCATGAAACTATTACCCATTGCATGTCTTGCGGCCGCATTGAGCTTAGCTGCCGCTCTGTCGGCTTCGGCTGAGGATACGCCAAAAAAAATCACCATAGCGACGGAGGGCGCATATGCGCCCTGGAACTTTACCACCGCTGATGGAAAGCCTGATGGCATGGAGGTCGAACTCGCACGCAATCTCTGTGAACGTATGAAAGTCGAATGCACCATCATTACGCAGGACTGGGACGGGCTCATCCCGGCGCTGACGGTTGGTAAGTTCGACGTCATCATGGCGAGCATGTTCATCACCGACAAACGACTTGAAGTCATCGACTTCACTCAGCCCTACGCCATCGATCCTTCCGGATTCGCCGTGGCAAAGGACAGCCCGCTCGGTGCGTTGGCCGGCTCGACCGAGAAGATAAAACTGGAAGACGAGGCCCCTGCCAAGGCGGCAATCGACAAGATCAAGCCGCTAATCGCCGGCAAGATCGTCGGCGTCCAGGCCGCGACGTCGAACCTGGAGTTCCTGAAAAAGTATTTCGACGGCACGGTCGAAATCCGCGAGTACAAAACCACGGAACAGCACGACCTCGATCTCGCGGCCGGCCGTGTGGATGCCCTGTTTGCACAACAGACCGCTTTGGCGGCAACGTTGGCTAAGCCGGAATTCTCAGGCTACACCGTCGCCGGTCCCGGTTTTGTCGGCGGGGTTTTCGGACGGGGCACCGGGGCAGGGCTGCGCAAGCAGGATACGGTGCTCAAGGCGATGTTCAACAAGGCGATCGATGAAGCCATTGCCGACGGCACCATCAAAAAGCTTTCGCTGAAATGGCTAAAGGCCGACGTCACGCCGCCCAAGTGAGCATCCCTTCCCGGAGAGCGAACTAGCTGATGCTGGATGGCGTTCGTCTGCTAGGGTTTGGCGACGGTGGCTGGGCGGAGGCCCTGCTCAGCGCTGCTCTCGTAACGCTACTGCTTTCGGTCGCCGGATTTATGTTCGGCTCAGTGATCGGCGCCTTGGCAGCTGCGGCCCGGGTCAGCGGGTCGCGCTCCCTCGGCCTGCTCGCCGATGCCTATTCCACGGTATTTAGGGGCGTTCCCGACCTCTTGACCATCTATCTCCTGTATTTCGGCGGTAGCATGGCGCTGACTGCGGTCGGCCATTGGTTTGGCGCCCAGGGCTTCCTCGGATTACCCGCTTTCGCCACAGGCACAACGGCAATCGGCATAATTTCGGGTGCCTATCAGGCGGAGGTATTCCGCGGTGCCTACATCGCCATCGACCGCGGTCAGATCGAAGCAGCGCGCGCCTATGGCATGCCGCCTGCGCTCATGTTGCGCCGGGTGATCGCACCCCAGCTTATGCGTCATGCCATCCCAGGCCTAGGGAATGTCTGGCAACTGGTGCTCAAGGATTCAGCGCTGATTTCGGTAATCGGACTTGTCGAGCTGATGCGTCAGGCACAGATCGGGGCCGGATCGACTCGCGAGCCGTTTCTCTTCTACACGGCTGCCGCTGCGCTCTACCTGGCCATCGCCTCAGCGACGGGATTGCTGTTCAAGCGCGCTGAACGCCGCGCGCTTCGGGGCATTCGGAGGGTGTGATGGATTTCGCCTTTTTCGCTGAAATACTGCCAAAGCTGCTTGCCGGCCTGCCGCTGACGCTTGAGCTTGCCGGCACGTCCATCCTGCTCGGCGTCATCCTCGCTTTGGCTTTGGCGCTGGCCCAGCGCCTCCGGCAGCCTTTGATTGACTGGCCGATCAAGGGTTTCGTCGCGGTGTTTCGCGGCACGCCCCTGTTGGTCCAGATATTCCTGATTTACTACGGCCTTGGCCAGTTTCGGCCGACGTTGCAGGAACTCGGTCTGTGGGGCCTTTTCCGCGAACCTTATTGGTGCGCCATCCTGGCGCTGTCCCTCAACACCGCGGCCTATGGCAGTGAAATCCTCCGCGGCGCCATGCAGTCGGTGCCGACGGGCCAGATTGAGGCGGCGCAGGCCTTCGGCATGACGCGACTGATGACGCTGCGCCGCATCGTCGTGCCGATCGCACTGCGCCAGGCTTTGCCAAGCTATGGCAACGAAATCATTTTGATGGTCAAGGGAACCTCACTTGCATCCATCGTTACGCTGATGGAAATCACCGGCATCGCCCAGGGCATCATCTCGCAAACCTACCGGGCAATGGAAGTTTTCGTCTGCGCAGGCGCTATCTACCTGATCTTAAATTTCATCATCACCCGGACGCTGGGTAGGCTCGAATACAATCTGTCACGGCATCTGCGCCCTGCATCGGGCCTAGCGACCAGTCCAATGTGATCGGCGGGCCCTCACAGCAATCGTTTTAGGAAGTTTTTTCGCATATGAGGGATTTCGAGAAACCAAACCGTTCGGTCGTGGTCGCACGGCATGGCATGGCTGCGACGTCCCATCCCTCGGCCACGCTTGCAGCCGTTCGGATTCTGGAGGCGGGCGGCAACGCACTCGATGCGGCCATCGCCGCCAGCGCCGTCCAGTGCGTGGTCGAACCGGGATCGACCGGTATCGGCGGAGATTGTTTCGTACTGATGTCGAAACAAGGGTCCAGCGAGATCATCGCCTACAACGGATCCGGCCGTGCCCCGGTGGCCGCAACAGCCGATTGGTATGCATCTCAGGGCATCACAGAAATTGAGCGTCACTCACCGCATGCAGTAACCGTTCCTGGTGCGGTTGACGCCTGGACCCAGCTCAATGCCGATCATGGAAAACTGCCGCTGGGCAAGCTTCTCGCTCCTGCGATCGAGTTCGCCGAAAGCGGCTACGCCATCTCCCCACGCGTGCATTTCGACTGGGAACAGGAGGCGGCGCTGCTTTCCGCCGATTCTGCCGCAAAAAGCATCTTTCTCCCTGGGGGGCGGGCGCCAAGAATCGGCGAGGTGCACCGGCAACCCGCACTCGCCGCAACATTCCGCAAGATCGCGTCGGATGGACGCAACGCCTTCTACATGGGGGAGGTCGCCGAGGACATGGTTTCGCGCCTGCGAAGCCTCGGCGGTTTGCACACACTGGATGATTTCATGGGCGCCAGGGGCGAATATGTGACGCCGATAAAGACAGGTTTCCGCGGCCACGACGTCTACGAATGTCCGCCAAATGGCCAGGGCGTCATAGCGCTCATGATCCTCAATATCCTGTCGCGCTTCGAGGCCAAGGGTGACCCTCAATCCGCCGACCGGCTGCACATCGAGATCGAGGCGACGCGACTTGCTTATGCGGCGCGCGATGCTTTGCTCGCCGATCCGGCGAAAGTGGCGGTGCCGGTTGAGCAACTGCTTTCCAGCGCGACCGCGGATCGTCTGGCGGGGATGATTGATCTTGGGCGCGCGCGCGCGGATCTTCCTTCATTCGATATGCCGGTGCATCGCGACACGGTCTATATTGCCGTCGTCGACAAGGATCGCAACGCCGTCAGTTTCATCAACTCGATCTATTATGGTTTTGGCTCAGGCATCGTCGCGGCGCGCTCGGGCGTGATACTCAACAATCGCGGTATAAGTTTTTCGCTGGATCCCGACCACCCCAACGTCATCGAACCAGGCAAGCGCCCGCTACACACCATCATTCCGGGCATGCTGGTGAAGGATGGGCGCGCAGTCATGCCTTTCGGCGTGATGGGTGGCGCGTATCAGGCCATGGGTCACGCGCACTTCCTGTCAAAAGTTCTTGATTTTGGCCTCGACCTTCAGCAAGCCATTGATCTGCCCCGCGTCTTTCCAATTCCTGGCACGATGGAAGTGGAGGTCGAGAACACGCTTCCAGTCGCGGTTCAGGAAGAACTGGCCGGTCGAGGGTTCCGCATCGTCCCGGCGGCAGAGCCGATCGGGGGCGCCCAAGCGATCATGATCGACTGGATGAATGGGACGCTGCAGGGCGGTTCAGACCCACGCAAGGACGGCTGCGCAATCGGTATTTAGAACGCTACGCAGTATGCGTACTGGTCACACGCCGTCTGGACGCCCACCGCATGTGCGACGAGTGGCTGCTCATCAAAGTTGGCTATCGAATCTCTCGCGCGATAGATCACGAGGCGGTATAATCAGATCGTGGCCAAGCTGCGGTTTGCGGAGAGCATTATTGACGTCGTTGCCACGCGGGAAGCGGCCAAGCCCCCAGAGGGACATGGGTGGAGCCTCAATCCGAATTGCGTGTGCTTATGGACGAATTAGGCCACTAGATTCGATTTTAGGATAGGTTTCAGAGGGCTTCGGTTTTCTGACGCTCGCGACCTTGTAGGTCGTTAACGTCAGCACGAAAGGCGGTATAGGTCTCCGTGCCGAGTGGCAGCTATGCGCCTCATGTCGGCCATTGAGGTGATCTTTGCTGTTGCCCATAGCAGACGTTGCCGGCGATCACTCTGGACATCGTAGTTGCGCCATTAGTGTCACTTCGCGGATGTACCCCTAAGGTCCGTTCATCAACAAACTGCGGACGTTGCGAACGCGTCCATTACGCACAACAGCCCGCCATTCGACATGAGAAGTACATAAGAACCCGCTTACAATGTATCAGTGCAGGGCCAGGTGTTTTCATCGTGTGGACGGAACCAGCGACCGTTGCCATCGAACCAAATGCGAACTGAAACGACACCGGAGCGGGACGCGTTGCGGCGACAGGCGAGAAACTGAGATGGAGCATCAATCACCAATGTTGCCCGGAGACTCGCCGCGTCGGCGCACCAGCTTCCTGCACACGTTGGGGCCCGGCCTCATCACCGGCGCGGCGGACGACGATCCCAGTGGAATCGCCACCTACAGCCAGGTTGGCGCGCAATTCGGCTATACCCTCTGCTGGACAATACCGTTCAGCTACCCCCTCCTGGTCGTGATCCAGGGGATCAGCGCGGGCATCGGCGCCGTGACCGGTCAAGGCATCGCGCAGAACCTGCGGCGACACTATCCGCCTTGGGTGATGCGTTTTGCCGTTCTCCTGTTGCTCGTCGCCAACTTCATCAACATCGGCGCCGATCTGGCGGCGATGGGAGCCGCGTTTAAGCTTCTCGTCGGTGGATCTCAGTTCCTCTACGCCGCTGCCTTCGGACTGCTCTGCGCCGGCCTTGAGATCTTCATTGCCTACAAGGGCTATGTGACCATCCTGAAGTGGCTAACCCTCTCGCTGTTTGCTTACGTCGCGGTGGTGCTGGCTGTGGGCGTGCCGTGGGCAGCCGCGCTGCGCGGCGCACTCATTCCGCAATTCGCCTTGGATCACGACCATGCCATGGCCCTGGTGGCTGTTCTCGGCACGACGATCAGCCCTTACCTCTTCTTCTGGCAAGCCGGTGAGGAAGTGGAGGAGCTGCATCGTCGCCACCTTGTACGGCTCAGCACTCATCCGCGTACGGCAGGTGCCGAGCTCGCCCGCATTCGAACAGATACGCTTTTCGGCATGACATTCTCCCATCTCATCGCTCTCTTCATCATCATCGCCACCGCAGCCACGCTCCACGCCAACGGCACTACGCAGATCGAGACTTCAGCGCAGGCGGCAGAGGCGCTCCGGCCGATTGCCGGCGAAGTCACCTTCGCGGTTTTCGCCGCCGGCATCATCGGCACCGGCATGCTGGCCGTCCCGGTGCTTGCCGGCTCGGCTGCCTATGCCGTCGCGGAGATGTTCCGCTGGCCGGAGGGGCTGGATCGGCGGCCCCGTGAGGCCAAGGCTTTCTATACAACGATTACCGCAGCGACCCTCGGCAGTGTTGTAGTTAGCTTTACCGCACTCGATCCAATCCGCGCGCTCTACTGGACAGCGGTCATCAATGGCATACTTGCGGTCCCACTCATGGCAATCATGGTGATGATGGCCAGTAGCCCACGCGTCATGGGAAGGCTGACCGCCCCGCGGTGGATGGTCGTAGTCGGATGGCTTGCGGTGCTGATCATGGCTCTGGCCACAATCGGGTTCTTTGTGCTCTAAGCACCCAGGTCGCAGCGAAAAGCAGTTCGTGGAGCCTATTCCATGGGCTATAATGCGGCCAATTGCGGTTGCGAAGCATTGAGGTACCGGCATGCCGGGGCTCGTATCGGTCGTCCCTATGAATGTCTCTTCCACTGTCGGAGGGACATCGTGAACGTCCTGATTGTCTATGGAACGACCGAGGGGCAGACGCGGAAAATTGCCGCGTGGACGGCAACGCATGTTCGCGAGCGCGGGCACCAGGTCGAGCTGCAAGATAGCGCAGCGCTCGCATCCGATTTGAAGCTCGGACCTTTCGACGCGTTCGTCATTGCCGCGTCGGTCCACCAGGAGCACCACCAGGAAATCGTCACGAACTTCGTGTTTGCCCATCACGAACTGCTGAACACTAAGCCTTCAGCCCTCATATCCGTCAGTCTGTCGGCGGCGCTGGAAGACCAAAAGACGGAAGCGCAAAACTACGTGGATCGCTTCGTGTCCGTGACAGGGTGGCAACCACGCATGACCCTCCTTCTCGGGGGTGCTTTGCGCTTCACCAAGTACGATTACTTCCAGGAGCAGTTCGTCAAATTCGTCGTCATGAAACGCAGCAGCGATCAGAGCCCCGAGCGCGATCACGAATTCACTGACTGGAACGCCCTCGCCGACTTCGCTGATCGATTTCTTGAGACGGCCGGCTAAACAAGGAGGTGCCTGAGTCCGGCGCAGCTTGCATCGGCGCACCCCTTCGCCGTCTTTGCCGGCGTGGCGCATGGAACATGGCGTATAGCAGCCCCGCGAGCGATCGCGAATCCAGTGGAAGCAAGAAGTCCGCTTCCGCGGCATCGAGATGCACAGAGCGAAGCTCGCTCGTTCACCAGGGGAGTCCCGTGATCGTCAGTGAGATGACCGCCCAAGAATGCAGGATGCACCTGGCCGCGAGCAGGGTCGGGCGCCTCGCTTGCGTAAGAGACGGGATGCCGTACGTCGTGCCAATCAGCTTCGTTTACGAAGACGGCCACATCTACAGCTTCTCCCTGATTGGTCACAAGGTCTGGTCGATGCGGGGACATCCTCAGGTTTGCTTCGAAGTCGACGAGATTCGCAGCCCTCGCAGCTGGTGGAGTGTCATTGCCTTCGGTCGCTACGAAGAACTCTCCGAAGCGGGCCCCCGGCAGAATGAGCGCGACCATGCATGGTCGCTGTTGCAGGAAGCGCGCCCCAACTGGTGGGAACCTGGCAGCGAGACACTTCACTCCGAGGACAAGGTGGCCAGTCCGCCCCACCTCTTCTTCCGCATCAACATCGAGAAGATCACTGGACGTCGTGCCCTCGTCTGAGGCAGGGTCTTCTTAGGCCTTCACCCGCTTGGCTGGTGCCCTCTTGGCTGGCTCCTTCTTGGTGGGCATTTTGGCGCCCGCCTTGCGACCAAGTCCGATTGACTTCGCCAGCTCTGACCGTTGTGCAGCGTAGCTTGGTGCCACCATAGGATAGTCCCGCGCCAACCCCCACTTGGCTCGATATTCATCGGGCGTCATGCCAAGCAAGCCCAAGTGCCGTTTCATCGACTTGAACTTGCGGCCGTCTTCCAAGGAAATGATGTGGTCGGGAAACACAGACTTTTTGGGATTGACCGCCGGGGTCTGTGTTGGCTGCTCAACCACAGCGGGCTTGACTAAGCTGACGAGAGCGGAGTTCACCGAAGAAATAAGATCGGGCAGGCCTGCTACGGGCACGGCGTTATTTTGGACAAACGCCGCGACAATATCCGCGGTCAATTCCATCAATTCCGCGTTCTGGCGACTGTTCTCTTCGGTCATTCATCAACTCCTATTGCAAGTCCGCTTTCGTATGGGGGAAAGTCGGATCGCGCAAGAAGCAGGTCCACAGAACGAAATACCCGGGATCATCGGCCGGCCGCTGCGGTTTAAGGCAGAGTCTTAAAACTTCCGCACCTTGAACGGTACACGCCTACATTGCTAGACGGCACACCTCCGTTCCGGCAAAGCTGCGAATCGCGGGGCCACTGGCAATCCGCAGGTCGGCGGGTTCAGGCAATGCTCATTGAAGGATGGGCCGCCGACTTTCCTTTTGGCTGTAAAGCTCGGCAGGTTGTCGCTCTCAATTGCCGTCTCAAATGGATCGGCGGGACGTGGCGACGCGGATGGCTGTCACACGCTGCCATTCGGACGCGCCAGCGTCGTCGGCATCTAGCTTTTATGTCGGAACAGAATACTTGCCTTTGGGGGATCACCTGTCATTCATCCCTCGCAGAAGTCTTTCAGCCTTGGCATGCCGTCGGGATCGCCGACGATTCCACGTTCCGCACAGTCAGAATCAGTTCAGGCAACGAGGTGCACGCTTTGCGCGCTCCCGTCGTCATTGCCGCGCACGGGTCGTGGGAGCAAGGGAAACTGCCGAGCCAATTGCAAAAGACCAACCGTCCATCCGATCTGTTCGGCTTTAAGGCCCATTTTAGGGATGCGCGGCTCGCAACCGAATTGATGCCGCTCTTCATTTTTCCCGGCGGCTACGGCGGCATGGTGTGGTCCGACCATGGCCGGCTTTCGATCTCCAGCTGCATAAGGCGCGATGTTTTGGCTGAAGCCCGCAATGAAGGCGGCAGTCTCCCTGCGGGTGAGGTGAGGCCGTGTTCCGGCACATTTCGGCAAGCTGCCGGGGCGTTGACGAAGCGGTCGGAGGCGGATCGCTCGACGGCGGCTGGCTCGCAGCCGGGCCGGTTCGTCCGGGCATTCGCCCCTGCTATGCTGGTGATACCTTTCGTGTCGGCAATCTGGCAGGCGAGTCGCATCCGCTCATTGCCGAAGGAATTTCGATGGCGATCCAGTCGGGTTGGCTGCTCGCCGCGGAACTTGCCCGAGCCGGCGATCTGGACAAAAAAAGCGTGCGTGAAAACATCGGCCACCGATATTCGGCAGTTTGGCGACAGCAGTTTCGCCTGCGCATCCTGGCAGCTGCGGCCTTCGCGCGCATCGTCGCCTTCCCCGGTAGCACTGCAATCGTCGGTCCGCTCGTCGACATGCTCCCTGCGATTCTGACGTTCGGAGCAAAACTGAGCGGCAAGACGAAAACTGTCCCGGGGCTCGATTAAGGCGGACCGCTCCCGATGGCGGCCAAACCGCCTGATGGTGCCCAAAGCATGTCAATGCTTGCCTCTTCGCAGCAGCCCTAACAGAGAAAGGGCTGTCGCATTTCTCATCGCTTCAGCAGGCGCTTGGCCGACACGGCCGGCGCCATGACATCATGCTTGCCGTCTTTGATCTGCTCAAGTTCAACGGTAAAGATCTCCGCGATCGACAGCTGATGGAACGGAAAGCCGCGCTCCGCGACCTGGTCGGAGAGCCGCCGCCGGAGGGCATCGTCTTCAGTGATGAGATTGGCGGCGATGCTAACGCGCTTTTCGCGCATGCGTGCAAGTTCGGCTTGGAGGACATTGTTTCGAAGCTTCGTGACAGCTCATATCGATCTGGCCGGCGTGATGAATGGTGAAGACCAAGTGCGTCCAGCGCGACGAGTTCATCGTCATCGGCTATGAGACAGGAAACAGCTACGGAGGTTTGGGGAGCTTGCTTCTGGCAAACGTCGAGAATGGCAAACTGGTTGGCGATTTTACACGAGGAAACAGCTCAGGCCGCATGCGGTACAATTCCTTGCAGGAATTCCCCGGACCATGCTTCGCGCGGTTTGCAGCTTTCTGAAGCTCGCGGATCGAGACGGCGCAATCGGCATGCCCATGGCTCTCTAGCCATTTCCGGGGAGGACTATATTTCTGCCAGCCGAGGCATTTGTTGCAATATCGCTCCCAGTGATGGAACAGAGCTATGAGGAAGGCTTTTCGGACGATATGGGGTTCAACCCAATCACCCTTGACCACGGTCGTAAGAGTATACAAAGGAGCAACTTCGGGCGTCAGGCCTGCGCCTGCAGCAATTGACAAGCCCCTGTCCCTCCGGCTGCGACGCCTGCCGCGCCGGATAGCCGTTCGGGTGCGGCGGCACGGCTTTGAGATAGGCAGCGATCGCCTCGCGGTCCTCGGACGAGAGTTCCGCCATGTTCTTCTGGACCGCGACCATCGCGCCGCCGACCGAGTCGAAATCCGGCGTGAAGCCGGTTTCGAGGAAGCTCGCGATGTCGCCTTCCGACCATTCGCCGATGCCGCCCTCGCCTGACGTGATGTTGGGCACGATCCCCTCACCTTCGGCCGCGACTGCGCCAGCCAGCCATTCACCCTTCTTCAATCCGCCGGTGAATTGCCGCGGAGTATGGCATTCGCCGCAATGGCCCGGGCCTTCGACCAAATACTGGCCCGCCAGCACGTTTTCCGGTATGCCTTCGCCGAGCGCCAATACCGGCTCGTCGCTCAGATAGAGCAGTTTCCACAGGCCGAGCCCGCGGCGGATGTTGAACGGAAAGCCAAGCTGATGGCCAGGCGCCTTTCCTTCCACGGCGGGCAGCGTTTTCATGAAGGCGTAGAGGTCGGCGACGTCGGCCGACCGCATCCGCGTGTATGAAGAATAAGGGAACGCCGGGTAATAATGCTCGCCACCTGGCGAGACGCCGCGCATCATCGCATTGGCGAAATCCCCGAGCGACCAGGCGCCAATCCCGTCCTCCGGATGCGAAGAGATGTTCGGCGCGACAAAAATCCCGAAAGGTGTCTTGAGTTGGAGGCCGCCCGCAAGCTCCAGCCTTGCAGGTCCTTCGGACTTCGGCCGGGCGTGACACGAGGTGCAGCCGCCGATCCAGAAAATGCGTTCACCTCTCCCGGCGTCGCCCTCCCCGAGCGCTGAGGCCGCTTCGGCGCCAAGACGCTGCGGCGCCGACAGGAACCACGCTGCCGCAACGCCGGCGCCGCCCAGCACCAAGGCGGCAACGGCCAGTTTCCTGATCAGGCCCATTGGCCGAAGGCTACTCTTTCTTGAGGCGGAAGGTCTCGTGGCATCCGGCGCAAGTGTGCCCGATCGTGCCAACCTGCGCCTTCAGCGCCTCAAGATCCTGGGCCGGGGCCGCGACTGCAGCGGCGGCAACGGCTTTGAACTTGTCCACCATGGCCTGGAACCCGGCCATGTCTTCCCAGATTTTCGGGGAGGCAAATGTATCACCCTTGTCGCTGCCGGCGGGGAACGACGCGACGACGTCGATCTTCTGGACATTGTCGTTGAGCGCTGTCAAAGCAGCCAGAACCGCCGCGGCGTCGAATGGCGCCTCGCCTTCGACCATCTTCACAAGCACGCCGACGTGCTTTCCATTCTCTTTCATGACCGCCCGGCGATCGGCGATCGGGTCGGCCAATGCAGCTGTTCCGGCGAGCGCGAGGGTTGAGATGGCGAGTATGAGCTTTCTCATGAAGTTCCTCCAGATTGATGATACTAAGGAAATATTGGCCCCAAGACGCTAACGGCGGCATTGGAGCAAAAATTCCCGCCGTTTGCCTTCACGCCTTTGTGAGTTTCCGCGGCGGTCAGGATGGCGAAAGTTACCGCTCCCGAAGCGTCCATGCAGATAGGCTCCTGAACATCATTAAAGTGTGAATAGCGACGCGCTTCCGGACTCCAGTCGCGCGCCATGGTCAAAGTCGCAAAAGGGTAGATGGCCGATCTCGCCAATAATCTCCGTATCGAACATGCGGCCCGCCATTGCATCGCGGCTCGAGGTACTGACGCACGGTCCATCCGCCATCTTCACCGCCGCCAGCAGGGTGCAAACCGCCGCCGATTGGATGCACGCGCAGCCCCCTTCTCCATATTTAAGCCCGTCGCTGTCTGGCCTTCCCTTCGGTTAAGTGCGCTACGCTCTGTCGGGAGCCTTGCGTGCTGTCTTCGCCGGCGAGTTTGCAGCCGTTTTGGCCTTCGCAGCGCGAGCCGTCCGTTTCGGTTTCTCCGCTACGACGGGTTCGGGCGCGGCTATTTTGGGGTGATGCCCGAGCCCGGAAGCCTTAGCCAGCGCCGAGCGCGCTGCGGCATAGTTTGGCGCCACCATCGGATAGTCGGCGGGCAGGCTCCATTTCTGAACTTCTTTCCGTCCTCAAGGCAGAGGATGTAGTCCGGCGTTACCGAGTTCCTGATCGATACCGCTGGCTCCAGCTTGACTTCCGTTGCGGTCGCAGACGTGCCGATCCTTCGCAATGGATATCCCCGATCAGCTTCGGCAACTCGCCGGTCGGTACCGGATTGTTCGACACATAGGCAGAGACGATATCGGCGGCGATCGATACGAAATCGGTACGGTCGTCCAGATCGGGGGAAACGGTCATGGAGCTTTACTCACATTTCTATCGGACACGTCGCAGGTGTGTGCCGCGCTGATACGACTGACGGATGGAAACGCGTCGACGGGCGCTGGTCGGCGGCGGTCGCGAAGCACGGAGAAAAAGGCGCGGATCGTGGCGGAACGCTACGCGGACGATCGGCTAAAATCACACTTCGATCAGACCGGCACTGGCATGTGAAAGCGGCACCAGCCATTGGGACTGATCTGACCGGCGACGATCTCACATCGGTCGGGCTTCAGGAAATGAGTGCATCCGGCGCAGCGCCGGCCGCGATTTGGGGAACCTCGATAGCGCGCTACGGACTTCGGAGTCGTGCCGGCGGCCTGCATCATCGTCGGGCTGTACATGCAGCCAGAAAGCCCTCCCGCGCCAACAATCGCGGCGCTGGTAACGGAGACCTTCAGAAATTTTCGGCGGGACAGACTTGGACTTGAGTCAGCATTCGCCGATTCCTGATGTTTATCATGAGATTTTTTCATTCTCGTGCCCTTCCTCAGTTGAACAGCCGACCATCGGCATGCTCTCGCTTGAAGCACTTTCAACGCGAACTATTCAGCTAACGCATGGGGATACGAAATTATTCCACGCAGCGATTGTGTTTGTTGTCATCCAGGCAGGAAAGCAATAAGGCGCGACTATCTAGTATTACATCTATCGCCTCACGGATTTCGGTTGATCGCTGCCGAGCGGGATTTGCGTCGCCCGCTTGACGGCATAGATCTTGAGCGGCTGGGTGCGGCCGCCCACTTCGATCGACTTTTCCTCGAGCGCGTCGGTCGCGGCGATCCCCGCCGCGGCAAGGACCGGTTTCGAAATCACCGTCTGGACGCCAAGTTCCTTGCAGGCGCTCTCGAGACGGCTCGCGGTGTTGACGGTGTCGCCAATCGCGGTGATGCGGCGTCCTGTGTCGACGCCGCCGGCCGCACCGATGTGGCCGAGGATGGCGGGGCCGGTATGAATGCCGATACCCATATCGAGCCGGCTCGGCAACTCCTCATGCAGGCTCTGGTTCAGTGCATCGAGAACGCCGCCCATTGCGCGCGCCGCATTGAGGCGGCTTCATTCGCCCCTTGGCTGACCGGCTTGTCGATCCCGAAGATCGCCATGATGCCGTCGCCCATGAACTTGTCGACATAGCCGCCGGTATCCTCGATGGCCTCGCTCATCCGCCCGAGATACTGGTTGAGCAGGAAGACGACGTCATAGGACAGCCGGTGCTCCGACAGCTTGGTAAAGCCACGCAGATCGGAGAACAGCAGCGTCACTTCCTGCTCGACGCCCCATAGGAACTTGTCCATGGGGACCGACATCGCATCGCCGCTTGCCGGAAAGAGGGTGGTGATCTGGAGATCGGCCTCGGGCTTGAGCTGCAGGCAAGCCGCACATTGAGCGGCGCGCCGACGCGCTGGAGCACTTTCCTTTCGGTCTCATCGGCCGGCGCTTGTTCGGCAAGCCCCTCGACGACCCTGACCCGGCAGGCCGAGCAGCGGGCACGCCCGCGGCAGGCCGAGGCATGCGGGATATTGTAGAGGCGGCTGACTTCGAGGAGCGACAGGCCATGCGGTGCTGACACCTTGGGACCGCCGGTATAGGTGACCATAACATGCTGGCGGTAGCGGTCGGCAACAAGAACTTCGGCAGCACGTTGGAGCGCGTCGCCGGTGAGCCCAATACCGATTTCTGCTCAAACCGGAGGCGAAGAATCTCAGTAGGGCGAATAGCACTGCCGGCGGTGGCCGTAATAGGGCTGATACGTATTGTCGTATGCCCGATACGACCGGTAGCGGTTGTAGCGCCACTGGACGTGCGCGTTGCCGCCATAGGCCCGGCGCGGCTGGTTGGCCAGCGCACCACCAATGATTGCACCGGCAATGAAGGCCGCTGCGTCACGACGGAAACTACGGCGGAAATGGCGGCGGTCACGGCGGAAGTCCCGACGCATGATCCGCCGTCGGTACTGTGCCGGAACAACGTCGGACGACACTATCGGGGCTTTCGGTACAAAAATGGGCGCCGCATTCACCGGAACGATCGAGGCTGCCGCGAACGAAATCGCAAGCGTTGCGGCACACAGGCCTGACAGGAATTTTTTCATCAGCTATGCCTGTCCCTTGTGCCTAAGAAACGGGCAAGCATGTCCCGTGCAGTTTACAGTGTGCAAGAAAGCCCGGCCGCTTCTACACAACGGTCGAGCTTCTGCACCTTTCAAATGCCGGTCGGTCGGCCCTTGACATAGGCATCGATCTGCGAAGCGAGTTCAGTATATTCGCTGCAGGTGGTGCCGCAGCGCTTCTCGATCTCGCCGAGCTGTTCCTTGGCCGAAGCGACGTCGCCAAGCTGCAGATGGGCCTCGCCCATATATTCGCGCACCAGCGTGTAATCCGGATTGTTGCGCAGGGCTTCCTGGTAATAGCCGAGACCAACCAGGACGCGGCCCTGCTTGCGATGCGAATAACCGAGATAGTTGAGAATGCGCGGGTCGGTTTTGTCGGCGGCAAGGCTCAAGATCGTGATCGCCTCGCCATAGCGCCCCGCCTGGGCAAGCGCGCGGCCGGTCTCATAGATGCTGTCGTCGTCGAGCGCACCCTGTCTTTGGGCGACACATTTCTGTCTCTTCTTGCTCCAGACCATGCCTTTCTTGCACTGCGCAATAGGTGCGCCGCCGCCACCACCCCCGCCGCCGACCGAAAAGGCCGGTCCGACCACGAGGGGCGCTGCAACAAGCAGGGACGCCAGGCTAACAATCAATCGTGTTTGCATTGGGGTTCTCCTCAGATCGTGTATCACCAGACTAACGATTCCAAAGGCCGGATTCTTCCAGACATAAGAAGGGTGATTTGGAATTAACCAATGCTGGGGCTCCAGAACGCAGAGGCCAGCCTGGCCAGTGAAACGGCGGTCAGCTATTTCGGGTCCAGGAGTTCGGACCCGGCGCGAACGCGCTGGATTTTGGCACCGAATACCGCCACCCGATGGTGCGAATGAACACGGAAGTGAACCCCATCCAGGCTTGTAGCAACATGCTGATTTATTTTCGGAAACAGAGACATGGCAGGGCTCCGGTCGGCGCCGGACGGCTAGCTCGCCGCGCCGTCGAGGAGTTGCCGATAAGCTGCATTGGCGATGTCGAGCAAGGCCGTTTCGGGCACCCCGCCGGAAACCGCATAGCAGAAGCCGCCGTCGATCCAGTAGAAGGTGCGCGCGCCATCTTCCTCGTAGAGGCGAAAGCCGGTCTCGCTGCTCTCCGCGTCAGCAGTGACGTAGAGGGTGATGCGCGTGCCGGCGCGGTCCTGATACATGAGTTGCGCCGCCGCATTGCCGGCGGCGGGTAGCAGGCGGCCTCCGACAAGCTGGTAACCTTCAGCCGAAAAATCGGGAGCGACCAGGGAGACGCCGACCTTTTTCGAAAGCCAGCCGACAAGATGGTCCTTCTGGTCGGCGCCGACCTCGACCACATGCAGTTTTTCGGCAGCGTACATGACATGCGCCTGGAGGGCACGCTCCACCACCGCCCCGTCTTGGGCTTCGATTTCAACAATCTGCTCCCGGGAGGTTCCCGCATAGTAGCCGATGGCAGCGCTCACAAGAACGAGGGCAGCGGCGGCCGCGGACCGCCACGGCAATTTGGAAATCGACCAACGCGATCCGCTTTCAGCCGTTTCGTCGGCAAGCATCTTCAACAGGCGTTCCGGCACCGCCTCGTTGAGGATCGGCGCAAAAACACTCTGCAAACGCGCCCGGTCGGCGGCGAAACGCATGCTCATCGCCTTCATGTCGGGATTGGCGGCAAGCCAGACTTCGAAGTCATCGCGTTCCTCGGCGGGCATCTCGCCGTCGAGCGCCATGTGGATGTCCCGAATGGTGTATTCGCGCGGTGTCATTTCTCGACGACCCTGATTGTGCGCCGCCGCGCGGCAATGTCGAGAAGTCCGCGCAGTTCCTCCCGTCCGCGCGCGATCCGCGACATAAACGTGCCAGCCGGAATACCAAGAATGTTCGCCGCTTCGGCATAGGAAAACCCTTCCACCGCGACCATCATGATAGCCGCGCGGCGCTCCGGGCTGATCGCTTCCAGCGCATCAAGGATGTCGCGGACCGCAATGCTGTCGTGCTGCGAGACGGATGTGGCCACCGCTTCCGCGGCTTCCACCGGCAGTGTCGAACCGCGCCGGTTCACCTTCCTCATCTGGTCGACGAACAAATGATGCATGATCGTAAACAGCCAACGGCGGGGATTTTCCCCTGTGCGCCAGTTGTCCAGCCGGGTGAGCGCGCGCTCCAGGCAGTCCTGGACGAGATCGTCGGCCGCATCCCTGTCGCGCAGAAGCGCGCGAGCATAGCGGCGCAGCCGGGGAATTTGCGCAAGGATGGCCGTCTTCTTCTCGTCCATTGGCTCCGCCGGCGCCTTCAACTCTGGTTGCCACGCCCGCTCGATTGAACTCCCGATTCCAGCGCCGCACACGCGGCGACGAACCGGTGAAACGCAACGCCAACGACGCACCTGATGTCGTTGGTGGAGGTCGTAATGAATAACGTTTCCAGCGGGAATTTATTCCCGCGCTTGCATCGGGGGAATTGAACCGTCTGATCCGGCCCAGCCAACTCCACCTTCGATTCCCCCTAACAACACGCAGACCAAGTCGTTAGACCGTCATCGCAGCTCCCCACACTATCAGCGAGGCTCCGCCGCAGCCGCGAGACACCAACACGAATGTCGCTTGGCACTTAACCGGGTTCTGCCTCACTTTGTGTGGTGGATGCACGAAACGAGCGGCAACGTCCGTGCTCGCAGCAATTCGACGCCTGCGTGGCAATTCATCAAGCGTCCAGAAAGCCTCAATCTGCTGTTCTGGTGTTCCGTTTAGCCGTCGATGACGTGAGTAGCGCAGCCGATCGATTGTCCACCACACAAAGTGAGGCAGAACCCGGTTAACTGCCAAGCGACAGGAACGCTGCTACTTCGCACAATCCAATCCAGCAAGTCTGAATCGACGTCATCGCTATGGTAAAGTCGCTGGATCAAAAGCGCGGCAGTCGCCCGCCATTGGTCTTCGGGAATTCTCTCTTCGACGACGGATTTCACGAAGGCGCTGCGAAGGAAATCGCAGCCTCGAACGCCTTCAATCTGCGAATTGCCTCGTCGAGATCGTATACCCCCTTTTCCAAGTCCATCGGCGCGCGCTGTGAGTACGCAAATCCGTCACTCAATCGTGATGGATTAAAACCGAGCGCAATGTTGTTGACGGGATGCGGGGTGGGAACCCACGGAAGGGAGACAACCTTATGCGCAGTCACATCACAATCGCAGTCTTGCTCATGATCCTAACCGGTGCCGCCGGGTGCATGACCAGCAATGGTGCGCAGCATTCCCCGGCACAGACCACAAACGGTGGCAGCAGTAGCCCCGGCGGTACCGGCGGCATGGGCGGCGGCTACTAAGGCGTTGAACGCTCGCGCCGATTTCGTTCGGAACGGTCATTCCCCGGCTCCGGCCGGGCATTCTTTCGGAGCGCCGGGAAGCGCGGCAACATTTGAGAAAGCCCGCTGTCATCACGCGTGCAACGTCGACCTGCGGCCGTTCGTGGTCGGGTGGTGCCACAACCTTTGGCACGACCAGCGCATTGCCGCTTGCGGAACCGTCGCCTTAGCTGAGCACGAGACGAGTAGACGCCGGCAGACCGATTTTTCATGCCGCCGTCGACATGGTGATCTGGCTCCACGTTGCCATGGAGGCCTCTCGAAGTTCGCGATGTTGTGCGGCGGTCATGTGGTGACGCGGATAGTGGAAGAGATAGGTGATCGGGCCGTGGATGGAAACGAAGCGCTGACACTGGCGGCTCGACTTGAACCGCTTCATCATCCGCTCCCGTCGTCGAACGGCAAGATGAGAGTTCTCCGCTCTGTTGTTCAGCGCCTTGTGGGATCGATGCTCTACACCAGGCATGAGCTCGTTCCTTGCCGCAGCACATGAGCCGAGTTTGTCGGTCACCATGACGCGCGGCGCCATGCCCTGCGCCTTGAGCAGCTTTCGCATCAGCCGCAGCGCGGCTTTTCTGTCCCTGCGGCTTTGCACGAGAGCGTCGAGAACATAGCCGTTGGCGTCGACGGCCCGCCACAGACAGTGCTTCTTACCCTTGATGGGGACCACCATCTCATCGAGGTGCCATTTGTCGGCGAAGGCACCTTTGGCTGCTCGCCGGATCCGGCGGGCATATGCGCCTCCGAACTTGGTGGCCCACTCGGCGATGGTCTGGAAGGAAACCTCGATCCCGCGGGCGGCGAGCATGTCCTCGACATGGCGCAGGCTGAGCGGAAAGCGGAAGTAGAGCCAAACCGCATGGCTGATGATCTCGGCCGGAAAGCGGTGGCGCTTGTAGAGCTGATCGGCGAGGTCGGCAGGACGTTCGGTCAGGGCGTGACCTACGACGCCAATCTTCACGCCGAGTTAAGGCGACGGTACCGGTCTATATTAGTGGATCCCTGCAGCAGGTTGTAGATCGAGCGGTCCTTGACATTTATATGCTGCCCAAGCCTCGGCGGGCACTGCCGAATCCGCCCGGCCCAGCCAGTTCGCGCGCTCAGCCTCGGTAAGCGAATTCCACCACTGCATACCTGCCATTTCGTCAGCAGTCGAATTCCGGATCGGTTCGTCTGCCGTTTTCTTATCCTCGCATAAGACTCGAGTGCCGGAGGCCCGGAACTATTCAGAACGGCCATAAGCCGGCCAAAAAAGCCAGCATTTCGCTGCTCCACTGCATAAAGTTTTGGTACCAGCCAGACACCGTTTCATAAGCAACCTGCAGTGCGCCCAGGAAGAAAACGAAACAGATGATGATAGCAAATAACTTGCCAAATCCCTCGTCACCCTTCGGGTCGCTGCTCTGGTAAACGTAATCCTGTCGATTAAACATGATCCTCTAACGGTCCCGGTCGTCGCGGTCGCGTTCCCTTCTTTCCAATTCCTCGCGCTCCAACTCCTCGAGGCGAGGAATATGCTGTTGCGCCGGATCGGTCCGCGTTGTCTCGCCGCCGCGTTGTGCGGCCTCATTGTCCCTGTTTAACTTATCCTGCAGCCGATTTGTAGCATCGACGGTCGACGCCAGTTCGTGAGCCTCGCGCTCGGCCGATTCGTCCGGCCGGCGCTCGGCCTCCTCAAAGCGAGGATCTCGCTGCTGTTCGGTCACGGCATCGGCATTCGTCGGGGTCTTGTCCTTTTGCTCTGCTGACTGCTCCCCTACCCTTTCGGCGCCAGCAATCAGCGCCTCCCGATTTTTAGCTGCGCCGACAAGATCGGGATTGTCGGGGTTCTGCATGGCCTCGGCATACCGCTGGCGAACGCCGTCCTCGATCTCCAGACTCCGTTCGCAAATGTATGCGGTGCTGTAGCCTTCTGCTTTGAGCCGATCAATCTCGGCCTGAATGGCCCGTTCTAATTCCTCTTTCGGCATTTGCGGCTGTTCCATTGCGGCTTGCCGTTTTTCAGCAGAACTGGATTCGATCAGATCGGAGCTGTGATCCTGAACCGAGAGGACGTCGTTGCCAGCATCAACCGCGACATCGCCGTCCTGGGCGACGGCTGCTTGCCATTCGGCCTCCGCCTGCTCTTCTTGCTTCTGCTCGGCCCGCACTTCGTTGCGCTGCTCATATAATTCCACCAGCTCGCGGCGCTGATTGACGTGTTCGCGCGCCAATGTCGCCACTTCATCGAAGTCGGCCCGCTCGTCCGGACCGACGCTCCGCTCCAGCCGGAACAAGGCCGTCTCGACCTTCTTTTCATAGGCTTCAAACTCTGCTCGTGTTGTCTCGCGCATTTCCTGGCCCTCCAAAACGACTTTCTGCAAGGTTACCATATTGGCGCGGAATTTTGATCCGAAAGCTGCATGGACGACATTTGGTCTCGCTTCTGTCTGACCAGCCGAAAGGCTTGTTGTCAAATGATCCCGCTGCTGTTCTGCATAGGCGACAACACGCCGATCACCGCTGGCGAGCGCAATTTTCTGCCAACTCTGCGTTGCCTTTATGGCATACTCCCGGCTTCTTTCGGCCTTCGCCAGACTGCGGCGTCCGCCCCGCTTAGCGTCGTAGCGGCCCTGTGCCGCCTCGCTGGTCCCGACGTGCTCGGTCCGCCCTTCCCTGCTCACCGGTCTCACTTGATTGCGGGTAAAGGCGGGCGGACTGGCGAACTCGCGACGATCGGTCATCTCCATCGCTATTCCCTGCGCGCGGGCCTTCTCAGCCATTGTGGCCCGCCACTCCCGAAACACCTGCGGGGTCGTCTCGATCCGATCGCCCGATTCCGATCGCATCGTGATGATCGCGTGAGCATGGACATGTGGCCGCTTGCCCCCATCCCCTTCTTCCTTTGGATCATTGGCCGGATCATGCACGGCAAACACGTAGCGATGGCCGGCGAACTGCTCGGCAAGGAAGTCGCGTGCAGCGTTTTCAAACGCCTCGACATTCGTGCCGGCTCGGGCCGACATGATCAGGTGCATCACGTCGCGGCCTTTGCGGCTGTGCAGATCACCGCGCCATTCCTTCTGCACCAGGTCGCCAGCGAGCTTTTCGTCACCGATGACTTGGCCGCGGTCATCGCGAACGTTGCCGTCATAACGTTCGACCAGGCTCCGCAATTTGCTGGCGCCATACTCGACACCGTTGCCGTGGCCCTGGAACGAGAACCGCGCAGCATGTGGCTGCGCGGCGGCACTCGCGTCATATCGCACCTGAATGATGCTGGCGGCCTTGTCGTCGCCAGTCAGCCGCTCGCCCTGCCCGCTTCTGAGAACGACCGCTCCTTGAACAGACAGCCCGCCGTCGGCCTGGTGCGTGACCGCGTAAGCATAGCGTCGATCGCCGAACGCGCTCGTCAAACTGTTCCTGACCAGCTCGTGCATCGCCTCGTCTGACGAAACCGCCGCAGTCGCAATCTCTACGGTGAAGCTGCCGATATCGCGGCTCTCTACTCGGTTCTGGAACAGATGGTTCCAGTCTCCCCGCAACCGCGCCAGATCCTCGCGGCTGCTGATGCGCTCGCCGTTCTCGTTCTCGACCGCGAGCTCGCCGCCGCGCGACACATAATTCAGCATCGCCCCCACCCTCGCGCCGCCGCCATAGGATGCCATTTTGACAACCGCGGGCTGACTGCCCAGGGCAACCGCCGCTAGCCGCGCTTCGATTGGACGGGATGCCTCAGCTGCCCGCGTCTCGGCCGCGAAGATCGCCCTGGCGGCCGTCCGCCGCATTTTTGGCTGGCTGCCACCACCGCTACCAGCACCACCACCACCGCCGCCCAGCGCGGCCATCGCTTTCAATCGGCGCTTCATTTCGTCTTCGGCCGACGAATGGCGTTTTGGCCCAAGCGATAGTTCATGCAGCAACGCCGCACGGCGCTGCTCCCATTCGCTCGTGAAGGCGCCGAAAAAGATTTCCACGCCTTACCCCTCCCCTCGCCGCTTATAGCCGGCGCGCTTCGCCAGCGATCGCAACTCCGTCATGACGGCCGCTTGGACGCGTTGCACGTTCCCGACATTGATATCGACGTCGCTCGGATGAACGCCTTTGCCGCTGTTGAGCGCCCGCGCGACCTGATTGAGGTTCACACCGATCGCGCGCATATCCTCCAGCAGCAATGCCATCACGAGGCGGTCCTCCTCGGTAAGGATTGGCCGAACGCCCGCTCCCTCGATGATCAGCGACCGGAAGAACCCGGAAACTGTCATGTCGGCCGCCTTGGCTGACTTTTCGATCGCCGCATATTCGTCCGCGCTGACGCGGGCATGCACCATTCGACCCTTCCGGTCCGGCGCGAGCCGGACCTCGAATTTCGCGTCGTCCATTAGCCTTAGGACCCTCTCTCTGGCGCTTGCGGCAGGCATCGAGGGCTTGTTCCTCGATCGTCGGGAAAAATGTCGCACATTTTTCCGTATCCTGCCACCCTCAATAGACGTGAAAATAACACTCAAAGAAACCGACTTTTCGAGCGACCCACATTTCGCTCGCCCGCATCGAAACGTCGGGCAGGGACGGAGGCCCTGCCCGTTCAAACGCTAAAACGCTCTCCAGGGTTCACCTCCAGGACCGCTTTGTCGGCCTTTGTGTGCCCCTCGTACTCGTCCGCAAGGGACGCTCCGCTCTTCGCCCTGGCCGACTGCGTGCGAGCGTCACAGACGGCCTTCGCGCGGCTCCGGGGTTCACCACAATAGGAGCGGGAAGGTCGGTGCCGACTTCACCGGTCAACAACGGAAATTGCGCGACGTGGAGACTTCCAGGATCGCCCAAGCGGCGGCACACGGTTGATCCCATTTCACACGACTTGTTCACACGATGTGTTCACATGCCACGACGTTACGATGTGAAAGCAAGATGTGATCGAAGTATCACACGCTAGGATAGTGAGGTGTAATCGCGTGGTGTAAAAACGCCATGCGAAAGCAAGCATTCGCTTCGTTTGGAAATGCTGTGTGGCGACGGCCTGCCGCGTTGACGCCTTGGAGAGCGGCAAAAGAGGGATCGAACATGCCTCGAAGGATTTGCGCGATCAGCGGAAAAGGCGGCGCCGGGAAGACGACGGTAATTATTCTCGTTGCCGGCGAGTACGCTATTCAGGGAAAGAAGGTTCTTCTGATCGACGCCGATCCGCGCCAGAACCTCGCCGAATGGTGGAAGCGATGTGAGGCCAAGGATAATCTTCCGGCCAACATCGAGCTGCACAGCGCGGCAACCCAGCGAAGCATTGAAGCCGTGCTGGCCGAACAGAACGGCGTCTACGACGTAATCCTGATGGACTCACCCGGCGTCGACAGCGTCATCCGCGATACGATCATCCGCAACTCCGACCTGGTGCTGACGCCAATTCAGCCGAACCAGGATGAAATCAAGGCGGCCGGCGAAGCGGCCACCATCACGGCGGATATTGGCGATAGGGAGGGGCGCACGATTCCACACGTGAACGTGGTGACGCGCATCGCGTTCTCGAGGCTTACAGGCTGATCCGTCCGTTCATCCACAATCTTCGCGACAATGGCTATGAATCGACACTGATGGATACCGAGCTCACCGAACGCAATTGCTACCGCGAAATCCGTAACGGCCTCGGCACCTTGCAGATGCTCGAGCTGACCGCCCCGATCATGAAGGGCCGCGCGGAGATCGCGGCGCTCGTGGCTGAACTCGATGGCCATCTCGCAGAAAACCGGGAAAAGGTGGGAAATGTCTAAACCAGGCAAACTGTCCGTCTCTGACTTTCCGATCGCTCCGCGACGGCCGAAGGCAGCCATATCCAAAGCCGCAATGAAACCACCCTCTGTGTCGGAAGAGGCAGAAGCTGGAACGGCTGCAAGGAAACCAGCAGCGGCGCCGGTTTCAGAAGCGGATGCGACAAGAGAACGGCCGCAGCGCAGTCTGCCGAACCCAAGCGGTGAAGAGCGCAAGAGCAAGGCGATCGAACGTGCTCTGGCTCAGGAGGAGGGACGCTATCGCCTGCGCGACCTCAAACGCTCGCACGCGCGAGAAGCCAAGCACTACGTCAATTGCCCGCTGGACTACGACACGAAGATGCGACTGCAACAGGCCGCCTTCGACAACGACATCAAGATGACGGTGATCATAAAGGCCGCCATCGATCAGTTCCTCCGCGACAACGGCTATTGATCCGTGGGCGGTCGAAGCCTCCTGCTCGGGATGACGATCGGTATCCTTATTGGCATCTACGCCGCACCGTGGATCGGACGCCAAGGCATCGACTTGGGTGAAGGCGCGAGTGTCGCTTCCCCATTGAACGGGCATATAGAATCCGCTCTCGATTCGGCCATCCGGCCATCTGACGAAACCGCCAAAGGCGAGCTGTTTCGCTTATCCAATTGGGATATCTCAATACACGGGACTGGATCGACGGTTGCCGTGAAGCGATGTATGAGTATTGGCAAAGATTCTATCGCGTGCGAACTGCTGGCGCATCTGGGGTGGGTCGATGGGGAAAAACTTGTCGAAGCTGTATTCGAGGGAAAGCCGGGTGCTTGGCGAATGGTTGCAGCCAAGGCCAACTGATTTACTCTTAGTGGGCAGTGCCTATCCCCGCGCCAGCTCAAGGGCGTTATGAATGCAGGCTTCCGATGGAAAGAACCATGTAAGGCGAGCGCAGCACGGCCGTGATGGTTGCTTATAGCGAGTAGCCGAAAGCGCTGCCCTCACTCCCCGCTTCTGGAAAATCGCTGTGCATGAGGTGCTGGGGGCGTACTTGGGTCAATCCCATTTTGAATGTCTGATTGAGGTCGTCGCCCTGTCCGCGACTGGAAAAAAGCAAGAAGGGAGAGGACGTGCCGAAGGATATGGACGCCTATAAAAAGAAAATGGAATTGGTTGAAACGATCGATCCTGAGATCGACAAGCCTGTTTTCCGCCGCCCGGGGTTCGAAGGCATCAAAACCCTCGGCGAAATCGATGAAAGAATTGCCGCCTTCGTCCGCAAGGCGCGTGAGGATAAGGATCTGACGCGCGCCGAGCTTGCGCCCTTGCTTGGTCTTTCGATGCAGGTTTATGGCCGCTATGAACGCGCATTCTCAAAAATGCACGTAACGAGGATGATCCACCTGTGCGAAATCCTCGGATTCATGCCGATGGAAATGCTGTTCAGCGCTGCCCCGCATCTATGGGGCCGCACGCCGGAGGAAGCGCGCGACAGCATGGAACTCGCGCAACTGGTCGTGTATCTGCCGCACGGCACCAAGCGCGATCTGCTAGCCTTGGTCAAGAAAATGGTGGCCCTGGAGCGTGCCGCAGACGGAGGGGCGGCGGAAACGCAAAGAGGCGAAGAAGGACGTCTTTAGGCACCTCGCGCTGCGGTGAATGGCGCCGGGCGCGAGCATCACCGCGACGCATTAATAGGCCACACCTTAGGGATCGACCTTCTTCAGCTCCGAGAGCCGCACAAGGCCGTTCTGGCTGCGGAATGTCAGTGTCGCATCCGTACTTTGCGCCTGGGCGATCCCCGAAATAACGTGATCGCCGGTGTCGTACATCGTGCGCCGGCCGGCATCTTCGATGACCAGTCGCCGCGAGTCGGGATAGATCGCGTAGCGCAGATGGTTCTGCGACCCGGTCGATGAGGGTGTGCCGAGTCCGCTCGGCCAACTTTTAGCTACCTGCTGCTGCGATCTGTAGCTCACTTCGGCAGGTTCATTACGGGCGACCTCAGGATTCTCCCGCAGATAAGCTGCTAGATCGGTGGCCACCGCGTTCAGCTTCGCCCTCAGCGCATCGTTGAACATGTCGCCGACCATTGTCATGCCTGATGACCACTGCGACATGCCGCCGAATTCGGAATGGCTGAACTGCGCCATGGAACCGCCGCCCGAGCGCAGGGCACGCAGCACGGTTTCTACCGCGTCCCTTGACAACCCGTGCCGCGCCGCCAGCCGCGCGACCAATGCCGTCTCTTTGAGATCAGCCACCGTATTACCTCCCTCTTTTCGCCATTTAACACTGCGATGGGGACATCTTTCCACATGCCCTAACCTCCGAGCACGCCCTGGGGCAATTTCAGCCCTTGCCAACGGGCCAACGCGTGTAAGGCCGACATCTTTCCGCCTTTGCTCGGCATGGCCACAACGAGGCACTCTGGGCGACCAAGATATGCGCAATGAGCACCTACCACAGTTTGCAGCCGCGCGCCTGCCCTGAGCGGAATGTTCGAGTTCCAGGCCGCATTTTATGCGACTTTGACCCTATATTGGTCAGCGATCCTGCCCCGTCCACCCGGTTCCGAAACGGCACAATGCGCCATTTCTTGACATTGCCGGCGCTTCTCCGAAGCTGACCTTCCCCGAGGCAAGAGAATGGGCAAGTCCTGACCTCAGGGCAGGCATCCTTTCGAGAAGCGCGATGCTCGTCAGGCCACCCGTTCCACGGCCGATATCTCCATTTCAGCGGCCTCTTCCAAAGAGATTTCCGCCTACTCCATCAATTTGGGATATAGTCGGGAGAACAGGGCAGCCCCCGCAGCCGAAGAGGAGAAGGGGCGTGGATATCGCGAAGTGGCTACGGAGCCTCGGCCTGCAGCAATACGAGCAGGCTTTTCGCGACAACGACATTGAAGCTGAAACGCTTCCCCAGCTCACGGCCGACGATCTCGTGGCGCTCGGGGTCACATCGATTGGTCACCGCCGCAAGCTGCTCGCCGCCATCGACGCCCTGCGCGCTAGTTCGGATACAGCGGCCACCTCGACCACGAGATCCCTGGCGGCGGTCCCAGGGACAGCGCCGCCGCTTCCAGAGGCTGAGCGGCGGCAGCTAACGGTCATGTTCGTTGACGTCGTCGGCTCGACGGCACTCGCAGGCCGCCTGGATCCGGAGGACATGCGCGAGGTGATCGGAGCCTACCATCGCAGTGTCGCTGACACAGTTGGCCGCTACGGCGGCTTCGTGGCGAAGTATATGGGCGACGGGGTCCTGGTCTACTTCGGTTGGCCACAAGCTGATGAAGCCGATCCCGAGCGCGCTGTGCACGCCGCCTTGGCTACGCTGGAGGAGGTCGGCCAGGCCGCGTCAGCCGGCGAACGGCTGGTCGCTCGCATTGGCATAGCCAGTGGTCTCGCGGTCGTCGGCGACCTGCTGGGTGCCGGGGCCGCACAGGAGCAGACGGTAATAGGCGAGACCCCAAACCTCGCCGCGCGCCTACAATCCCTCGCTGATCCTGGCTGCGCAGTGATCGACGCACAAACACGGCGGCGCATCGGCGGCTTGTTCGAGTGCCGCGAGCTTGGCGAATTTAATCTCAAAGGCCTGTCTGGCGCTGTGTGCGCGTGGCAAGTGCTTGGCGAAGCCTTGGTTGAGAGCCGCTTCGCGGCAATGCACGCGGCCGTCCTCTCGCCGCTGGTCGGGCGCGATGACGAGCTCGATCTGCTGCTGCGCCGCTGGCAGCAAGCAAAGGACGGCGAAGGGCAGGTAGTGCTCATCTCCGGCGAGCCCGGCATCGGCAAATCCCGCCTGATCGCTGCGCTCGAGGAGCGCGTGGCCGGGGAGGCGCATCTCACACTCAAGTATTTCTGCTCGCCGCATCACCGCGACAGCGCACTACAGCCCGTCGTCGCACGCTGGCAGAACGATGCGGGTTTCGTGCGCAGCGAGTCTGCGGACGCACGGCTTGACAAGCTGGAAGCCCTGCTTCTCCCACTCGGGGCAACTCGCGAAGAGGTGACGCTCATTGCCGAGTTGCTCGGCGTGCCGGGTGGAGAGCGGTATCCGCCGCTGGAACTCACTTCGGAGCGCAAGAAGGAGCAGACCTTCGGAGCATTGAACCGGATTCTGGACGAAAGGGCACGCCGGTCCCCCGTGCTGATCCTGTTCGAGGACGCGCATTGGGCCGACCCAAGTTCGCTTGAGCTGTTGGACAGGTTAATCATGCGTCTAGCCTCTTTGCCGGTAATGGTGATCATCTCCTTCCGGCCAGAGTTTCATGCGCCTTGGGTCGGCCAAGCCAGCGTGATCTTGATGGCGCTGAGCCGGCTTGGCCCTCGCCAGGCGACGACGCTCGCAAGTCAGGTTGTCGTCGGTCAGGCGCTTCCGGCGGGGATGCTGGAGCGGATTGTGGCGCAGACTGATGGCGTACCTCTCTTCATCGAGGAATTGACGAAGGCCGTCCTGGAGCGCGCCAGTCAGCCCGATAGCGTGGGCTCAGCGCTTTCGGTGCCAAGCACCTTGCAGGCCTCACTGATGGCGCGGTTGGATCGGCTGCCAGTCGCAAAACAGGTGGCACAGATCGGCGCGGTTATCGGCAGAGAGTTCAGCCATGAGCTGCTGGTCACGGTGGCGGAAATTCCCGAGGCGGTATTGACGCAAGGATTGGACGAACTCGTAAGCGCCGGTCTCGCGTTCCGCCGCGGCAACCCGCCTGAAGCTATCTACTCATTCAAGCATGCGCTCGTTCAGGATGCCGCCTACGGGAGCCTGCTGCGTAGCACACGGCAGAAGTTGCACTCACGGATCGCCAAGGTGTTGGAGGAGCGGTGGCCGGACGTGGTCGAAACCCAGCCTGAGATTCTCGCTCATCACTTCACCCAAGCGGGCTCAATGGAGCGCGCCGCCGATTACTGGCAGCGGGCCGGCGAACGAGCGTTCCGGCGCTCGGCAGCTGCGGAAGCCACTGGCCATCTTGCCAAGAGCATCGAACTCTTGCGATTCTTGCCGGAAGACCGCGCTCAAGCGGAGCGTGAGCTGCATCTCCAGACAATGCTCGGGCAGGCGTGCATCGCCCGCCACGGCTACGCCGCCTCTGAAACCGCCGCCGCCTTCGCCCGCGCCCGAGATCTGGTAGAATCCCTCGGCGACGTCCCACAACAATTCCCCGTGCTGTATGGGTTCTGGGCTGTCCAATATGTCCGGATGGCTATCCGAGAGCAGCAAAACCTCGCTGGGCATATTCTCGCCTTGGCCGAGCAGCACCCCGACCCGGAGCGACTGTGCGTAGCGCACCGGATTTGCGGGGCGACCAACGAAATGATCGGCGAGTTGCCCACCGCCCGGGAGCATCTCGAGCAGGCCATTGCGCTGTACGACCCGGAGCGGCACGGTTCAACAGCCTTTACCTTCGGACAAGACCTTGGAGTTGCGGTGCTGTCGCACCTGATTTGGGTCCTGTGGTTGCTGGGCTACCCAGATCAGGCATTTCGCCGGCAAGCCGAAGCACTGGCGTTGGCGCGCCGTGTTGGGCATAAAAACACTCAAGGGTTTGCCCTGATGTACAGCGCGATGGCGGGTGCGTATGGCCGCAACGCTGGAATGGCCGCGGAGCACTCGGCATCGTTGCTGGAATTGGCCCGGGACCAGAAATTTGACCTGTGGCGCGCCGGCGCGACGGTGGTCAATGGCTGGTCCATTGCTAGCCAAGGCCACGAGGCAGTCGGGATTGCGGCGATCGAGCGCGGCTTGGCGGAGTGGACGAGCAGCGGCGCGGAATGGATGCGGCCCTTCTTTCTCAGTCTGCTTGCCGACGCCTGCGCACTCTCCGGTGACGTGCGACGGGCGCTCGGGGCACTGGACGAGGCTATAGCGGCGGTCGAGCGTACGGGGCAGCGCTGGCCGGACGCCGAACTGCATCGACTGCGAGGGCTGTTTCTGACAGCTCTGCCGGACGGCGGAAGTCCAGGCGAGGCAAGCGCCGCGTTTCAGAGCGCGATCCAGATCGCCCGGCGTCAATCCGCAAAGTCCTGGGAGCTACGCGCTGCCACCAGTCTCGCCCGGCTCTGGCGCGTCCAGGGCAAGCATGCGGACGCACGCGATCTGCTGGCGCCGGTTTATGCGTGGTTCACCGAAGGCTTTGCGACACCGGACCTCAAGGAGGCCAAAGCAATGCTCGACAGTTTGAGGTGAATAGAGCCCACGCTATCCTTTGGGCGGCCCTGAGCCATTGATGCCGGCCGAGACGCGCGTCTTCGTCGACTCCGTGGCCGAGGCATTCACGCGCTAGCGCCTCGACGAAATATCCCGACAGCCTCGCGTGAAAGGCATTGGCTTGTCACATCAGTGAAACGTCTGGTCACTCCAATGCGCTGCCGCTATCGCTACGCCAGCCCCGTTTGGAGCGGGAGGTGACCTGGAGGCGCGCCGAAACAGTACAAATGAAACTTGTTATTGTGCAGTGCAGCAACGATATTGCTGCAAGTGCGTTGTGCGCAGCGTGGCCATCGTAGCGGCCGACCACGAGGAATTAAGGAATTCTGATTTGCGAAAAATCTCCGACACCATCACCCGCCTCGCCGCATTGCGCGCCGGGCAGGGTTTTCAAAGCAATGGCCAAGGCCGCGATCGGCTATCGGATCTGGGCGATTTCGGCTCCAATCCGGGCGCCTTGGGGGCGAGGATCTATGTTCCGGACGATTTGCCTGACGCGGCACCTCTTGTCGTGGTGCTGCATGGCTGCACGCAGACGGCAGCCGGCTACGAGGACGGTTCCGGCTGGTCGCAACTTGCCGATCAGGAAGGTTTTGCGCTGCTGTTTCCCGAGCAGCAACGCGCCAACAATCCCAACCTGTGCTTCAACTGGTTCGTGCCCAGCGATACAAAGCGGAACGGCGGAGAGGCCCTTTCCATCCGCCAGATGATCGAGGCGGTTGTCGTCGAATATGGCCTCGACCGTAAGCGTATCTTCATCACCGGCCTCTCCGCCGGAGGCGCCATGACATCGGCCATGCTGGCTTGCTACCCGGAGGTTTTTGCAGGCGGCGCGATAATCGCCGGCCTGCCTTATGGGAGCGCAAAGACAGTCCCGGAGGCCTTCGACCGCATGCGCGGTCATGGCATGCCCTCGGAACGGCAATTGCAGAAAGCCCTGCGCGATGCCTCGCCGCACCAAGGTCCTTGGCCTTCGATATCCGTCTGGCACGGCTCGGCCGATCAAACCGTAGTTTCTTCCAACGCTGATGCGATCATTGGGCAATGGCGGGCCGTTCACGGACGCGATGCACGTTCGACCCGATCAGAAATGGTGGATGGTCATTCACGGCGCGTCTGGTGCAATGCCCAAGGGCAGGAGCTGATCGAGGAATATCGCATCGCCGGAATGGGCCACGGTACGCCACTTGACACGGCCGGCGACGCCGCGCTTGGCGCTGGGGGACCGTACATGCTGGACGTCGGTATCTCCTCTAGCCGGCATATCGCGCGGTTCTGGGGAATAGCGAAGCCGTGCGTAAAGCGAGATGCGAAGATCAAGCCGGCAAAAGCCAACAACGAGGCGCTCGCGCCCGGTTTCGCACGCGCTTTCTCGATGCCCAAGGCTGGGGTTCCCAATGTCCCTCACTCTGCGAAACGTGCAAACATCCCGCCTTCTCAGAAGCCCAACTCCGCCGCGGAGATACGAAAAGTCATAGAGGACGCCCTGCGATCGGCAGGCTTGATGCACTAGCGTCTCGCCGAAACAACAGCACTTTAGGACCTCTGCACGATCAGCAAAAATTCGATATTGAGCCAACGTCTTCGGCCAAGATGAGCCTGCGGGGCATGCCAATGCCTGGCGGAGCTGAAGCCCCAAAGGGATCTTCACCCGTTCGGGCAGCCATCCCTGACGCGCACTGTGGCTGTCGTGCGAAGAGGAAGGGGTCCATGTTTACCCCGATCCGGCGTGCGCCAAGGCAGCTCTGCCATCTCAACATCGCCGCCGTCGCTCCGTATGATGACGCGACGTTCGTCGAGCAATGCATCGGAATCGAAAACCTTCGCGCTCATAATCGCGAGAACATTACAAGAACACGATCGCGGTGCAATGCGATGGAACGGAGGACTGATGTGCAATGACTATCGATTGATGGTTGATGTCGCTTCGATCGTGGAGGACTTCGCCGACCTGAATATCAAGATCCGCTTCGGAGAAGGTGCGCCGAACATCGAGGCACGCGAGGACATCAAGATCACGGACGTGGCGCCGATCATCAGGACTATCGAGGGCGTCCGAGGCGAAGGCGATATGATGCAACGTCGCTGGAGCTGGCCCGGACCGAACAAGCGGCCCGTCTATAATTTCCGTTCAGAGGGCCGGGAGTTCTCGTCGAACCGGTGCCTCATCGTCGCGGACGGCTTCTACGAGTTCACCGATCCGATAGACCCCAAGAAGAAGCGAAAAGACAAGTGGCTCTTCACAAAGAAGGACGAGCCGATCTTCTGCATTGCTGGAATCTGGCGTGACACGCCGGAGGTCGGCGAAGCCTTCACCATGCTAACGATGGAGCCTGGGCCCGATATCGCGCCCTATCATGACAGGCAGATTGTTATCCTCGATCGCAGCGCGTGGGCGGATTGGCTCGACCCTTCGGTGTCGGCGAAGTCGCTGATCAAGGCCCTTCCCCCCAGCACATTGCAGGTAGAGCAAGTCGGTTGACTTGAAACGAATCGGCGCCCGATGTCGATCAGGGATGGGTCAGGGAGCGCACCACCTGCCGGGCTGGCTTGTCCTGACGCTCGCCTTGGTACGAGACCTGGCGCAGGAGATTGTCTTCCGTCCAGGTGAGATAGGTGACCTCGACCACCACTTCAGGCCTGACCCAATGCACGCGCGACAGCTCAAGCGGCGAGCCGAACCGGCTCTCGCGAGGCGGCGGAACGTCGAGGGGCATTCGAGCTGCCTGAAGTGGCGCAAGCCGGCGAGCCAATCGCCTGAGCTCTGCAACCGTGATGCCCGTGCCGGCGCGGCCCGCGTACATCAGACGACCATCATTGGTGTAGTAGCCTAGGAGCAGCGAGCCGATATGCGGGCGGCTTCCAGTCGGATCGGTCCAGCCGACGACGATGAATTCCTCTCTGTTGAGACACTTTGACTTGACCCATAGGCCGCGATTGCCGGATGCATAGGCGCTGTCGATCCGCTTTGAGATAGCGCCCTCGAGTGCAAGCCGGCAGGCGTGCTTGCGGAACGCAGGCCCGTCGCCGATCACGTGATCGCTGAAGCGCAGGCCGGGCATGTCGGTCGAAAACAGGCCTTCCAGTCGCGCCTTGCGGTCGATGAGCGGCAGCTTCGCAATGCTTTCTCCGTTCAGGAACAGAAGATCGAAAGCAAAGAAGGCAAGATCGCCCGTGCGGCCCTCGTCCATAGCGGCCTGCAGGCGGCTGAAGGAGGTGACGCCGTCTTCCCGAACGGCGCACAGCTCCCCGTCGATATATGCCTCTTTCACCGGGAGCGCGCGTAGGGCCGCTATCGTCGCTTGATAGCGATGCGACCAATCGAGGCCGGTGCGGGTGAGCAAGCGGATGTCGCTGCCGTCGATCCGCGCGTGCATGCGGTATCCGTCGTACTTGATTTCGTGAAGCCAATCGGGGCCGTTGGGCGCTTCGTCGACCAGGCGCGTCAGCTGAGGCTCGATCCATTTCGGCGGATGCGTTTTATTCGGCTGTGTGGGATTCACCGTCTTCCGCGCCAATTGAGATAAAGCGTCGTCATGCGGGCCAGACTACCACATGATGACGGTATATCCGCTGCAGCTTCTATCGGAAATCCCGCGTCTTCACCTTGATGCGGTCGATGTGCTCGTAGGGATCGACGATATCGCGCGTTTTCGGCATGCCGCGCGGATCGATGCCCGATCCGCCATGGTGCGCCTCGTCACCGCGGCCGTGCGGCAATGGAAACGGCGCCTCGCGATTTCCGACGCTGGCGAGTTCGGCCGAAAGATCGGTCAACTCGTGGGCGACGAGATGCACCACCTCCCCTTCCCGCTGGATGCGGCCGCGCACACCGAGCATGGCAGATGACAGAAGAACCCGCCGGAATTTCTCGAATACCTTGACCCAGACGACGACGTTGGCGGCGCCCGTCTCATCCTCCATGGTGAGGAACATGACGCCTTTGGCCGAGCCTGGCCGTTGCCGGACCAGCACCAGGCCGGCTGCCTCAAGCCATCGTTTGTCTCGGGCCTGCATGGCTTCCTGACACGTCACGATGCGACGGCGACGAAGATCGGCACGCAGGAACGAAACGGGGTGGCTGCGCAAGGTCAGTCCGACATGGCCGTAATCCTCGACAACCTCGCGGCCGGCTGTCATGGGCTTAAGCGCAATGACAGGTTCGTGGATCTCCGAAACGGTCTTCTGTTCGCGGGACGTAGCGGCCGCAAACAGCGGCAAAGGTTCATCGCGAAGCGCCTTGATCGCCCAGAGCGCGTCGCGGCGGGCAAGGTTCAGATCCGGCAGAAAAGCACCGGCTTCGGCGAGCTGGACCAGTGAAGCCGCTGGCACGCCGGCGCGGCGCCAGAGATCGTCGACCGAGGCGAAGGGTTCATCGGCCCGCGCCGTGATGATTGCGGCTGCGTCATCATTGGCGAGACCCTTCACCATGCGCAGACCGAGCCGGACAGCGAAGCTATCTTCAGCATCGGTCGACTCAAGCGTGCAATCCCAGCGGCTGGCATTGACGCAGACCGGGCGCACCTCGACGTCGTGATCGCGTGCGTCGCGCACAATCTGGGCCGGCAGATAAAAGCCCATCGGCTGCGAGTTTAAGAGCGCCGCACAGAAGACATCGGGATGCCAGCATTTCATCCAGGAGGACGCGTAGGCGATCAAGGCGAAGGAGGCGGCATGGCTTTCGGGAAAGCCGTAGCTGCCAAAGCCTTCGAGTTGGGAGAAGGTCTTTTCGGCAAACTCCGAGGTATAGCCGTTGGCGATCATGCCGCTGATCAGCTTGTCGCGGAATTTCGAGACGCCGCCGGTGTGCTTGAAGGTGGCCATGGCGCGACGCAGCTGGTCGGCCTCGCCGGCGGAAAAGCCGGCGCAGACCATGGAGACCTGCATTGCCTGCTCTTGAAACAGCGGCACGCCGAGTGTCTTGCCGAGAACGCGCTCGAGCTCTGGTGTCGGAAACGTCACCTCTTCCGTCCCATCGCGCCGGCGAAGATAGGGATGGACCATGTCGCCCTGGATCGGCCCCGGCCGAACGATCGCAACCTCGATGACCAGGTCGTAGAATGTCCTGGGCTTCATGCGCGGCAGCATCGACATCTGCGCGCGGGATTCGATCTGGAAGACGCCAAGCGTGTCTGCTTTGCGGATCATGGCGTAGGTGCGCGGATCCTCGGCCGGGATCGTCGCCAGGTCGAGGGCGATGTCCTTATGCTCCGACAGGAGATCGAATGACTTCTTCATGCAGGTGAGCATGCCCAGCGCCAAGACATCGACCTTCATGAATTTGAGGGCGTCGATATCATCCTTGTCCCATTCCACGACCTGGCGGTCCTTCATCGCCGCCGGCTCGATCGGCACGAGGTCGTCAAGCCGATCGTGAGTCAGGACAAAGCCGCCAGGATGCTGCGAGAGGTGGCGAGGCGTGCCGGCAAGTTGCGCCGCCAATTCCAGGGTCAGGCGCAGCCGGCGATCGCCGAGATTGAGGTTGAGTTCGCGGGCGCGCTGCTCATCTACCGCCTCGCCATGGCCCCAGATCTGTGAGGACAGAAGTTTCGTCATGTCCTCGGGCAGGCCGAGCGCCTTGCCGACATCGCGGACCGCGCCCTTGGTGCGATAACGGATAACGGTGGAGCACAGTGCGGCATGGTCGCGACCGTAGGCACGAACTCAGGTTGATCGAGGTGCGGCGATCAATGGCACCGTTCTGAGAACGGGCGGAGATATTACCGAAATCGAGCACATTGCAAACGGCCTACTGGAGGGCATAGCGTCGAGAGTACGCTCAGCAACGATAAGTTTGAACGAGCACGGAACAGGTTGCTCTCGTTGGCGTCTTTTGGAGCGTCTATCGCAGTCAGCAGTACGTTGGCTCATCCCTCTAACGAACCATGCGAATACCCAACCTATCTGTTTTCATTAGGTTTTCGGCTTAGCGTTGTTTAGCGGGCTTTCAACGCGATCCCCTCATGCAGAATTGCGATCGTGGGAGAAGCCGAGCGATCATGCGCCGGCATGGATCGATCTCGATTGAGCATCAACGAACACCCCGCGAGGCGGGGTGAGCCACTGACCAAAGTTTGAATATAAATTCTGGTCAGAACGATGATGTCGATTGCTACTGACCAATTTTTATATATAATCTTCGGTCAGAAAGGCGGCCAGATGCCAGACCCGACGTCCGACACGCTCGATCGCATTCACGACCGGATCACCCAGGCGGCGCCGGCCGGCGTATGGTCGCGCGCCGACTTTCTCGACATCGGGACACCGAATGCCGTTGAGAAGGCGCTGCAACGGCTGACCCTGCGGGGCGACATCCGCCGGCCCCATCGCGGCCTCTATGACAAGCCCAGCGTCAGCAAGCTCACCGGCAAGATGGTGTTTCCGCCCCGGTCCTCGTTCGTCGACGCCATTGCCCGGCGCGACAAGCTGCGCGTCCTCGTCGACGGAATGACCGCCGCGAACGACCTCGGCCTGACGACAGCCGTCCCGGCGCGCTCAACGATCTATGCCGACACCTATCCGCGGACAATCGAGATCGAGGCAAGCGCCGGCGATCCGAAGGCGGTCCGGCCAGTCATCTACAAGCTCGATTTCAAGCGCATCGCGGCCAAGACGGCGTTTTGGGCTGGCCGGCCGGCCATGCGCGTGGTCCAGGCGCTCACATGGTTTCGGGACGAACGATCGAGCTTCGACGCGGCCATCAACGGGATCGTCCGGGATCTGTCACGCAATCCCGATCGGGAAAAGATCGCACAGGACCTCCGCGACAACATTCATGCGGTCCCCGCGTGGATGTATGCACTGGTCGAGACAATCACGCGCAGGATCGCCGAGGATCAAACCGAAGGCGGGCCGGAGCCAGAACGCGCGAAGGGCGATCATGCAGAAGACGTTCATTGAGATCCTGCACTCGAGCGTCGACGAACGCCGTACGCTCTTCGAGACGGTCGCCGCCCACTTGGGCACCCAGGCGGCAAATATCGAAAAGGACCTTTACGTCTGCTGGGTGCTCGACTTTCTGTTCAACCGCCGGCCGAACGATCCGGTCGGTCTCTATTTCAAGGGCGGCACCAGCCTGAGCAAGGCGTACGGGCTGGTCCGCCGATTTTCAGAGGACATCGACATCGGCATATACAAAGCCGATCTGCACGTCCCGCTTGAAGCCGACATCGCCGCCCTGCCCTCAGTCAATCGGCAGCAACGCGCGCTCGCCGAGAAAGTCGACGAGGCCGCGCGGCAATATATCTCCGGACCGCTCAGAGAACTTCTGATCAAGGAGCTCGCCGTCGTCGAAGAGGCGGCCGAGCGTCCTGGTCATTTCTCGCTGGGCTTCGGCTTTGATCTTTACCGCAACAAGGAAGCGCTCGACATCCTGGTGCTTGGCTACAAGAGCGTCTTCGAGGTCGCAGGCAGCTATGTGCAGGCAGCCGTCCGCATCGAAGGTGGCGCGCGCCCCGATCCCGAGCCTGCCGAGCCGCGCGAGATCGTGCCCTACATCGCTGCCGAAATGCCGGAAGAGGCGAGCCTCACCGTCCAGAACGTGACGACGGTGAGGCCTGAGCGGACGTTCTGGGAAAAGGTGCTGATCTTGCATGCGATGACGGAGATGACGGAGAAGCGTCGTCAGGATGCCAATCCGAAGCGGCCCGTGCCCGATCTCAATCGGTACTCGCGTCACTACTACGACGTCCATCAGATCTGGACGCACCCCGACTACGGTGTCGCAACGGCATCCATGCGCGAACTTGCCGAGGCGTGCCGACAGCACAAGGAGCTGATGTTTCGCGCGCCCGATCATCGTTACGATCGCGCGATGCCGGGCAGCTATCGCCTCATTCCGACGGAAGACATGCGAACCAGGCTTGCGGCGGACTACCAGCGGATGTCGGCGATGATTTTCGGAACACCGCCAGCTTTCGCGGAGGTCATGGCGAGCATCAAGGCGCTCGAGCAATATCTCAACGTCGCGCCGGCCAATGTCGAGGCATCATGAGCGCCGCGCCCTTTGCCAGCGTCGAACCTCCTGCGCCATGTCGAGCAGAAAGATGCCTCAAATCACCGAACATGTCGGTGCGCGGACGGAATAGGGTAAAAGCCGACACGGCCATGGGGAGTGGAATGGCATGACATTGGTCCGAGTGCTCGAAATCGAGAACTTTCGCGCGATCAAGAAGCTCCGGTGGTTGCCGGGTCCAGGCGTGAATTGTCTGATTGGGCCGGGCGACAGCGGGAAATCCACCATCCTCGACGCCATCGATCTGTGCCTCGGCGCACGGCGATCGCTGTCCTTCACGGATGCGGATTTTCATGGGATCGATTTTGATCAACCCATCCGCATTTCCGTGACCCTTAGTGCCCTTGATGAGCCGCTCAAGAACATCGACGCGTATGGCGATTTCCTTGTGGGGTTCAACGCCGGCACCGGCATCATCGAGCCCGAACCGGGAGCGGGGATCGAAACGGCGCTGACCCTGCAACTCACGGTGCAGAGTGATCTTGAGCCGGAATGGTCACTTGTATCGCCGCGCGCTCAGGCAGCGGGCCGCACCCGCAATCTCAATTGGGCTGATCGCACCCGAATTGCGCCTGCGCGTCTTGGCGTTACCGGGGACACCCACCTGACGTGGCGGCGCGGCTCGGTGCTGAGCAAACTTACAGATGGCAAGGCGGATACATCGAGCGAGCTGACCCGGCTGGCCCGCCAAATGCGGGGCGCCTTCGACCAGAACGAACTCAAGGAACTGGAAGGCTCGCTGAAGCTGGTCACGACCGCTGCCGGCGAGATGGGTGTGCCAGTCGGCGCGGAAGTGCAGGCTCTCATCGATGCGGGCTCGGTCACCTTCACGGGAGGCACGATCTCACTTCACGATGAGAATGGCATACCGCTGCGATCTCTCGGCCTCGGCTCGTCGCGTTTGCTTATCGCGGCGTTGCAGCGAAAGGCTGCGGACAAGGCGACAACCTTCCTGATCGATGAACTCGAATATGGTCTGGAGCCGCACCGCATCATCCGGTTGCTCGGAGCGCTTGGCGCAAAAGAAGAAGTTCCCCCGCTGCAGGTGTTCGCGACGAGCCATTCCCCGACGGCTGTTACGGAATTGAGTGCCCATCAACTGCATATCGTGCGACGCAACAGCGGTGGAGAGCACGTCGTCACACGCGCCGGCGACGCCGGCGATGTGCAGGGCACGATCCGAGCTCACGCCCACGCCCTGCTCGCCACCTCAATCGTCGTGTGTGAAGGTGGCAGCGAGATCGGGCTCATGCGCGGACTGGATCAGCATTTTACCAGTACGGGTGAAATATCCTTGGCGGCCTGTGGGGCCACGCTCGTCAACGGCAACGGTGATGAAACCTTCAGCCGGGCAAATGCCCTGCAATCTCTCGGCTACCGGGTGGCTATCCTGCGAGACAGTGACAAGCCAGCTCCGGCGCCGGCAGAAGCGATTTTCATCGCGGGCGGTGGCAAGGTCTTCGCCTGGGGCGGCGGACGGGCGGTCGAACAGGAGCTTTTCGCGGCACTCCCGCACGGCCCTGCGGACAAACTACTGGATCTTGCCATCGAGGCCAAGGAACGTGTGCTCATCGAGGCGCATATAAAGACCATTTCGAACGGCACGAAGACGCTCGACGATCTGGAAGCCGAGGCCCTGATTGATGGCCTCAGCCCCGCTAGTCGTACGCTTCTCGGCAACGCGGCGGCGCGCTTCGGTTGGCTGAAGACAATCACCACCATGGAAACTGCAGGCCGAACCATAGTCGGCCCGGCCTACGGGGATGCCAACACCAGCCTCACCGGCATAATGGACGGTGTGTTGGAATGGGTTGAAGATGGCGGCCGCTGAAATCGATCTGCGCACAATAGGGCGTGGGCTGGTGATCGCACCGGCTGGCTGCGGCAAGACCCAGCTCATCACCGATGCTCTCGTGCATCATGACGGGCCCAAACCCATCCTGGTGTTGACCCACACCAACGCCGGCGTAGCCGCGCTCCGCGGCCGCCTGGAAAAGGCAGGCGTGCGGCCGGCCGCCTACCGCGCCACGACACTGGATGGCTTTGCGATCCGGCTAATCTCCACATTCCCCCAAAGGGCGGGCCACGATCCCCGGATCGTGAACGGCGCCCGGCCGAATTATGAAGCCATCCGCGACGCGGCGGCGCGGCTTGTCGCGGCGGGGCATGTCCACGACATCCTCGCCGCCAGCTATGAACGGCTGTTTGTCGACGAGTACCAGGACTGCTCGATCCGCCAGCACGCGCTCGTAACTTGGCTCGCCCAGAGCCTGCCCACGGCCATCGTCGGAGACCCGTTCCAGTCTATCTTCGGGTTTGGCGGCGACCCATTGGCAGATTGGCAGACACAGGTCGTGCCGTTTTTTCCGGTGGTAGGAGAACTCACGATCCCTTGGAGGTGGAACAATGCAGGGGCGCACGACCTCGGTAACTGGTTGCTGTCGATAAGGGGCGATCTTGCGAGACGAACGCCGATTGACCTTCGAGCAGCCCCTGCCGGCGTCCAGTGGATTCACCTTGATGGCCGGCAGGACGATGCGCTGCGGCATGCAGCTGCCGCGGTAGACGCGCCCGGCGACACCAAGGTTCTGATCATCGGCGACAGCACCGACCCGCGCGGACAGCGGCGTATTGCCCGGCTGGTTGACGGCGCAGTGACCGTCGAGGCCGTGGACCTACGCGACCTTACGGATTTTGGGAACGCCCTCGATCTCGCCCAACCGGACATGCTCTCCGCCGTGGCCGATTTCGCAGAAAACCTGATGAGCGCCTTTTCCGCGAGCGACCTCATGCGATCGGTCGCCTCGGCCCGCGCCGGCACACTCGGGCGCGCCCTTTCCGATATCGAGCAAACGGCGGTGAAATTCGAAGAGACACCGTCGCTTACAGGCGTATCGGACCTCCTGTACGCCATCAACCGGGCGGGCGGCGTGCGCTGTTATCGTCCTGCAGTGCTAGCGGCGGCGCAGAGGGCATTGCAGCTTGCGGCTTCCCCCGCCGGCCCATCCTTCCGCGACGCGACGGTGACGATCCGCGAACAGTCCCGGCTCGTTGGCCGGCCGCTCGCAAGACGTTCGGTCGGAAGCACCCTGCTGCTAAAAGGCCTCGAAGCCGACATCTCGGTCGTTCTCAACGCGGGCGCACTCAACGCACGCAATCTCTACGTCGCCATGACGCGTGGGGCCCGCCGCGTCCTGGTCTGCTCGCCGTCGCCGATCCTCGATCCGCCTTGGTGAGCGCGTTATGCGGGCTCGACCCAAGCCACTTGCCCTCGGGACATGTAGACGACAGCGCCCCGCTCAGCGCCAGTGACACGCAGATAATCGCGCAGCTGCGCCGCATGCGTGTTAAATGCGGCTGTGTCCGGAGTCACGTCTGACTTCCAGTCGATGACTAGGGAAATACGCTCCCCGTCGATTGCCACAGCGTCCGCACGGCCGGCGAGAAAACGCGGCGGGCTTGCCGCCCAGAGTGGGATTTCGGGCACGAGTAGCGTGATGAATGGTGCAAGCTCCGGCAGCGAAAATGTACGCAGAGCCGTCTCCGCCATCTCTATCGCATCCGGGTGTCTTGCATCCGGCTCGTCGCTGACAGCCGGCAGCAACTGCGCAAGAAGCTCGGCAGCGCGCTCGGCGGCTTCGTCGCGGTGCGATCCAAGCTCCCCTGTGATGAGCTCTTCCATGAGTTTGTGCAGGATCGTGCCGCGAACCGGGCCAGACCCGGCAATGCGATGCGGCCCATCGGATACCGCATCGACCACGAAGGTATCCACAATGTCGCCGGTGCGATCCGCATCACGTTCGCTCGGTCGGTCCCACACGATTGGCGGGGAGGCGTCGGTGAGCCGCTCGGCTTCTGCGGCAAACACCGTCTCCGTCTGGCCGTTACTGCCAGGCTGCGATGAGCTTGGAACCGGCACAGGCAACAACTCAGATCGGAACTCGGAAAGCTGCTTTTGCCCAAGATCCATCACGCGCGACCACGAGCGGGCGGGCGCACCTGGCAGGTCGGGGATAACCAGCAAGTCGCGGGCGCGCGTGGTGGCAACGTACCAAAGCCGTTCGCGCTGCCGTGCTTCGCGAAACTCTTCTTCTGCTCGGGCGGCGGCAAGCGCAGGCGGCTCGATGCCGCCGACGATCCAGTGGATAGTGTCGTCGGATTGCCGATAGACGAACTGATCCTGCGGCTTGAAGCGCGTGGATGAGTTGACCGTGATCACCACGGGCCACTCCAGCCCCTTGGCGCTGTGCATGGTAACGATTTCAACCGACTCTTCGGACGCGTCGACCCTTCCTTCCGGATGTCGGCGCTTGCGTTGCCACCCCTGCTGAAGGTCAAGCGCGAACGCCCGCAGGCCGGCAACGTTGTAGGGCCTCGCAAGCTCGATAATAGCGTCCAGGTTCGCGAGTGCGCGGGCATTGCGCTGGCCGTGCCGGGCCGCCATGACGACCCGCAAGTTGAGGCGCTCGATCGCGTACGCGACGAGCTGCATTGGGGTGAGCTCCGCGGCGAGGCGATGTAACGCCTGGAGCTTCATCAGGGTCGCTTTTGCGAGCGGATGGATAACCTCGTCTGGCGGCGTTCGGAGCTGGAAGCGCCGGCGCCCGTCCGCGTCGGGAGACAGCGCCGCCGTGACGTCAAGCAGGTCTTCGTCGCGTAGCCCGACGAGGGGGCCGCGCATCAGGGCGCCGAGCGCCAGCGTGTCCAGCGGATCTGCAAGAGTGCGGACCAGGACAAGGATGTCCTGCAGTTCCTGTCGCCTGAACAGGGCGTGACCCGCCTGGGATGCCACCGCGATGCGGCGCCCTTCAAGGGCACGCTCATAGCGCCACAGATCCGTATGCGTGGGCGCGAGCAAGGCAATGTCGCCTGGACGGAGGAGTCTCTCCGTCCCATCCGGGTCGGTGATCGCGAGGGCGCCGATCAGGCGCGTGCACAGGTCCGCGACGGCCGCAGATTCCGCCTCCCGCTGTTCCTCGGCGCTTGCGTCACGAGGGACATCAATCGTCAGCTTCGCTGCGGCGGGAAAGGGAAGCGGCGGCAGGGTAAGGGTCGGCGCGAGCGGTACAAAGCCGGGCTGCCCTGCCTTTCCGAGGACGTCCTGGAATACGCGGTTGACGTGATCGATAACCTCCGGACGTGATCGGAAATTTGCAGTGACGGCAAGCAGGCAGCCATTGCCGGCGTTCGCGATCACGGATTTCGCGAGCGCATAGGCCTCGACGTCGGCGCCCCGAAAACGATAGATCGCTTGTTTTGGATCGCCTACGAGAAACAGCGCGCCCGGACGCAAAACCGCCTTGCTCCATGAAGCGGGCTGCGAATGAGCGGCTATGCAGAATACGATTTCAGCCTGCACAGGATCGGTGTCCTGGAACTCATCGACAAGCAGGTGCGCATAGCGGCCTGCGAGCCAGTCGCGGATCTCGGGATGCTCGCAGACCAGCGCGCGCGCCTGCCGCAGCAAGTCGTCGAAATCGAGAACGGCGGCCTCGCGCTTTCGACGGTCGTAAGCCTCGATCACCTCGGTCAGGAGCGCGGCGAGGTCGTGGACAAGGCGCTGCGAAATCGATCCGATCAGGGTTCGATACGCTGTGCTCACCTGTTCGAAATGTGCGGCTGCTTCATCACTGCGATGCTGCCCCTGCGTTTCACCGAGCAGATTCTTCCAGGCGCGTTTCCTATCGTAAGGCTGGAGGTCAATGGCCTTCGGCCGCATCATGCCTATTCGCGGCGGCTGGGTTAGTTGCCAAAGCGCCGAAAATCCTGCGTTCGCGTGGTCGCCTTGGAAGAACGCGGAGAGACGCTCGAGGTCGACGATGAGGTCCGCCGTCCCCGCCTCTCCGGGGCCTTCGGCATGCCAGCGTGAAAATGCGGTGACCGCCTCTGCGAAGGTGCGATCCGGCCGAGATGAGAGATCTGGTGCCGGTGCTGTCGCGCTGCGGTGTTCTCGGCGCAGCTTGGCAAGTTCGCGGATGCGCTCAACGACCCCAAGAGGATCGTCCTTGGCAAGTACCGCGACCGGCCCGTCCTGTTCGTCGCTCCCGGAGAGCTTCTCCTTCAGCCATGTCGCAAGCACTTCATCAAAGAGAGCGTCGGCAATTGTCTCATCGACCACACGCGAGCCGGGATCCAAGCCGGCGTCCAAGCCGTGCGAACGAAGGATGCCTTGGCAGAAGCCGTGGATGGTGGTTGCCGTGATCTCCCCGATGCGCAGTGCTGCCGCATCCAAATGCGCGCGCTCGGCGGCGGCTAAGGGCAGCGGGACAACTCCAGAAAGGGCGGGCGGAAGCCGTCCTGCGCGAAGCTCCTCTACGGTCCAGCGTATACGCGCCTCAAGCTCGCTTGCTGCAGGTTCAGTGAAGGTGATCGCGGCAATTTTGGCGGGGTCGATGCCGCTCGCAACCATCATCGCCACGCGGGCTGCCATCAAGGAGGTCTTGCCGGTGCCGGCGGCAGCCTCAACCAGCATGTTGGTCTCGAAATCGGTGAGCGCGCGCCTGCGGGCGTCGAGGTCAGGAACGCTCAAGGGCTGCTCCAGAGCCCATCGAGCGGGCTGTTCACTTGGGCAAACGGACGACGCTTTATGCGACGATACGCGTCGAGGTCCGCCGGCAGGCCAATCGAAAGCGGCTCGAAGAACGCAGGTGTCGGACCGGGCGCAATTTGACCGCTGCGCTGCAGCTGGCCGCCGGCCTCGGTATAAGAGATAGCCTGTGCAATGGCCTTCTCCAGTTCCTCGTGTGTCAGGCTCAGCGTGCGGGCAGGGTCTTGCTTCAGATACGTCAGCTGCGAATCTACGCTGCGGACCACAGGAAGAAGGGACCGGACGGCGAGGGCATAGAAGACGCGCTGGAGCTCAGCCCCACGATCGAAGACGACCGTCTTCTTTCGCTCCGGCGCCGCCCCGACCTTGTAGTCAGTGATGATCGCAGCGCCCCGCGCCGCATCTTCGTCAAGGCGATCGATTCGCCCTCGGAAGGAAAGCGCGGTTTGCCCGATCGCGACGGGGGAGTGATTGATCCATGGGTGAGGGTCGTCAGTAGCTTCGCCAAAGGAGAGCTCCGTCCAGCTCGTGCCGCGTGGTTCGCCTAGGGCTTCTATCAGCCCGCGCAAAGCGCGCTCGTGGGCTGTTGCCACTGTGTGCCGCCAGAGAAGATCGGGTGGCACTGCCCTCGTGATCGGCCAGCTTTGGGTTAGGCGCTCGGCTTCATGGGAGAGTGCAATGTCGATCTCGTCGACATTTCGCGGAGCGCCATTGCGCAATACGCCTCCGATGAGCGCGTGAACGAGTTCGCCGAAGGCGCGGTGATCGAGCGCAAACGGCTGGGGATCAAGGTTGGGTTCGCGCCAATGAAGCGCGTATTCCCACACGAATCCCAATGGATCGCAAAGGAGTCGACGCAGGGATGTCGTTGACTGGACTTCGGCGAGCGCATCGAGAATGAGTGGGTGGTTTGGACGAACCCGCCCATCATGGGCAGTATGCTGCTCGCTGTCTTGCCAAGCGTGCCAGCAGCCGCGACTTGCACGCACTTGCGGGTCCTTGCCGGCGTCGGCCGGACGGGCGTAGAGGCGATCGCTTTCGCTGAATGCGTGCGCAGGGATTGCACTACGGCCAACGACGCGCTCCAGGTCTTTCCGCCACAGTGCACTGGCTGCCTGCAGGGAGCCAGTCGCGCTTCTATGGCCGCGCGACAGCGTATAACCCTCCGATTGGCCAACGATGATGTCGTGTAGCATCCGGTCGTTTTCGGCTACGTCCGCCGATGGAAGGTGGAGATGTCCCAGCAGGTGTTCGGGTAGTAGTGGGTTCTCGTTCGCCCGTCGCGGCCACGCGTTCGCTTCGAGCCCGAGCAGCCGGACATGGGCCCGTGGCGCCGCCGCCATGTGGTGGGCAGGACCCCATACGATCGTGTTCCCCGGCTCGCGTCCGTCATCTACACGCAGAGCCTGCAGGGAAAGCTCGATCGCTTGCGGAGGCGCCATGCGAAGCGCGTCCTGCCACAAGGTGAGACCCGATCCTTTCAAGAGGCGGCGCCCGGCGCGGTCCGCCGACGCAATCCCATCGGCGAGTTCCTCGATAATCGGCAGCATCGTGCGTTCGGCAAGATCTCCCTCCGCCCGGTCGGCGCGAGTCTGCTGTAACGCGTGGCGCCATAGCTGCGGGGTCGTGAGCGCCGCGCTCCGCTTCAGCCCTTTGGCCCAGTCGGCGGGGACAGTCTCTCGCACTTTTCGCGGCAGACGGGCGAACAGAAGCCGGACGCGCTCCTGCGACAGCCCCCGCAGGAGGATGTCGGCAATGGATGCACAAGTCTGACCTTCTCGGGTCGCCAGTGCCGGGATGCCGTGGGTGAAATGCACTGGAAGCCCAGCCTCGCGTCCGAGAACGAGAAACGCATCGTCCCACGCCGCCGGCGAGGCCGCCGTAATTGCGATCTCATGCGGGCAGACGCCTCCCTGCGTAATTTTCGCTCGCGCCCAGCGCAACGCTTCCCTCACCTCGCTTCGTGGGTCTGCGCAGAGGTCAGCTGAAACCAGCGCGGCCGTTCCCACACGGCGTGTTTCAATCTCACCGGAGAACCAGCCCCGCCTGGCGTGTTGTGATGCGATCCAGCGCACCGGAACAACGTTGCAGAGCTCTCGAATGAGCGGACGCCAGATGGCTTTAATGTCGGAAACGTCTTGAAGAGTGATGGAGCCAAGCAGCTTTGGCGCAAAGCGTAGTCGCTTCAGCGCAGCTTCGACCAAATCGGGAGATGACAGCATTCCCGGCGGCAGTGCGTTACGGACGCGGCTCTCCAGCAGCGTGAAGTCCCGGAGGCGGGCATTGTCGGGTACAGAAGGCGAGATTCCGGAGTCCCACCAATCCCTAAGCGCGGACAGCACAGCTGCCGGCATTCCCGGCAACTCGGAAACCTTGTCGATGTCCTCATATCCGCCGGCGTCGAGCGCCTGCCTTATGGCCGGATACAAGATTTCGTGCGGTGCCGGCGCGATGAATCCACCGGCAAGCCGGGCTGCCAGCAGCGGGAGCGTGAGAACCTGACGGCCCGTGGCGCCTTCACGCGCGGCATTGAGGCGTCGCATTCGTAGCGCAAGCGGCCCTTCAACTACCACGGTGTGAATCGGCATATGGCCCTCTTGGCTCGCGCTGGGAGCCGAGCGCACACTATGTGACACAGTCGGCCGTCCGCAATGAATCTATCCACCAAGTCCTCCGCGTGGAGGACGGATTCTTCCCGGTGGACGATCGGATCGTGGCTTTCGGCCCGCTGATCGCAAGTTCACTGCCGTTCACTATGTGCGATTGCGTGAACTGCATGCTCGTAGAGCTGCGTTATATTATTATGAACATTCCGATTATACTGCTATCGGCCCATGCTCATCAACATATCATCCATTCTTTGATAGAGAAGATTCTCCGGGGGCTCGCCCGCATCGGCGCCTAGGAGCATTTTGCACAGGTCATCAAGCGTGATGACCAGAATGAATTTGCCGTTCTCGCGAAGCGCACCCTCGGCAGCCTTTCGCGCATTGTCGTCCGCACCTGACCGGGCGATAACGATTGCGACCGCTCGTAGTCCTTTTGCAAAGAGGTATTTCTCGGTGATCTCGATTTCCGTTTGAGTGATTGGGTCCACGAAGTTCTTCGCATCGAAAACCACATAACGGGTAGAGAAGTCGGATGCGATCATCGACCAAAAGGACGCGCCGTCGTCCTTTATGCGGCCAATCAGATCCATGCGGTTCAGCCCGTCGAGAGTTCGAAGCTGCGCTTTAAGGTTCGAGATTTCTCGTCCGAACAGATGCCTGATCGCTTGCTCGCAGAGCCTCTCAAACTCTCTCCATCCCGATCTCCCGGCTTGCGATCTTTGCAGATCGTCAACAAGCAGCCTGCCCCTCGGCGATCCCGGTTCCGCATTTTGTGTGCCCACAACCTGCGGATCGAGTACCGTCTCGGAGACAAGGCTTTCCAGCGCTTCGCTGAGTTCTTCATCATCTCCGGCCAGGTCCCGCAGCTTGCTTAGTCCCCAGATATCAACTTTGTCTGATGCGAGGCCAGCCAGCTCGTCTGCGGGCGGGTCGATCGATAGGATGACAATGCCGCGCTCAAAGCCGGCTTGGGGGAGCAACTCCTCCATATGCGAGACCGCGTCCCGAACATGCCTGCGCCACTCACTTTGCCAGCGGAACATCCTGAATTCGACCGCCAGCTTCTGCACTCCGCCCTTCGGGGTGAAAGCCAGGTCAGGAATGGATCGAAACATTTCCCATTCCTCCCGATCCGAGGGTGACTCGCCGGGCTTGAGCGCCGTTGCCTCGCCGACAGTCCTTTGACCCAATATTCGCTCGAGGAGATACTCCCAATCACGGACGATGTTCTGCGTCTCGATATGTAGTTCTTTCATCTTTCCCATATTATGCCCCTCGCCTCGTCAATGTATTCGTCGTTATTTGTCTGCTATGCATGCCGCGGCCAAGCCCCCTGAAGACCTGGAAGCAGTTGGCAGGAGAACTTTGGACCTACCGATGACACTAAAGGCCTTAGGTTCACATCAAATAATCGACGTCGCCGAGCTATACATCGCCGCGGACAGCCGTCTGAACGCTGTTGGTAGGTCGCCAGGGCGCATTGGTCTAAGGATGCGAATGTCAAGGATATTGCTCGACTGCGGGAGACGCGCGATCGAGAGCTGCGTGAGGGTGGGATGACAACCGGAGATCAAGGCAGGCAGGGCAACGAGAGGGAATTGGTGGACGCCGGCACACATCCTGAGGATGGGTCGTTCCTGCGCATCGAGAGATTTCAGGGTGAAACGATACAGTATCTGACCTACCACCTCGGGACCAAGGCCCACGATCGCGGCATAGCCGCGGGGGTCGAATTCGACGAGGCTGAGTGGCCCCTGCTCCTTGCAGAATATGACCTCGAAAGCCGCGTACTGACGACCTATCCGACCTGGTTGAGATCAAACATCCCGCTCTTCACCAAGCCTAAGTACAAGCAGATAAAGAGAATCTCCTTCGAGGATCAAGACCCCATCGAGGCGCAGAAAGGCTTCGACATGATCCTCGACCTTCCGACGGGTTTCCTGAAAAGGCCCTTCGAAGGTTTCGGCGTCGATCCGCGGATTAAGTACATCGTGGAGGCATTCGAGGAGTTGCCGCAGATCAGCGGCCTGATCATCTGCAGTGATGACGACATCTCGATTGAGGGAATGGACGTTCGATTGCCGGAGCATATTTATCACGAGGTGAGGATCAACATTAACCGGGTGCATGACGCCGCGGTTGATTTCGCCAACGGCGAAAAGAGGGAATATCTTCGCAGCCGTATATTGCCGTCGATCGTGCCCGCCTATAGCGCAGAAGCTCATTTTCGTTCGGTGGAAGACTTGGTGGACGTCGTCCACACCGCCATCCAAACGCGCGGCACGCCGAAGTCGAGGAACACGAACAGGTCCGCTGCCGTGCGGACCGTCATGAAATCGGTCGACGAAATCGCGAGAGACGATCCAGTCCAGGTCTTCCAGCTGAGTGAGAAACTGGAGTTGGTCACCCTGGAGCTGTTGATCGAACGCATGTCGGCCGGAATGACGCAGGATCATAAGGAGGGGTACTGGCAGACCTTTTTCAAGGCGAACCCATTCGTCCTCAAGGTCCTCTTCGGACTTCCCATCGTTCTATATGTGGACCAAGCGTCGGTAGGAGGAATGGGCCATAGACGTACGGGTGAGAAGTATGCCGATTTCCTGCTTGAAGCCGGCGCGTTCGGCAATCTTGCAATAGTGGAAATTAAGACGACGGGCACGCCGCTGATGACGCGGGAGCCGTATCGGCCACCCTCGCTATTTGGCCCGTCGTCTGAGTTGGCCGGAGGCGTTAGCCAGTTATTGGAGCAGCGCTACAACCTCGTGTCGACGATCAACCAGAAGAAGGGCGAGGACGACAATTTCCATATACAAGCGTGGACTGTTCCCTGCGTCCTGATCATCGGCAAGAACCCGGTAAAGAAATTTGAGAGCCGGTCTTTTGAACTCTATCGTGGCGGTCAACGTGACGTGTTGATCATCACGTTCGATGAGCTTTTGGCGAAACTGAAGGCGTTGCATGAATTCCTCCTCGCGAGGCCAGGCGAGGCCAATGCGTGAGCTTGCCGGTCAGCTAGGCCTTCGGCAGGTTATCGCTTGCGACTGTAGACGCTTGCCAATCGCGGGCCCGGCTGGTTCAGGTCGGTGCATTCCGATGCCTCGCTGCGGGCCCTCGACCGGCATATCAGCGAAACAAATGGCAAGAGTTTCGGTTGAGAAGCGATCCATCCGGTACCTGCAGGGAAATTCTGCATGATGTCGGACGTCTTCTCTTGGCTAGAACAATCCGTGGGGACCACATAGAAAGTTGGCACGCCGATGACAGTCGGTGTGCCTGCCGGATTAAGTTCGTACCTGCGGGATCAACTTGCTTGGGGGCGTAAAGTTGTGGCGATCCTTGATCCGCGCGTGCTCGAATTGATTGAGATTTGGTCGCAGCTCGGCTGGACTGGTTGGCGTTCGAGTTGATCGAAGGAATTCGGCTCGGCCGATTGCCCGATGAACCCGAAGAAGTGCTCGCGGCCGCGCGCCAGTCCGTGCGCAGCAATGCCCAACCCAAAGCCCGCGGCGAGCCGCGCGTTCTGCTTGAGGAGCCGAAGCCGATACCAGCGGACGAGCAGGTAGAATGGGCGGCGGCCTATGTCGAAGAGCGGCTCGACGCGGCGCTCGAACAGCTGCAGGCGTCGTTGGAGACGCTCGACTTCATCGTCGAGGCGACCATCGAGCGGCAGGACTCTCAAGACGTACCGACACAGGCCTCCGGCAAGACCGATCAAGATGTGACGTTGGTCCTGCTGGACCTCGAGGGCGACCGGAAAAGCAGCCGTGACAATGTTGCGGGCGCCCGCGACGATTTTTCCACCCTGCATGCTGCGCTGGCGGAGTGGACCACGCGCGCCCGCGGCCAGGCGACGACATGATCCCAGCCGTTCAGACCGCGCTCAACACGATCGTAGGCCGCGTCACTACGCTCGACCACGCCTCCGGCGCCGGGCGGATCTTCGAGCTATTCGTAATGACCAGCCTCGCGCGCGGCTTACGAGACGCTGGCTTTAGCGTTTGGCTCCAGCGATCCGACGGGACGATCATCCGCCCCGGTGATGCCGATCGGCGTTTCATTCAACGCGGCGGTGCGCCTACCGGCGTCCCCGCAGCCTCGGCGGGGCCGAGCAATGCCAGCGTGATCGGCTTTCGCTGGGGCCGCCGAAGGAAATGGGAAATCTGGAACGGCATTCAATTCGCGGGTCGTAGCGCCGCGACACACGAGATCGACATCTCGATCGTGCCCGGCAGTGTCGGGACCGAGATCCGTAAGGCCGGCGGCATACCGGTGGGTCGCCCGCGTGTAGCGATTGAGTGCAAGGATGTCGGCACCTCCGGCAGCGTCGACGAGATGCGGGCCTTCATCGCGCGGCTCTATGATGTCACGCTGCTTCACGCGCATCATCGCCACATGCACTTTCCCGACGCACGGGCGCTGCATCCCGGTAGCCCGAACGAGCCGAAGCACCGGGCAATCGTAACCTATTGGCAGGAAAACCGGCGCACCAAGAACATCATCGCACGCCGCACGGGGTTCACCGCGGGGACCGCGCCGCTCGGCGAGTATCATCGAGTCGAACCGCACCGCGATATCAGCGTCGGGAGCAGCACAGTCGATGAATTGGTCTGGTCGGTCGTCAATTGGGCACGCCGCAATGCCTGAACCGGACGAATTCACGCAGAAGCAATCTGCAGAGGCAATTCGGCTCTACACCGCCTATCGGCACGAACAGGACCATAGCCAGATCGGCGGTCGTTTCATGCCCTATCGCTGGTGGAAGCTGCCCAACCTGCTCGCCGGGCTTTGGATGCCCTACTCCAGCATGCTCTCTGACTACGCTGCGGAGCTAGCGAACATCATCAATGATCTGACGCATGACGTGCATCGACTGCGGGCATGCCTGCCCCGGTTGGTTGCGGGATGAGGAGGTATACCGATGATGCCCAAAGTGCCGAAATGGCAAGACGGGCGAGAGGCTCTCGAATCGTTCAAGCAAGCGTTGCATCTATCCGCCATGGGTGATGAGGGGGATCGTGCAATCGTCACCGAACTGATTTACGTTGCCCTGATATCCCGGCAGGGGCTGCGCGCATGCACTTTGTCTCGAGGGAAGTCGACGGGTACAAGATCTTCGCAGTGACCGGCACGAACACGGTTTCCTTTGCGATAGATTTCGACGATGCCGATACGACTGGGCTGCTCGGATTTGCCGTGGAGCGGCAGGACCCGACAGAAAAGCAACGATATTTCATGTACGGCATGAAGGTCTTCTCGTCAGTGATCCCGCATCCCGACGAGAAGACCACGGTGACGACCTACGATCATCCGGTCCAGAGTTTTGTCTGGGACGACTTTACCGCCAAGGATGGCCGCCGCTACACCTACTGGTTCTATCCGCTGAAGGGCGCGCCGAAGAACCTCGACCGTTCCGCCACGCCGATCGAAATCACCGTCGAGACGGAAGCGCTGTTCACCAAGGGCGAGCACGACATCTTCTTCAATCGTGGTGTCGCATCGAGCCAGGCCTATAATCGCAGGTTCAACAACAAGGCGCCGGACAAGCAGCCGACCGCGAAGAAGCGTGACGAGGCCCTCGAATGGCTAAGCCGGCGGCTGGACGACGCCATTCTGGCTTTCATCAGGAACGCAAAGTCCGGCGACGCGCTGCTCGGTGCATTCTACGAGTTCAGATACGAGCCTGGTCCTGGCCGAACTGAAGCTCGCCATCGAACGCGGCGTCGACGTCCGCCTGCTGCTCGACGGCAAGGACAATTCGTACACCGACAAAAAGGGCAAGTTCCACGAGGCGTTCCCGCTAGAGGAGAACAGACGCAAAGTCGACAAGGTCGGCCTGCCCGCGAGCGCCGTTGCCCGCTGGCGCGAGAGAAACCCCGCCAACATCCAGCACAACAAGTTCATGGTGCTCATTCGCGACGGCAAGCCGCGGGAGGTCTGGACCGGCTCGACCAACCTCTCTATCGGCGGCATTCACGGCCAGACCAATGTCGGCCACTGGGTGCGAAACGCGGATGTCGCCCGGCGGTTCGCGGCCTACTGGGACGTGTTGCTTCAGGACATTGGCTCCGAGAAGGGCGACGCGAGGTCGGAGGCGACGAAGAAAAAGGCGGAAGGGCGAAAGGCGGTCATGGACCTCGAAACGATCCCGGCGCAGCTCGACGATATCGGTCCCGGATCATCGACTATCTTCAGCCCGCGTAGCGGCAGCGGAGTCAACGAGCTATATGCCGCCGCGCTCGATTCCGCTCCCGGCCTGGGCGCGATCACGCTCGCGTTTGGCGTCAACAAGACGTTCAAGTCCGTCTTCGTCGACAACACATCTAAGGATCCGGTGTTGTTCCTGCTGCTGGAAAAGCGGGACCTGCCGAAAACGAACTCGAAGACGCCGTTCATTCCTCTGACGGCAAAGCAAAACGTCTACCAGGCATGGGGGTCATATTTCCGTGGACCGCTCTACCAGTGGACCCGGGAGACCAACGCCCGGATCCTCGGCCTCAACGAGCACGTCAGCTACATCCACTCGAAATTCATGCTGCGCGATCCGCTTGGCGGCGACCCGCTGGTCGTGACGGGCTCCGCCAACTTCTCCGACCCGTCGGTCAACGACAATGACGAGAATATGCTGCTGATCCGCGGCAACGAGCGGGTCGCGGACATCTACTTCACCGAGTTCAACCGGCTCTACAACCACTATTATTTCCGGTCGGTACAGGAGGCCCTATCGACCGGCAATAATCCGGAGGCAAACGCATCCGCCGACGCCAGCCCCAGTCTTTTCCTGAAGGAGAATGCGGCGGAATGGCTGGTCAAATACAAGCCTGGCACGCTGCGCTGGAAGCGGGTGCAAGCCTACAAGCGGATGGCGAACACCCGAACGCTCTGACGGCAAGCAGGGAGAGCCATCGCTTCGGATAACAACATTCCGCCCATGCAACTGGGCTCCTGTGCATTATTGGGACACAGATTCACGGTAGGCGTTTCGCCGCTGCCTGATCGGCAAGGTTCGACCCATTGCGGAAGTTCGTTAGCCCCGACCGAATTCACGCCCATGACCCCTTGGAGACCTTCGTTCTCCGCGATGCGAATGGCAGCTTCGCGCCGCAAATCAGTCGCGACCACCTGCGCTTCCATTTCCTGAAACCGGACATTGAGGCGATTACGCTCAAGGTTGCGATTGCGCCAAATATGGCCACCCCGATGATTGCGTTGTCGGCTTCCCGCCAATTGAGCATTTTGACGTCCTCATTTCATGGCGTTCCCCAAAGGCCAATATCGGCGCTTACCTTGCGAGAGTAGGTTTCGATTTGCAGCGTCGTCGTGCCCTGCCATGGCCGCTTGAACACCGGAGGAACAATAATGCGAAACTTCATGATGCTGGTCGCGGCGACATCGGTCGCGCTCTCGTACGCGATGGCAGCCTACGCAGACGACAATCCGCTTCCCAAGGCCAACGACGTCCTTGAAAGATATGGAAAGGATATCGAGGGCTGGACGATCTATGCAAACAAAACCCGCGGAGATTGCCTGATCGTGCATGACTACGGCCCGGATGCTGCAGGCGCGGTGCAGATGGGCGTTACCCAAAATGATCAGGAGGTCGGCTATCTCGGCGTCTTCACGAAGGCGGATATCGGCATCCAGAGCGGGAACCAGTCGCCAATCTTCGTCTCTATCAGCGGCAAACTTTATGGTGGTGTCGTCACTAGCACGAAAGCCGAGGGCGGATATTCCGGCGGCTACATCCTGACGGACGACCCGGATTTCAAGCGCGCCGTAGCGAAGCAATACGAGATGATCGTATTTCCTGAAACAGTGGGGGCCTTCGTCGTTGATTTGAAGGGAACTTTCAGAGCAATGGCGGCGGGCCGCAAGTGCCTCGACCAACAATGACTGCCCGGCTGGTAGCGGAGGTGCGCTACAAGCGCTCCCCACAATGAACAAAACGGGGAGAAGTACGTGGGGATCGTTGGTAGCGGGTGACCGTTTCAAGCCTTCCCCAGACTCGGAACCCGTTTCCGTTCGTGTATCGCGCCGCGTCCTGAAGTCGCAAATTGGATCCGCAATCCTCGCACTCGGCGCGTGCCTCTTTGCAACCATTGTGTTTGCAGCGGAGACTTTCGCCCAAGCCAAGGAGGATCCAAAAGTAGCTGCGGATTTCGATGCTGGGATCGCAGCTTATCAAGCCAACGATCTTCCACTCGCTTTCAAAAGGTTTCGTGACGCGGCTACCGCAGGTCACGCTGATTCCCAATTCAATGTAGCCTTGATGTATGAGCAAGGCATCGGGGCTGGCAAAGATGAAAAGGAAGCGGTTGTTTGGTACGGCAAAGCCGCTGCACAAGGAAACGCGGCCGCCCAATTCAATCTGGGGGTGATGTACGAAAATGGTCGTGGGACCACGGTTGATTTTGCTAACGCAAACCAGTGGTATCGTAGGGCGTCGGTCCAAGGGGACGCACTGGCCATCGGCAATCTGGGCATGCTGTATTTTCGTGGCGACGGTGTGAAAGAAAACAGGGTCGCAGGCGTGGCGCTGCTATTGCTGTCTGCCTCCCGAGACCAATCACCCGAAAATCATGCCAAACAGAACCTTGCAGCGGTTCGCGGCCTAACGGCCGAGTTGATCGCCGCAGCTCAAACACTCTCCAATGAGTTGGGCAGCGCGCAGAACCTGCTGCTGCCACTCGATCAGTATTTGGACACACACTGACGGTTTGTAGGAATGTCAGGATGCGTCGTCTCTCGAGAGTCTAATGGGCCAAGAAGAGTGAAGGCGATGACCAAATTCAAGTGAGGAGAAGCTGGGGCTGGTGTTCCCATCTGATTGCCTCTCTACGTCATCGTCGGCAGTTTCCCGCTCCAGAAATCCTGCATCGACCCGGAGAGATTGAAAATACAATCCTGACAGGCCGCGTGAGTGGGTATAGGTTGCGTCGAAGCATATGCGTTCTGCTGGTTACTGCATGTGGCGATCAGCGAAGGGGGGAGATTTGCGATGAAAACTACTAGGCTCGTCTCATGTGGAGCGGCGCTCGCCGTTTTGACGCTCGTAGCTGCCCCGGCTAGTGCACAGGAGGCAGTCCCGCTCGGCTCGCCCGCAGCTACGGCGCCGATCAACCCGCTACGCGTCCCCAATCCGCCTGGCAAATTCGGCGGCATAATCAACCTCGACGCGCCCACATCCACGCCCTACTGGCAGCCCCAGGTCGTGCCACCGGAAGGAGCGCCGAACATCCTCATGGTTCTGATCGATGACGAAGGGTTCGGCGCGCCTAGCACCTTCGGTGGCGTCATCCCCACGCCGAACCTTGATCGGATCGCTGACGCGGGTCTGCGCTACACGCAGTTTCACACTACTGCGCTGTGCTCGCCCACCCGCGCCGCGCTGATCACCGGAAGAAACCACCACTCCGTCGGCACAGGCGTGATCGGCGAAGCCGCTACCGGGTTTCCGGGCTACAGCAGCATCATGACGAAGGACAAGTCGACCATCGGCACAATCCTGAAAGCCAATGGCTACGCCACATCCTGGTTCGGCAAGAACCACAATACCCCCGCTTTCGTCACCAGCCAGGTCGGCCCTTTCGACCAATGGCCGGTCGGCATGGGCTTCGAATATTTCTACGGGTTCAACTCCGGCGAAACCAACCAGTGGCAGCCTGATCTCTATCGCAACACCACGCGCATCTACCCCTATGTCGGCAACCCTCAATACAATCTGGTCACCGACATGGCGGACGACGCCATCGCCCATGTCCAGCAGATCAACGCCCTCGATCCGAACAAGAAGTTCTTCCTCTATTACGCGCCGGGCGCCACCCATGCGCCTCATCATCCGACCCAGGAGTGGATCGATAAGTTCAAGGGCAAGTTCGGCATGGGCTGGAACGCCCTTCGTGACGAGATTTTCACCAATCAGAAGAAACTGGGCGTGATCCCGCAGGATGCTCAACTCACGCCCTGGCCGAACGATCTCCTCAAGAATTGGGACGAACTTTCGGCCGACGAGAAGAAGCTCTTCGAGCGACAGATGGAGGTCTATGCGGCCTACCTCGCGTATGTCGACGATGAGATCGGCCGTGTGGTCAAGGCCATCGAGGATATGGGCAAGCTCGATGACACGCTCATCATCTATGTCAGCGGCGACAACGGCCCCAGCGCGGAGGGCTCGCCGGTAGGCACACCGAACGAGATGACTTTCTTCAACGGCGTCGAGGTTTCCGTTGCGGATCAGATGCCGTTCTACGACGCTTGGGGCTCCGCCGAAACTTATCCTCACTACGCGGTCGGTTGGGCCTGGGCCATGAGCACGCCCTACAAGTGGACCAAGCAGGTAGCCGGCTATCTCGGCGGCGTGCGAAACGGCATGGTGATCTCGTGGCCCGGCCACATCACAGACGCCGGAGGCATCCGCAACCAATTTCATCACGTCATCGACATCGTTCCGACCATCCTCGAGGTGACGGGAATCGAGGCGCCCGACGTTGTCGATGGCATCGATCAAGCGCCGATCGAGGGCGTGAGCCTCGCCTATACCTTCGACAAGGCCAATGCCGACGCCCCGTCCCGGCACCACACGCAGTATTTCGAGATGTTCGGTGAGCGCGCGCTCTACCACGACGGCTGGATCGCATCGACCGTGCCGTTCCGCGCGCCGTGGAACGGCACCGCCCCGGACCCGAAGGACGTGGTCAACGATGCCAAGTGGGAACTTTACGACCTTACCACCGACTGGACCCAGAACAACGACGTCGCCCCGGCCAATCCAACGAAGCTCACGGAACTCCAGGACATGTTCTGGATCGAGGCGGCAAAGTATCAAGTCCTGCCGCTCGATGCCTCGGCGCTCACGCGCTTCATCGCACCCCGGCCGAGCATTGTCGCAGGCCGCGACAAGTTCGTTTACACACGCCCGCTCGTCGGCACCCCGCTCGGAACAGCTCCCAGCATTCTCAACAAATCCTTCTCGATCTCGGCCGAAATCGAAGTGCCTGACGGCGGCGGCGATGGGATGCTCGTTACCCAGGGCGGCCGCTTTGCCGGCTGGGCGCTCTACCTCCTCAAGGGCAAGCCTGTCTTCGTCTACAATCTGCTCGACCTCGCACGGCCGCGAATCGAGGCGCCCCAGCCTCTGTCGGCGGGCACGCACACCGTCGACTTCGTCTTCACCTACAATGGACCTGGCCTCGGCAAAGGCGGGACCGCGGTAATGAAGGTCGACGGCGCCGAAGTGGCGAGCGGCCAGCTCGCCAATACCCTGCCGTTTGCACTCGAGGCGAGCGAGACCTTCGACGTCGGCTCAGACACCGGAACCGGAGTCGACGATGCCGACTACACGTCCCCCTTCCCGTTCACCGGGAAGCTTGGAAAACTCACCATTAAGCTCGGGGGGAACAGTTGACCGAAGCAGGCCCCCATCCCTGGGTGATTTTAGCCAGCGCATGGAACGTGCCGGTCACGACAGCAGAGTTGCATGCCAAACAGACTTGGAATTCTGAGCACAGTGCAACTGACCACCTTGTAGTCACGTCCGGAGTCGGCACAAGGCTCCGCCCTTCGCCACGCCTACTACCATCAGGCCGACCAGCGGTCGCCAGCAAGCGGCGCCCATTGTGACGCTCAACGGAGGAATATTCAAATGAAGACGAAACCGATAGGACTCGCTGGAGCAGCGGTGTACACCACGACCCTGACCCTCCTACTCGCATTGGGAGCGCCTAGCGCCGCGCGGGCCGACGAGACGCACGCCAAGAGCCTGCTGAAAGCCATGTCAGATTACCTCGCAGCCCAGCAGATGATTTCGTTCGGCTACGATACGAACCTGGAAGTCGTCACCAAGGAACAGCAGAAGATTCTGTTTGCGAGTTCGGGCACTGCCGCCCTCAGCCGTCCCGACAAGATTCGCGCCACCCGCGACGGTGGCTTCGCCAGTGTCGAGATGATCTTCGACGGAAAGACGCTCACTCTGCTGGGTAAGGATGCCAACCTCTACGCCCAGGCCGAGGTCCCAGGCGATCTTGACCACCTGATCGACGAGTTGCGCGACAAGTTGCACAGGCCTGTCCCCGGTGCCGATCTGCTCACGTCCAATGCCTACGAAGTGCTTATGGACGGCGTGACCGACGTAAAGGACCTCGGCAGCGGCGTGATCGGCGGCACCGAATGCGATCACCTAGCGTTCCGCGCCAAAGAGGTCGATTGGCAAATCTGGATCGCACAAGGCGCGAGCCCCTATCCATGCCGCTATGTGATCACCTCCAAGGAGGTAGATCAGGGTCCGCAATACAGTGTCCAAGTCAGGGATTGGAAGGCAGGTAGCGAGGTTGCGGCCGACGACTTCACGTTCAAGAACACGACCGATGCCAAGAAGGTCGCGGCTACAGAACTCACAGATACGGATGAATTGCCCGATCAGTTTGCTCCAGGAGGAAACCAATGACCATGACAATCAGGCTGAGACTTATTCTGCTCGCTGCGGCGATTGGAGTTCTTGGGATCGGAACCTCTGAACGGCTTGCGGTTCCGGGTTCGATTGGCTTCGTCTCAAGCGCTGAAGCCCGAGTCGGACGTCCCCTAACGCCCGTGAGCTATGCTGGGGTGGCGCGCCGCACGGTGCGGCGTTGCGCTGCCGGAGTCTACTACTGCTAAGAAGGTTGGGAAGGCTGGCGGAATTAACCGTGCCGACACGCGGAACCGCTTAGGCTAAAGCCAACGAGCGTTGTTGCTAACGTGGGCTTGCTGTTCGTGATTGCCGCCTTTTTCTTCGGGTCAGCGACGCGCAACCGTTTGTCAGCCGTGCCAACCTGTCAGATCGTCCAGGACGCGCTCCTTGAGTGTTGCGTTGGCATAGCTGGCGCGAACGGATGTCGCTGCGATTTGCCGAATAGTCTCCCGATCCCAGCCAAACGCTTCGGCGCATTGCGCATAAGAATCCTCGAGCGTGGTGTCAAGTAAGGCTGGGTCGTCGGTGTTGACGGAAACCAGGACCCCGGCCTTGCGCAGCCTTTCGATAGGATGGTCTGCAATTGAGCGGTAGAGGCCGAGTGTGATGTTGGAAACGGGGCAAATACCTAACGGAATCTGCCGCTCAGCGAGCAGGCTCACCAGCTCCGGATCCTCGACGGCGCGCACGCCGTGATCAATGCGATCGGCACCGAGAAATTCGAGCGCGTCGCGGACCCCCTCCGGTCCGCTCGACTCGCCTGCATGCACCGTGCGCCGTAGGCCCGCTGCTGAAGCACGGCGGAATGCGTCGGCAAAACGGGGACCCGTTCGACCAGCCGCTGCTTCGTTTCCGTCGATCGACAAAGCGACGACCCGCGGGTGTTTGATCTCCCCCAACAGTTCCACAAGCTCAATCGCCTCTTCCGCCGACTGGGTGCGAAGTAGGCTGATGCAAAGTCCGACCGGTGGTAGCCCATCCTCCTCGGCCGCCGCGAAGCCACTATCGAGCGCGTCGATCATTCCGGAGACGTTTCGGCTCCAGTGTGACCAGTGTGTTGGGTTGACGATGACGTCGGCGTAACGAACGCCGCTTCTAGCCATGCGCTTCGAGACCTTGTAGGCCGTGTCGGACAGTTGCTCGGGCGTGCGGAAGGTGCCGCAAATCCAGTCGAGCATCTCAAGGAAGCTCTTCAAGTCATGCGCTTCGAAGAGCTTGTCGCGCGGTCTCCGCAGCGGAATGCCGGCCGCTTCGCAGTTGCGCACGACGTCCTCCGCCTCGAAACAACCTTCGACGTGAATATGCACCTCGGCTTTCGGTAGTCGGATGAAGTCGGTCATAAGGCCTCCTTAGCTGACTGCACAAAAGCACGTATCGCGTGACCTGCCTTTCAAGAAATAGTTGAAACAATTGCGCCGGCCGGCCATGGGCGTTCTGGGGGAACAGCGCCGCAAACAATCGTGCTGTAAAACCTGCATCGATACCTCCGTTCAGAGTTCGTAGCTTATTGTGTTTGGAGCAATCGCATATCCACAGCAGCGGACGACCGGTCTTAAACCACGCACTCGCAAAATAGCCTTTGCCACGCGCGGCACTGTCCGAGGAGGGCGGCGAAAGGCCAACGTATCGCTAGACAATTACATGCGCGCTTCGGAGAAAACCGACAACCTTACGAATGTCGCCTTTGGGTCATCGGACTTGGAAGGTGAACGTCCGCTATCGTTCTTCGCTGCACCAAACCAGACATTCTGCTTCCGGCCCCGTTCCGGTCGTTCCGAAACGCGCGCCCGAATGGCTACTTCTGGCGCGTCCTGCTCGTTGCGGTGGTCCACACAGTCGATTGTGTGCGGCCCTGGGCAGCCCTTCAAAACGAGCGCCCAACAAAATCACCGTTTGTTCTCCCTTAGCGTTGTTTAGCGTACTTTCAACGCGCTGCCCTCTACGAGGCGAAAGCGGCCGGGGCAGGACCGCCTGCAAGGGGCTTCTCCGCTGACTTGCAGGATTGGCAGCATAGGTTCGCCTCATTGCGATTCCTTGGCCGCGAAATGCCTGCGCAGCTCTTCGACGAGGACGCGGGCATTCTCCGAATAGTCGATCGGGACGTCCACCAGATGTACGCCGCCTCCCTTGAAGGCTTCCTCCAGCGTTGGAACCAGCTCCTCCGCTGCGCCGACGCGGGAACCGCTGGCCCCGTACGACTCGGCGTAGCGGACGAAGTCGGGATTGCCGAATGTGAGCCCGAAGTCCGGAAATCCGTCGACCGCCTGCTTCCAGCGGATCATGCCGTAGGCGGAATCGTTGAGGATCATCACGACAAGGTTAAGCCTCAAGCGAACGGCTGTCTCGAGTTCCTGGGAGTTCATCATGAAGCCGCCGTCACCGCATACCGCCATCACGCGGCGCTCGGGATAGAGGAGCGACGCCATGATCGCCGACGGCAATCCCGCCCCCATGGTCGCGAGCGCGTTGTCGAGCAGCAGCGTGTTCGCATGATGGGTGCGGTAGTTGCGGGCGAACCAGATCTTGTACATGCCGTTGTCCAGGCAGACGATGCCGTCCTCGGGCATGACCGTTCTGACGTCGTGTACGATGCGCTGCGGCTTGATCGGGAAACGATCCTCCAGGCTGCGCTCGTTGATCCGCGACAGAATCGTCTGACGAAGCTCGATGATCTTCGTGTCGGGGCTGAGCCGGCCCTCGAGCCGATCGGCGAGCACGGCCGCGGTCGTGCCGATGTCGCCGACCACTTCGGCATCGGGATGGAACACCTGTTCCACCGTCGCTGATGTGAACCCGATGTGGATGACTTTGGGGCCGCCCTTGTCCCGCATGAGGAATGGCGGCTTCTCGATCGTGTCGTGTCCAATGGCGATGATCAGATCCGAAAGCTCGATCGCATCGTGCACATAATCGCGCTCGGAAAGCGCGGCCGTTCCGACATAGAGGTTCGAGCCGCCGTCGACTGCGCCCTTGCCCATCTGTGTGTTGAAGAACGGAATGCGGCAGCGTCGCACGAAGTCCGAGAGCGGACCAACCAGCCGAGGGCGATTTCCAGCCGCGCCGATCATGATCAAGGGACGCCTGGCCGCGAGTATCATCTGCACTACGCGATCGATCGCGGCGGGATGGGCCACCGGACTTTCCAGCCGATGCACCGGGACGGGCGGGACGAACTCGATTCTCTCGCCGGCAACGTCCTCGGGAAGCTCCAGGTGCACGGGGCCGGGACGCTCTTCCGTCGCAACCCTGAAAGCGTCGCGCACTGCGGTCGGGATGCTGCGCGGGCTGACGATCTGCCGCGACATCTTGGTCAGCGGCTTCATCGATCCGACCACGTCGACGATCTGAAAACGCGCTTGCCTGGCGCTCCGTATCGCCTTCTGGCCGGTGATCATGATCATCGGCATGGCGCCCAGATGGGCATAGGCCGCGGCGGTCGAGAAATTGAGCGCGCTGGGTCCAAGCGTCGAGATGCAAACGCCGGGCCGCCCGGTCAGCCGTCCATGCGTGGCCGCCATGAAGCCTGCCGCCTGCTCATGCCGCGTTGTGATCAATTCGATCCGCGAGGTGCGCAACGACTCCAGGACGTCGAGATTTTCCTCGCCGGGGACACCGAAGATCCGATCCACTCCCTCATTCCCGAGGGCGGCAACGAGGAGGTCAGAGCCCTTTTTCAAATTTCGGCATCCTTGTGGTTGAAGCGGGACCCAAATGAACGGATCGATCCCAAGCGAAACTGACAATGCCTTGGACCTACTCTATCTCAACGGGGCGGGTATTGTGAACGGAGCGAAGGGGCGGATTGTTGTTCAACTTTGTCGAAGGTAGGTTAGCCCGATGAACGACCGCATCCATGATCGGTGGCCGGACATACCGTATGGTCCTTGGCGCGGTACCTGCTCCGCGCTGCATCTTTATTCCCAGATCATAGGGAAATATCGGCTTGCGCGCACGCCCTGGGTGAACCATTCGTGGCACGCGACCCTCTATCCTAATGCTCGCGGCTTCACGACCGGGCTCGTGCCTGATGGAGCTGGCGGGATCGAACTCAGCCTCGACCTGGTCGACCATCAGGTGGTCGGAGCGGCCACCGACGGACGCACTGCCCGATTTCCGCTCGAGCCGATGTCGGTCGCTTCCTTCCATGCTCACGCATTAGACCTCGTTCGCAGCCTCGGCGGGACGGCGGAGATGAACGGCATGCCGAATGAAATCCCGAACGCGATTCCGTTCGCAGAGGACCGGGCCGAGCGGCCCTACGATGCCGATGCCGTCGCGCGCTTTTTCAAGGCAAGCATAGCGGTGACAGCCGTACTCCAGACCTTCCGCACCGCTTATCTCGGCAAGGTCAGCCCGGTGCACCTGTTCTGGGGGAGCTTCGATCTCGCAGTGACGCGCTTTTCCGGGCGGCGAGCGCCCCTGCACCCGGGTGGCATTCCCGCCCTGCCCGACGAGATCACCCGCGAAGCCTACAGTCATGAGGTTTCGTCGGCTGGCTTTTGGCCGGGCGGTGGAGCGGTCGACTTTCCCGCCTTCTATTCCTATGCCTATCCGGCACCGGCTGGCTTCGCCGCGGCAAAGATCCTTCCCGACGCCGCATACTACGAAGCGAGCCTTGGAGAATTCCTGCTGCCTTATGACGCGGTGCGCGGAGCAGCCGATCCGGAAGCGATCCTCATGGGTTTTCTCGAGAGCACCTATCGCGCCGCTGCCGAGCTCGCGGAATGGGATGCCGCCGCTCTCGAATGCGCAATCGGACAACCTCGCCGACCACGGCGCCTGTAAGTGCCTTCTCGCCCAACGTTCGTAACGGATTGCCCTAGGACCTCGAAAGCGACACTGGCTGAGAGCCTGTCGTGCACTTACAGCCGCAGAACTAAACAGCTGGCGATCGTCAAACGAGCGAATTGCGCGGATATCGTTGAAGAAGTCGGCTCGTAGTCGCGGTTCACATCAATGCGTTCGAAGGTTTGGCGCGCCAGAGAAGATGAGGAAACTGGATAGTCAGGGTGCCGAGCTATGAAGTGGGAAGCCTGTTCCCGCTGCCAAGACGAAGCGACTCGCAATAGCACGGTGGTGCCGGTCGCACGCCGGCGTGCCAGGCGATCTTTCCGCGCGCACGCGAGCTGTCAGAGGATCCCCCACGCCCGGTAACGTCCCCTGCCCGTGATCTCGCGCAGGCCGAGTTCGGCGACGAGATTAAGCGCGCCGCGTGTACTTAACTTCAGCTCCTTTTCGATCATCGCCGTGGAGACGAGCGGCCGGGCGAGCACCAGCTCGACCAGTTGCGGCAGCTTCGAATGCCCCCGCCGGCCGCGCAGACGCCGAGCCATCTGCTCCCGGGCGAGCACCAGCCGGTCGTGTTCCTTCAGCCCGGCGACGGCCGCTTCAGTGACGCCCTCCAGAAACCCGATCAGCCGCGCCGTCCTGTCGCGGGCGCGCCGCCTTTCGCGCGGAATGGCGCGCAGCCCGGTGTTGAGACAGACGAGGTGTGCGCTCGTTTTTCGGACCTGCCTGAGCATGGCGCCGACGAGCAGATGTCCGAGCCAGGGCAGATGCTGCAGCGGTTCTTTTGTTTCCCACGCATCCCATAGCAGGGCGGCGCTCAGCACGGGCGGCTGGCCAGTGGTCCGGTTCAACATGGCCCGCCAGTCCGACAGCCGTTCCTCCTCGTCCCAGTCGGGATCGTAGACGAGCGGATTTTTTTCGTCCGTCGGGACCTGTTGCGGTCGCGAAACCGGCGCGGCGGCGAGCCCGTCGAGCACGTTGCGCGTACGATCGAGCAGCGCATCGATGGCAGCAAATTCGGCGCCTAGGCCATCGTTCAGATCGTCGTTGGCCGACTCGCCCGCCTCTTCATCACCGCCGCCCTCCGCTGCCGTCGCATGACGCTCCGGTGGCAAAGCGTTCTGGGCGCTAGCGCCACGCCCGCGCAATTGGCTTAGGCCGTTCGGGCTCAGCGCCCAGTCCGGCCTGTTGGCAACAATCAGCCGCCGTGCCCGCAGCACCGCATGGGCACGGGTGAGCTCGTGGGTCGGCGTGCGGATGTCCATGTGGGTGTCGTGTAGGACCAGATCCTCGACATGGACAAGCTCGCCCTCGAGCCACAGCGCGGCGGCGGCGTCGTAGAAATGCGTGCGCGCGACAAACCCTTCGCGCACCGGACTTCTGGCCAGCCGCTCATCGAGGCGCGCCAAAGAATCCTCTGCGGTGACGAGCGGTCCCGCGAGGTCGCGCCACGGGATTGCATTGGTACGGTCAAGGTCAAAAAGAGTCATCGGGCGTCGTTCCGGCCTTCGCTCTGGCGCTGCCAATTGAAATTCTTAGGCAAAAATCGGCGCACCCGCTTGCGGCCCGTCTCCAGCCTCTCTTGATGCAAACTGGTGACGTCGTAAGCCATTGATATCGCTTTAGCCGATTCGACTTGCTGAAGCTATCTTGCACTTTGCTTCACTCACGCCGGGTCTTCTTGGGATGCGGTTTCACTATCGATAATCACCTCTTATCGATAGTGATTGTTTTTGCGGCGCAAATCAGTCATTTTCGGCCCCAAGATGGC
>NZ_JBVVQD010000026.1:0-99372 GCF_055811755.1 Mesorhizobium sp. WSM4840
CGCGGCATTCCGCTGCCCGAGGCGATGCAGCAGTCCCAGCATCGCTCCGTGCAGCAGGCGTCGAACTACTACAACGATGCCGAACGCACGCTCGGGCGGGCGGCGCGGGTGATCATATAGATCCAGATGATGGTGCAGGTCGCTCGCGGCGCGCGCATGCCGTTTCGCGCGGAACGCGCCGTACAACAAGCTCCCGCCCTTACGCTGCACGGAGATGTCGAGACCAAAGGCAGTGGCCGGCACAAGTGCACAAAATCCCAAGGCAACTGACCGCGGGAAATCGAACCTCGGATCCCGACCCGGTAGATCGGTGATAAGCGCGTCGAGGCGCGGGATCGAATTGACCAGGACCGCCTTTGGAAATTGTCCGGACAAGCGGAGTTCCGCCAGTGCCGTTCGCGCCGCGATGCAGACCGACACCCTTGAGACCGTCCCCGTGCTCATCCCGTCATCCTCGCTGTGGCGCCGTTCGCCTTCAGCGCCGCCATCAGCATCGGTCCGACGGAGAACGCCCCTGCCCTGGCCTTATCGGTCAGCACGCGCAGGTATCCGCCGGCGGAATTGATGTGCTGAGCGCGTTGCAGGATGCAGGCAATCACGATTGCCGCGATCTCCTGACCCATCGCATGGCAGGCCTCCTCATACGCTGACGGCGAGACGCCAAGGTAGCCCCGCACCTGGGCAGCGGTAATCATGAAATCGCGCCAATTGCCGATGCCATCGACGGCGTAGTCCGCAATTTCGGGGCAGGCCTTAAGCACAAGCCCCAGCGGATAGGTTTTCGGGGGTTCTGCGGTCCTCGTCCTGGGCTCGGCCGTCGACCCGCTTTTCTCTAAAGCAGGTTCAAGTTCAAAAATAGAGTCGGTATTTGAATCGGATTGCTGCCGCTCGTTTTGAGAGTCATTGCCGCTCGGATTCGTAGATTTCATATGGATTTCCAGCAGCCTATCCACATCATCACGCAAGGCGGCCAGATCGGCAACGATCGGTTCGAGTTCGGCAATGCAAGCCCGGCGCGGAATAGCCTCCACGACGCTGCGGAAACGCTTCCACAGGCCTCCCCAGTCGCCCGGAACATCTTCGTCAACGGCCGCCTCGATCAGCTTTTGGATGTCACGACGGTGCAAGGTGATCCGCTCGCGCATAAGCCTGAGCGCCCGGTTGTCGGCGCGAACACGTTCGGCCGCCCCTTGGAACTCGTAAGCACGGGCCAGCAGCGGCGCCAGGGAGAAGCCAAAGGCTTCCTCGATCTCCCCTCCTCTGCCCTTGCGGGCATAACGCTTGCCGTTCGGGCTATCCCTACGGATGATCAGGCCGCAGTCCACAAGGGCCGCCAAGTGCCGCCTGAGTGTGGCATCGGGCATTCCGTGCGCCCTGAGCGACAGCTGTGCGTTTGACGGAAAGACGATGAGGTCGTTTTCCTCACTCAACTCACTGTCAGGATAGAAGGATAGCAACGCATTCAGCACGGCCAAAGCACGATCGCCGATGCCGACGATGCTCTTGCCCTCGCAGAGGTTGCGGTAGATCTGCCACTTGTCGACCACCCTGCCCTTGGGGATCTCAAGTGAATCGTTCTGCGCTGCCAGCATGGCAAGCGACATCGGCCGCCGCCCAAAGGGCGTCGTTGCAATACCCGTCTCCATTTCTTCCTTCGCCTTCAATTAGGCAAAAGAAATCTGCTCGCCAAAACGACGCCAATGACTCTTGACAGTGATTCGTGGAGATGCGATTCTCAGCTTGCTTATGGTTGAGAAGGGCTTCCGCGACGGTGACGTTCGGGGGCCTTTTTCTTTTGCGGTTTAGTCTCCTGTTGCCTCTTTCTTCGATGTCCTGAATGCCTCGTAAAGGCTGTCCAGGTTCTCCGAAATGTATTCGCCGAACTCGGCCGCGTCTTTCGCTTTCAGCGCCAGACTGAAGGCCTTTCCAGTGTTTTTAATCGTCGCGGCGACTGATTTGTCGGCCGGTGCCCAGGTTCTGTTGATCCGCGGAGCGAGCCCTTTCCTGATCGCCTTGTTGGACTTTGCTCCGTTCAGAAAATCAAAGAGCAAGTTGAAACGCTCGTCAGAATCCGCGGCCGCGAACTCTTCGCTGGCCACATAGCTCTTGGCAATTGGCGTGTTCTTCGGGTTCTCGACGAGCTTCCGAAGATCCAACCACCGGTCGCGTCCAATCCCTTTGGCCGGCCCAATCGCATCAATTATGACCGCAGGGATAGCTTTCGGAATCGTCAGCATCTTAGAGAGCGTCTGGTAGTCGACCGACAGAGCAGATTGGATGGTTTCGCGGCTGAACCCAAGCCCGCCCAGTTGCTGGGCGAACATAACACGCTCAATGAACGTAAGGTTGGCGCGTGCGGAGTTTTCCTGCCCTTGTGCGACAACGTGGTCGATGTCTGCCAGCGTCTTCACCACTGCGCGGACAGGCCTGGCGAGTTGTTTGGCAACTCTCACCCGTCGGTGTCCGAAAACGGCCATGTAGCGGCCTTCGGCGCTGGGATGGGGTCTTACAAGGATTGGGGTATCCTGTCCCCTCTCCCTGACGGCCTCCAGCAGTTCGTGGTATGCGTCGTCCTCATCAACGCTCATGCGATCAGGCACAAATGACCTGTCGACGAGGTCGGGATCAATTTCAATAACCGTTTCGCCTTCGGCGAGCTTGGAGGCTTGCCTGGCCAGTTCATCGATCGACGATGAGATGGACCTCGCCGCTCCAAATTTGCGAAACCCGGAAGCTGGCTCGCCATCTTCTGCCGTTTCGGGCGCGGATTCCCGCATCAAATTGTCGAAAATGTGCTTTCTTGCCATTTCAGCGTCCCAAAATCTGGGTCATTTATCTGATTTCATTGCATTAAAACCTGACTTAGACGGCCGTCTATTTCGCACGTCCCCAGGCCCCGTGGATTAGTTCTCTGATTTCCGCGTTAACCGCTTCCATCGACTCCATGGCGCGGTCGTACGTTGCCCTATTCATCCCGGATTTCTCGACCTCATAAAGCGTCTGCTTCGTCAGCCCAGCATCCGAAATAGCGGTCGATTTCAACATCGGCGTCTTGAGCATTTGCGACGCGAGCATTGACTGCATGAATCCGACCATCTGGGCTTGCGGGACGTCGGTCGGCTCGTATCGAGTGATCAAATATCTGAACCAATCTAAATCTACTTCGCCGCCCGCCTGGCGAATTGTCTTCAGGATGTCGCCGAGCATCAGAAGGAACTGCGACATCGACATCAGGTCGAGCATCTGCGGATGTACAGTGATCAGCACCGAACTCGCCGCCGACAGAGCAGTCAGTGTCAAATAGCCGAGCTGGGGCGGACAATCGATTACGACCACGTCATAACGGTCATCGACCTCCTGCAATACCTTTTCGATGCGATTCCAAAACGTCTTGCCGGCGACGGAATTCTTATCCTGCATCGCCAGTGGAGTGTCGTACTCATATTCCTGCAATTCGAGCGATGCAGGGATAAGTTCAAGGCCTGGAAAGTTTGTCGGCAAAATTACGTCGGTGATGGGCTTCCGCTCGTCGTCGTAGCGGATCGCTTCATAGATCGACGGATTCTTGTCGAGTTCGGGTTGGATGCCGTGGAGGGCCGACAGCGAAGCCTGTGGGTCAAGGTCGATGGCCAGTACACGGTGCCCGGTTAGCGCCAGATGTTGCGCAAGGTGTGCGGCCGTCGTCGTCTTTCCGCTGCCCCCCTTGAAATTAACAACAGCAACGACCTGCAGCTTCTCTCCCCTGCGGCGGTGAGGAACGTATTTCTTCACATCGGCTCGGCCGTGACGGTCGAGCCAATGACGCAGCTCCATGATCTGCTCGGCCGAATATGTCCGCCGACCCCCGGCGTGTATAGTTGGCGCGACACCTTTGCCTTCCAGGTGCAGCTTCTTGAGATTGCTAGTCGAAACCCCGAGGAAATACGCCGCTTCCCCGAGTGAGAATTGCCGCAAGGTCTTCCTTGCGTTCGGCGGGAATGTCTCGAAACGAAGCTGGTTCAGTTTCCTGGAAATCTCGCGGCCTTGTGCCAGAATGGTGTCGTCGAACAAAGGTTTCGACACGGGCGCTAATACGTTCATGTTTTCCGGAACCTCAAGTGACGGCATTTCGGCGAAATTCTTTCGAATGCCGTCATTATGTCCGATTCGTTCGTGCCGACAAGAAATTTTAAGTTAACAAAAGGTTAACGCTAACTGTGCCAGAAAGCTGTGCGGAACTGGTTGTGTGATTTTGAAACTCGGCACCCGTGTGTCCCGGGCAGGTTGGGAATGCGATCCGACGGTTTCCATGCAAGCGGGGACTGTTCCAGTTTGGTTCTGAGCGCAAGGAAGATCGAAGGATTGTCGGCGATTCCGGCCTCAAGACATACGAGAGTGATAACCGGCTCGTGCAGATCTGGTCTACTCTAGGCAGCGATATTGGAATCAAAATAGGCTACCGAAGCGGCCCCGGTTTGACCGAATGCGCCTTCTGCAACTTCCCCATTCACGGCATCATTGCGTCTGTCGGCCGGCGCTGTCCGCGTTCTCGAAGAATCCGGCTTCGTGAAAGAGACACATTTCCGGCAATCTGAACGGCCAGGAGACTGTTTTCACTAGCTATTTTGCCATTTAGACGGCAGTCTATTCGATTGCCATCGCGGTCCGCCGCGCGCATGGCCGACGGCGGACGGTCGTGCCCCCGCCCCAGAGCGTGAACTCCCGCCAAGGCAAGCGTCACCATCTCGACAGCCGCCAGGGGACCTGCGGGCGCGTGCGGGCCGTCGAGACACAACAGGCCTTGCGCCTTCAGGGCCGCTTCACGTCTTCCGGCATGTCGTGCGTGGACAAACGATCGCGCTTGGCGGGATCCCACGGACGAACTTGATCAGCAGCGCCCTCCGGCGCCGAAGGGCAGCAGCCGACCTATGACGGCCTAGCAACTACACTTCGAGATAGCCGACGTCCGACGCAAGCGCGTTTAACGAGGTCTCGCCAGTGTCTTCCTTTCCCAGATGGCACCTAGCCAGAAACGCGCGGCGATCGAACGGCAGACCTAATCTAGCGCGTCGATGACGTTGGCGCGCCGTCAGCTTTGCTTGGGGCGCGAGCTTTGGCACATGAATTCATGGCAGCCACTCAGAACAGATACGGCTTGTCGGTCCAGGCTAGCAGAATGGCAGCATCTTGGTCGGGCAGCCGCACCTGTCTCGCGCGGAGGCGTTCGGCGATCGCGTGGCCGACATTCGGATCAACCCAGTGTCCGTGCGTCATCAGAAAGAACCGGGCGAAGGGCAGGCCTCGTGGATGTCGAAGGCCCAGTGGCAAAGATGCGGTCGGTGGCCGCGCTCGATCGCTCCCAGTCGGCAAAAAAGCGGACATCGCGCGGCACGAAAATGAACCAGTCCGGATTGGCGGCTAAAACGCTCTGTCGCGCGTGCCGTCGGGGCCGACCTCACGGATGATGCGGTTTTCGAGCTCGGGCCGCCTCGCCTGGCGTTGCTCGCGTCCAAGGCGCCCACGGCGCGCCAAAAAACTCCGCATATGGACGATGCCGCGCAGGCAGTAGACGGACGGCGCGAGGGTTCCACCAATAAGGATCATCGATGGTCACGACGGTGAAGGCAAAACCTGGAAAGTCCTTGTTGAGGGCAGGGGCGAGCTCGGCATCGGCCGACTACCCCTCCAGAGATGCGAGCTCGGCCTCGACGGTGGCGGACATCGGGCAAGCGGATCGGCTCTATTGTCATTCCGGCGCTCCTCACATCCAGGTGGTCCACTCAAGCAGGGCGAGCGGTTCCATTAAACCAGATCAAGGGCCACAAAGCCCTGCGTTTCCAGGCCGCCCAACGATCCAAGGTCAGAATTTTCGCGGATCTGGGCGGCGAGACCAATCACTGTCGACAAGAGTGATTGTGATAAACGCTGTAGCCTTTAGTTTCCGATCTCAGTTGAAGCGTAAGCTGAAATTCCAGCCCAAATTTCGGTCCTTGCGGGGTGCATTTACGGGAGTGTGGCGCGAAAATCCTCCCTTTGAGATCAGCCCCGCCTTACTCTTTTGTCGGCGGCCACCGGCGAGCTGTATGCACCAGAGCCAGCACCCACAAGTTTTCGCCTTCGACTTGGTAAACCAGACGGTAGCTCTCATGTGGAATCAGCTCGCGCGTGCCGGTGATTTTTCCGGTGCGGCCGAGCTTGGGGAAATCCGCCAGCCTCGCCACTGCGTCGCTGAAAAGCTGGTCCATCCGAGCAGCCGCTGACGGGCTGTCGGCCGCAATGTAGTCCCAAATGTCGGCTCGGTCCTGTTCGGCCTCTGGCGTCCATACGACCCTCACGCCTGGCTTGCCGTCTTGGCACGCCGGGCGGCGAAGTCAGCCTCGATCTCATCATTCGTCCGGCCTCGGCCGGTCCGCATCGAGGACCGCGCGATCTCGACCTTGCGGCGGAGGAACTCGTCATACTCCCGCTCTTCGCGCCGGCGCTCAATGTAATCACGCATCAGCTCGCGAACCACCTGCGATGCCGGCCGATGGTCGGCTTCGGTTTCGGCCATGAAGGCGTCGCGCAGCTCCGGTTCGAGCTTCAACGTGAAAACCGCCTCTTTCGGCATGCTCGGCTCCTGGGGGCTAGATACTCATGAAGTATATACGTTGTCATCACCAGCCGGCAAGCCGGCAAAGTCGACCGCCCTCATGCGCGGGATGGGGCTTGCTCAAAGGACACCTTGGTGAGGAGGGCAAAGCGCGGCCGCCTTACCGGGCGAGTGACATGCTTGTCGGATAGCCGCTCGACGTCGACGGTCTTGTTGCCTTTGAATATGGGCAGGACGCGCGAGGCTCTCGCGATGTCACCGAGGCGGATTCAGCGCAGTCTGAAATCATGATGGCTGGATGGATTTGGGAGCGCGCGTACCGGCCGTCGTTTCCGTTGGCGCCGCCGGTCGTGCCGGCCAAGAGGTGGCTCATTCGTCGCCGGCGAGACCATCGAACGCCTCCATCAGCGCATCGACGATCGCCTGGCCGAGCGCCTGTGCTGTCTCAGTGATCTGAGCTTCGTTTCCCTTGCGGGCCGCGGTGGCGAGTTCCGAACCCTGATCCGTGAGGATCGCGTTGGACCTATCGATAGCCCATTGCGCAAAATCGTTACGGCTGTCGATGATTCTGGTTTCCATCGATGCGCGCTCCTGCGTTTACAATTTGTTGGCCAATTCGGGCTAGGATCAGGGCGCGCGATGGGTATTGCGTTCGCGCCAATACACTCCTCGAGTGTTTGCAGCGTCAAGGTCGCTGGGCAAGCCGTTTCTCCTCGCGCAGTCCGCGATATCGGCGATACGGACCTATTTTCCGTCGTTGAGACCGATCACGTCGGGCCCTTGACGGAAAAGCACTCGTTGTTCGATTCAAACGGGAAGGGGAGGGGGCTTTTTCCCGACCTCTAGAGGCCACTCGCCTTGGTGAGATTGACCCGGAATCGGTCGCGGCGCCGCTGATACTTTCGGGTCATCTCGGCCGAGGCATGCCCGAGCTGCTTTTGCACGTAGCGTTCGTCGACCTCGGCGGAGGAGGCGAGGCCCGCGCGCAGCGAGTGCCCGGAAAATTTCATCTCCCGCTCGCCCTCCGGAAGATCGCCGCGCACGCCGGCGGCCAAGGCCGTGCGTTTGACCAACCGAGCTACCTCCTGGTCGTGCAGCCGCTCCGAGCCAACAGCCTTGCCTTGGCCGGCGACGCGGCGGAACAGCGGTCCGTGCGCGATGCGAGCGAGCTTCAGCCAGGTCTGCAGGGCGACGACGGGGCAGGTGGCGTCGGACGAGCCGCGGCCGATCTCGACCTCCCGCCAGCCGGTCTTGCCGCGCAGCGCCACCAATATGCCTTTGTCGAGAACCTCGACCCAGCCGCGGCCGTCCTCCGTCTGATCCCTGGCGGCGTCGAGACCGACGATTTCGGAGCGGCGCAGCCCGCCGGCAAAGCCGAGCAGCAGCATGGCGCGGTCGCGCAGCCCGCGCAGGGTGCCGCGGTCGAGCGTTTCCAGCATGGCAATCAGATCCTCCGGCAGGATCGCCTCCTTTTGCCGGGGCGGCGCGTCGTGCGTATTGCGTATGCCGGCCATGACAGTCACGATGTGACGGTCCTTGCGGTCGAGCGGCTGCCCGCGCTGGGTGAAATTCCAGCTCAGCGACGACAGCCGCCGCTCGATGGTCGATACCGAGTTGGGCTGCTTGTCTCCGGAGACAGACCCGGACGCGCAAGCGGTGATATAGAGACCGACCACTCGCGGATCGGGCGAGAACGCGTCGACACCCTGCCGCCGCGCCCAGGCGCAAAAATGCTTCCAGTCGGCGGCATAGGCGCGGCGGGTGTTGGCGGAGCTTGCCGCTTCGACATAGTCCCGCGCTCGATCGGCGAGCTTCTCGAGATGCGCCGGCAGGCGCGGACCATGATCCGCCTGAGCTGCGGCCGCCGGAAGGGCAGGGGAGGGGGGGTCCGTGTCCTCGCCCACCCCAGGGAGTCCCATGGCACGGACGATCTCGATGACGTCCGGTAGATCGTCGTCCTGCCCGGCGCCTTTGGACCTGTCGGCGGCCGTCATAATCAAAGCCTCCCGCCGAGACGAAGCGCGGCCTCGAAAGAGGCCAACGGCAGGAATAGCGACAAAGGCCGATCCTCCAGACCCAGGGCGCCGTACGATCGATACCATGCCGCCACACGCTCATTCTTGGCATCGATGAACATCAGGGTGCCGCCAACCTCGGCCGCTGCCCGAATGCAGCGCAACGCCGCCGCAAGCAGCAACTGGCCGCCCAGGCCCTCACCATGGACCGACCGCGCCACGGCGAGGCGCGCCAACCGGAAGCCGCCGACCTCATAGCGGCCCAGGCCCTTGCGGAGTTTCTCCGGCACACGCTCGAATTCCGCCGCGGCGGGGCTCAGCGTGTAGAAACCGAGAACCGTTGCGTCCTGCTTTGCCACGGCGAGAAATGTCTTCGAGGCGCCCCGCTCATGGTTGCGGCGCGCATGCATGCGAAGAAATTCATTGAGGGCGGCATCGCCGCAGTCGAAACTGTCGCGGTCGTGCCGGGCGACGGGCTCCTCGCCCCACGCCGGCAGGCTCATAGATCGGCGGGCAGCGCCCGCGCAGCCGCGATCAGCTTCTCGTTGGGGGCAGGCGGGTTCTCCAGCGCCTCCAGAACGCGCAGTCCGTCGCGTTCGGACAGAACGATCCGGTCGTTGCGCTCGATGATCTCGCGCGAGGCGTCGAGCACGGTGCGCAGGACAAACTCCGTTATCCCGGCGGCGCCCGCCAACTGGGTGGCGCGCAGGATCACCGCCTTGTCGGCGGGCTTGATGCGAAACGACAGGCGTTGGCTGTCACTGACGGCGGAGCGGGGCATGGGGCGAATCCTTCGCTTTTCGGAACTTTGACTGTATGATTTCGGGGGCTCGGCGTCAAGATGTACAGTTTCATGCCGTACATTTCAACAACGAACGATAATGCAACCTTATCATTCGTTATTTGTTACCCACAGGTGGGGCGGTTAGGCGCAACTATGGTGGCATAAACCGCCGCCATCTGCTAGCCTCCGATGATGAAATCCCGAACTGATTTGCCACCTGTCCATCGTCCTGTGGTGCCGAAAGTGCCGGCATGGGCGCGGCCGCGTGGCGATGTTCAGCGCGACGTCGATGCCGGCTATCTCGCTGGTGCGGCACTGAATTCGCTCGACAATCTTGTCCGCAGTTCTCCTGACTGGGCTGGGGTCTGGCGCCAGCGGCTGGCCCTCAAATCGGCCAGCGCTGCAACTCGGTTGCTCGGTCGCAGGGAGGAAGAGGGCGCCCTGCGCGACGCCCACTTTTTCCGTTCTGCAGCCGACGACCCGGGACCGGCAGGGAACCTGCTCTTGGCCTGGCGGCGCTTGGCCAATCGGACGACTGGGCTGGATGAGGCAGCCGTGCGGCCGGTTACCGAGCATCTGGATCTGAAATGGGACGACGCGCTCGCCGTGGTTCTGGGCAACGCCGAGGATCTGGCAGCGTCGTCACGGCCAGCGCCGCTATTGGCTGCTGAGCTCGCCGCCGAACTTTATCGGGCCCGACCAGACGCAGAACTCCTGGCCTTTTGGCTCGCCGACGCATTGCTGGCGAAGAAGCATCGCTGGCCGGTCGCGGTTCCCTTATTGATGGGGCAGGTGAACGCCTCATCCTTCAGGACTGGTGAAGGCCGACGGCGAGTGCGCCCGGGAGGAGAAGGCTGGGGCAGGGCGGTGCTGCTCGCCTACGCCCAGGCCGTGGCGGAGGCCTGCGATCTTGGTGTGGAACTGGAGGGGCGCGCCGCGCATCTGGTCAGCGTTGCCCCGAGGCTGCGGGCGAAGGGCGCCGCCGAGGTGGTGAAGCGGTTGTTGGAGGATGACGCGGTCGCGTCCTCGCGATCGGGCGCGCGCCTCACTGATCGCAGCGCGCGCCGCCTGTTCGAGCGGCTTGGTGATCTCGGCGCCGTGCGCGAGCTCAGCGGTCGGCCGACGTTCCGACTCTACGGGCTATGACGATGGCCAACCGCGCAAGACGCTCCGAGAGTTTGGACTTCGATCCCGAGCTGACCGAGCTACCGGCACAGGCCCGGTGGCGCGAATGGATGAACCGCGTCGAAGCGGTCCTGTTTGCTGCAGCCCAGCCGGTTGATCGCGTGGCGCTGGCTCGCATCATCGGCCGTGATGTCAGCATCGACCTGTTGATCGAGGACATAAGGGCCGACCTGCAGCGCAAGCCCTATGACGTCGTCAGCGTTGCCGGCGGTTGGCAGATGCGGACGCGGCCAGCCTATGCTGTCGCCATCGAGGCGTCCACGGCATCGCCAGAGCGGCGGCTGGAGGTGACGCAAAACGAAGCCATGGTGCTCGTGTCGATCGCCTATCACCAACCGGTCACTCGGGCAGGGGTGGCAGACATCCTCGGGCGCGAGGTCTCCCGCGATGTGATCGGGGCGCTCCGCGACAAGAACATGATCACCGCGGGACCGCGCAGTCCGACGCCTGGCGCGCCGTTCACCTATGTGACGACCAAGGGTTTTCTTTCGCATTTCGGGCTCGACACGCTCCGCGACCTGCCTGAACTGGAAGCACTCGAAGACGCTGGTTTGTTGGATAGACATCGTCACGCGACGGATGCGATGCCGATGGCTGACGCGGACGACGAAGAGCCGGATGGCCAGGATGATGAAGAGGGCTTCCCTGCATGAGCAACACGACAGGAGCGACCGTACCGCAAAGCCAATTCACAAGCGAGAAGGGGTGAGCATCATGACTGAAAAGCCCGATGTGTTCATAAGCCATGCCTCACCAGATAAGGCCACCTTTGTGCGGCCGCTCGCCGAGGCACTGCGCAAGCTTGGTGTCGCGGTTTGGTACGACGAGTTTTCCCTTGAACTGGGCGACAGCATCTCACAGCAGATCGACCGCGGAATCGCGAACTCGCGGTTCGGCATCGTCGTCGTCAGCCCGGCTTTCATTTCCCGAAACTGGACCCAACATGAGCTGCGTAGCCTCGTAAGTCGCGAGGTCGACCAGGACGTCCGCATCATTCCAGTATGGCATGGCGTAACCAAGAAGCAGGTGTCGGACTTCAGCCCCTCTCTCGCCGACAAGCTCGCCGTGGATACGAGCCAGGTCGACGCGATGGAGGCGGCCATCAGGATTCTGAGGGCCGTGCGTCCCGACCTTTATTCCTCCCATCCTCGAGCGGAGCTTGAGCGACTGGCGAGCGGCACCGCCATTGCTGAACTGCAGGAGGAAATCGAGAGCCTAGAGGCCGAACTCGAGGAGTATCGGTGCCCGCACTGCGGTGCTGCTCTTTCGACGCGCGCAGATGCCCCTATGGACGAGGAGCAGAAGCATTGGGATGTCATCGAGGCTTTTGAATGCGGTTTCCGGCGTTTCGGCGGATCAATCGACAGCCCCTGTCCCCATGACCCACAGTTTCCCCAATTCGAGGACTACGAGATCGTTATTCTACCCAGGCCATCGGCCGGCGATGAAGGGTTCACGGCGATGGCGCGGCCGAAGACGGACATGGCCGGAAAGCTTCGCATCAACGCCGGCTCCGGTTCGACCGAGGAACAGGCTCGAACGCGCCTCAAAGCCCACTATCTTTACGCTGCTGGCAAGATCACGAACGCCGAGTGGTTCAAGACCACTGCGGGCTAGCACCCGCGACAGCAAGCCAATGCCGCGGCCAGACAGATCACTTCTCGGAAGAGCCAGGAGCCGCTGGTTTAAACGGCGCATGAGGAGCGATGATCGACATGGATAGTTCCGAAGCGCTATTACGCCCGCTAGCTGCCGCTCACCGCTTAGGCATCACGTCGGAGTTGCTCTTTCAATACACGAAGTCCGGCTTTGCCAAGGCAAGCAGGCTGAGGGCGCTGTCGGCGGTAGAGCGATCGGGAGCGACGCTTTTTTCGACCACGGAACTGGATACATTTGATGCGCTTCTCGCCGGGGCATGGCGGCCGCTCGGTGCTGATCGACCGCCCATACCAAAGGCGGTTCTTGATCACCTTCGGGCGGAGTCACTTAACCAATGTGCGCGGTGCGGAAGTGGGATCGGCGTTGATACCGCTCACATTCGATCATGGGCTGAAAGTCGGTCGCACCACCACGCGAACCTCATTCGCTTGTGCTCTCAATGCCATCGCGAGCACGACGCTCAGCACAGTCTGTCGACTGAGGAGCTGATTTCGCTCAAAACCCGTCTTGTCGATCGCACCCGCGCCAATCTCATGGCGCGCATGCAGCCGACACAAGATCTTGGCCACATTCCTCGCCCAGCCAGCAATTTCGTAGGCCGTGACCGGGAGCTGCTGGAATTGGTGGACGCTTTGCGGTCAGGACGCTCGGCAGTCATTACTGGTGTTGGCGGTATCGGAAAGACCGAGCTGCTCGTTCAGGCGCTCAGACAATCGCAGATAGGACGTCCGGTCTTCTGGATCGACGTGGAACAATATCGCAACACGGCCGACATCGTGGCCGCGCTTCAGGCGGCGTTAGGAAGCGATGGTGTCGCCTGTCCGGAATCCGCTTTGCCAGCTCGCCTAGACTCCGTCCAAGCATGTGTGGTGTTTGATGGGATCGAACGCGCCACGCTGGCTGACCTTGATGAGTTCGAGGACACCGTCGCAGCGCTGTATGCCGCGACCTCGACCACACAGTTTGTGACCACAACGCAAATCTTGTTGCACAAACTTCCCGCTGATCCGCAGATTAAGGTGGGGAAACTCGACCAAACATCGAGCAAGCAGCTACTCGCTGGGGCGAGCTCGCTCGACAAGCCCGAAGAACTCGAGCGCTTGTTGGAATTTTGCGATGGCCATGTCCTGACGCTGAAGTTGGCATCAGCATTGGTCGAGCACTATGGCGGCGCATCAACGGCGTTGCGGGCCGTGCTCGAAAAGGGTGTGGCAGTTGTCAGTCTCCCAGGTCGAAAGCGCCAGAATAGAAGCAGCTCGCTCGAGCTTTGCCTGCGAACCGCGTACGACGCCCTGCCGATTGAGGCTCGCCAACTTCTATGGGCGGTCGCGGAATCACCTGCTGGGGTGTTCGCACACTACCTAGAAGGGAAATGGCTCGACCTCGCAGATCCGGTAGACGCTCTCGCGACTTTACGGCGATGGCACTTGGTCGAGATCCTAGAGATCAGGGACAGATTGAGTCGGGTCAGCGTACTCAGCCCCATCAGAGCATTTGCGATCGAGCTTGCTGCTCGGGAAGATCAGGATCGATACGAGGCAGTCCTCGATCAAGTCGTGGCCGCTCACGGCATGATGGTTGCTGTGTTGGAGGTGAAACACGACGACCCCAATGAAACACCATATGTGATCGCGCGGTTTGGCGAGGAACTCCCGAATTTGCTGCACGTTCTTGAGCTCGCACGCGAACGGCTATCCAATCCTGAAATGGTCTCGACCGCGCTGGCAATCGTCGGCTCGCTGATGCGGTACTTTTTCGTTCTGGGCCTGTCGGAACAGGGCGCGCAGGTAATGCATAGTGCCGCCGAGCTAGCGCTTTCGGCGGGGCGGGTGGAGAGAGCAAGCGCCCTGGTACTTCAACTCGTTTCCTTGGCGCAGCGAGCGCAGAGCCCGGGTTTAGTCAAAGCTGGGCTGGCACTGGCCGATCGGCTCGAGCTCCTGACCCAAGAATCGGGGGCGTCAGCAGACATTGCGATGGCTCGCGGAATTGTCGCGCGAGACCTCGGCGAGTTCGCATCGGCGGAACGAAATGCCCAAAAGGCTCTCAAAGGATACAGATCGGTACTGCAGCGACTTGACGCACAGCCTTCTTCGGATGCCCTCGACGAGGGGAGCGACGTCGTTGGCCGAAACGACTTACACAATGACATCTCGGGCGCGCTTGGTCTTCTTGGCTTCTCCCTTCTATCGCTTGGCCGGTATGAGGAGGCTGCAAAGGCCTACCGACTTTCCATCAAACATCAGCGCGGGGCGTCGATCGCAGTTAATCGTGGGCAGATGCTCCATCAATTGGGCAATAGCGAAAGCCATTTGGGGCAGTACAGCGAGGCCGCGGCCCATTACGCTGAGGCGGCCGGGATCTTCTACTTTATTGGCATGGAGGAGTACCTCAGCAACGCGCTTGGCGAACTGGGTTACGCCATGCTCGATGTCAACGCTGACGATTGGCCTAGGGATATAGAGCCGGACCTGATCGCGCGCGGCTTGGAAGACTTGGCGCGGCATATCAAGCGGGATTTCGATCCTCGCCGACCACTCGATCACAGTCGGTGTATCGGGATCATCCGAAAGCTTTTCGGTTCCATCGCTCTCATCACCCTTGTCGGGCAAGGGAGGCTTCTCGGGGCGTTCTGTGCAATGTTGGGAAACGAAGTTGTAGTAATCTTCGGCTCTCAACTTGCGAATGGGGAGAGGGACCGCGATGAGGTCTTTCCCCTTTCGATGATTGAAAGCGCACTTCGGCTTGGCGCGCTCGCCAGCGATGGGGAGCAGTGGCTTAAGGACCAGGGCGACATTCCAAGAGCTGTGGTCGGGGAGATGCTTCGCACTGTGTGTGATGCCCACAGCTGGGCGCGAGATACCATGCGCATAGTCGACTGGTTCGCCGCCTTGCTTACGCACCACTGGGGCTATCAAGGCGGAAACTCGGCACGTCTACACGAGTTCATCAAGAATTACGACGAGGACGCGACGGACTACCTCGACCTTTCACGTCACGCCAACTCTACATGAGCAGGGGACCGCCAGCTCGACTTCCGCTTGGCTCAATTAAGGCCGCAGCTTAGCCACGGGAGAGCGACACCGCCTGGCCCTCGATGGAACCCACTAGCCCGCTGCCTCACCACCAGACTGGGCCGCGACGGCTTCTTCGAAGACGGCGGTCTCCGCTATTTGCGCGGAGACGTTGGCGGCGATGAATATCGAATCGTGTTCCACCGTTATGAGTACTCCGCCGTTCTGGTTATTTTGCTTTGCCTCTGGGTTTCTGGTGATAAAACCCAAAAGCGGAGGTTTTGTGCCGTCCGCGGGTTTCTCGTGGGAGCGGATCTCGCCATATCCGCCAGCCAGCTTGCCGAGTGGCAGGCCCCTTTGCAGAAGCCGGGCTAAAGTGTCGGTTGTTTTGAGAGCTTTGAGCGGGTCCTTTCCCTTCGGAATGACCTTGTCGTCAGGAATTGCCGCAACCGCGGCCATCAGTTCATCGATGGCGGCTTCAGTCATGACGAGGCGGGCATTCTCGGCATTATCCTCGTCACGTCCGAGGTAGCAGACGGCTCCATCTTGAGCGAGCGTCGGCAGGTTGAGAGTCTGCAGGGTCTTTGTGTCGTCGAAATACGAGACGGTGACCGTCACAGGAAACGTCGCCGGCATTTTGGCGGGTAATCCCACCCGACCAAGGCGCGTTAACAGCGATTGTTGCAGGTCGAGCGCGTAGTTTTCCCGCATTCGCTGAAACAGGAAATAAGGTCCCTCAGCCGCAAGCAGTTTTCCAATTGCAGCGCGATTCTCGGATCGCAAGTCTTTAGCATCCCATTCCAGTCGAATGGCGCTGCCGTCCTCTAAGCGGCCCAGAGGCGTCGTCAGGGAATTGCCGTAGTCCCACGACGTGTGTGTCAACGGGCTGACGTCGCCGGCAAGCAGCAGAATTCGTTTCGTACCCTCTTCGCGCACGAGATCGCATGCCGGCGTCATCACGATGAATGCGTCGCGAAGGTCTTTTTCCTGGCTGGGTGCGGGATAGTCGCGGCGCAGGAAAACATCGCCGAAAGCAATTGAGGGTTCGAGTTTGTTGGTGGCCACGCCAAGACGTGCGCGATGCTGCCAGACGGTCTGGTGAACGAGATGCTGGAGGTCACTGGTTCCGGCAATATGGGGAGCGGGATAGAGACTAAGGTCGACCTCCTCGAGTGCGCGGGCCGCCTCGATGGTCGGGCCATCAGCCTCGATCTCAAACTGGAGGGCGCTATCAAACACGTCGACAAGGTAGCTGCCCAGCGGCTGCCCTTCGAAGTTCAAGAGCAACTGACTGATCTCACCATAGTCGGAGAGATCGAGCCGTCTTACGGTCTTGAAGAAACGAGCCGCCGCCTCTTTGAGGCTCCCTTCGTAATTCGATAGGAAAGTTGCGATCTTTACCGCATCAACAAGGTGCGTCGCTAAGCGCTCTAGCGTACGTGGAAGATTGTCCGCCTTAAGCAAATCGTCCTTACGGTAAAACCTAAACAGGGCCCCAAGGAGCTTCGCTTGGTCCCGGAAGTCGGCTCGCTTGTCATTTAGTAAATGGCTGCGTGACATGAGCACCACGGGCGGCGGCGAGGCTTGACGTGCAACCATCAGCTCCTTCACCAGCGTGATTGACTGCGCAATGTCATCAGGCTCCTGGAGGTTTCCAAGGAAGAGATCGGCGAAGATGAGATCGGCAGTCTTGGCGGCCTCGACAACGGTCCGTCCCATGCGGATCGGGGTAATTCCAAAAGTACCCAGCGCGACTTCGAGGTCAGCGAGAAATTTGGTGTCGGCCTTCTTGTTGTTTTCGTAATCCGTGAAGAGTTCGCTCGCGAGCGCCGCCAGCCCCTCCTTCCCCTTCCATACCGCCGTCACGAAAGCATCACTATGGATCAGCTGGGACCCGTCGATGTTCTCGTAATCTGGGAAGAGCTCCACCAAGACGTCTTCGTACGCGCCGGCATCAGCAAAGAAGGTCGACCATGCGTCCGCATCGATGTCGCTTGCCTTAGGCACCTCGTCATAGGCGTCATCGATGATGACCGCGGTCTGGATGCCCTTGTCCTTAAGAAGCGCATTAAGTGTCATGGGACGAACGCCGCTTCCGGTAGCTCAAGAACAAACTCGTTATGCCGACGTGTCTGTGAATCCTGCTTGTCTGATATCGACAAGGTGCCGCCGAGATGTTCGGCGTTCTCTTTCGCAATATAGAGCCCGAGACCGCGCCGCTTCGACTTTTCCTTCAGCGACCAAAAAGGTCGGAAGATCTTTTCGATGTGATCGTGCGCGATGCCGCTGCCATTGTCCTCGAACGTGATAGTGGGCGGGTTGCTTTCGATGGTGACGGTTATGGTGGGAACGAGCCGCGGCTCCCGGTTTTGCCGCATCTGAATCCAATAGAGAGAGTTGGAAAGCAGGTTCTCAATGATCTGAATCACCATGCCTTTTACAAGTCGCACGCGAATGGGATTTTTGGGCTTGTTGATCTTGAGCAACACGCCATGGCGCGCAAATTGCGCCGCGTGGCCCTCTTGAATGTCGTCGAAGAGCTCTGCGAGATCGAATGTTTCGGAGCGCTGGCGACCGGAAACGCTGAGCTGATCAAGTACGCGAAGCCGCTTGGACACACTTTTCATTTCGGAGCGCAAGGTGTCGAGGCGCGCCTTGAGCTCGGATGGCAGGTCTCGGCCTTTTAGGGCCTCCAGAGCTTGCAGTGCGCCCTCGGTTGCGCGCGCGAGCTCATGAGCCACGACCTCGACCATCAGGCCCACGCCGGCCATTTGAATCATTTGCTTGCCATCCGCTTCGACTTCTTCGATGCGTTTCTGAGCTCGTGCTGTGAGATCTTGGAACTCGACGAGTGCATGCTGAAGGTCATCGACGACATCTTGTTCGTCCTTGGGAACCAGCCTCCGAACTCGGGCAACCGCGGCAGAAGCGCGCGATTTCAGCTCGTCGATTTGCGATTTCATGTCGCCGAGCTCAACTGGGGTGAGCTTGTGTCGCCTGTCTACGTCCTTGAAGAAGCCCCAGAGTAGGTCCTTGATGACATGGCCCAGGACTTGAACGAAGGCAGCTTGTTCTGGGTTGACCCGGAGACCTTCGCGATTGGTTTGATCGAGCAGGTGGGGGTTGCCTGCCCGCGTGATCTGAACGTGTCCGACAAACTGGTTTTTGTTCAGGACATATCCGGTGCGGCCGAGCGCGCGCCTGTCTAGCCCGAGCCAGTCATCCTCCTCATCGCCATAGGGAAAAACGCGGAAGCCATCGCGAAAGAGCAGAATTCCACTCCAAGTTTTCTGCAGGTCGCGAACGTCATTGCGAGTACCGATGCCGTCGATTGCGGTGAAGTGGCGGCGATTGTACCAGTAACCTTCGAAGTAGAAGGGCCCAACGGAGACAAGCGCAGTCGATGGAATTTCTCCCGAGGTTCCGGTGAGGAGACCCTCAAGATCGGGCTCCGTGAGTGTCAAGACGTCCGACTCCCGCGGATGGGGGTAGCCGAGGTTGACCGCGTCCATTCGGACAAACAGCTCGGGCTTCCCCTCCTTGACCTCATATCGGCCCGTAAACGAGGCGTGGGCGGCTTCCAGAAGCGTCTTGTCCATAAAGTCGATAGGGATGCGCGTTCCATTCCAGGAAAGGACAATGCGGGGTCGCTTTTTAGGGTCAAGGAAGGGATCAGTAAGTCGCGCGAAGTCGTACCGAGCGAATTGCAGTAGGCGCGCCTCGGTCCAGTCCTCCCGGAGGTCACCAATGGTTAGACGTGTGCCGCTCCAAGCCCCATCCGGCTTAGAGCCGCCAGTACGGGGTTCGAACTTCACGTCCTCGATCATGGCATCAAGATCAGCGAAGGCCTTCCAGTTGATGTCTAGAACGTTGACAGTCCGATCGTCGGACTTCGCAGTCTCAACTCTTAGGCGCTCACCCAGCCGCATGGCGGAAAGACGCCCGATGCCCTTCTCACCCAAATAGGGCGTCGTCGCCCGGCCGGTGGCGATCGAGCTGTCGACCTCGTGTTTGCGCGAAGGGGTTCCGATAGTCAGGTAGTAGCGTTTCAGTTCGTCCATCGACATACCGTCCCCTGTATCGGAGACGGTTATGGTGTTGGCTTCGGCGTAACCGTCATCAAGGTTGGCAATGAAGTCTTCGATGGACTTGCTCGCCAGAGCTGGCGCGAATGATGCGCGAGCGTTGGTGGCGGTAGGGTCGAGGCGACTCTCGAGATCGTTGCGAAGGTCACTGAGCGCCTCGGCGCTGCTCGCCTCAAGAGCACGAGCACGGATCTTAAGATAGGAGTTGCGCCGAAGCGGGACATTGAATGCCAGCTCCACCCCTTTCCGAGAATGGGCGTCGATGGCATTCTTGATGAGTTCGTAGAAGGCAATGATATCCGAGCTAATTAGCTCGGCGCCCAGCTCCAAGACTGTGCGGGCAGATATTTTGAACAAGTGGCCCCCTCGGTCGGCAATATCCAGGCAGAACTGACTGCTCTAAGTTCCCAGCAGCTTAGCATCAAGCGAAGGTGTCAAGAACCTCCCTCTGACTTCCGGCCCAATGCCGGTGACTTTGCCGTCTACAGCTCTTTTGGCAGTGGCAATGCAAGGGTTGCCCGGGCGGTTACGCGACACCTCATCCTGTCACTTGTGGCAGATCACACATCCTGCCGCGGCCTCGTCAATTCCGTAGACGTCATCGATCGTAGGCACAACATTGCCGGCGAGCGGGTTCACGCGGCGCCGCGCCAATAGTCGCGCGCGGCGCTGCTCGAACTCCCGCTCGATCTCGTCGACCCGCGCCGGGGCGCTGAGCTCATCTAGGCCCTCTCCCTGGCTCCAGGTGAAGGGTGAGCCGTGATCGCGGGCGGTCTTCTCATATCCCTTGGCCTCGTCGAACGCGTCGGGGTGCTCGCGCATCAATCGCACCCACTCGATTTTTTGCTGGAAGAAACAGAATGTGCAGCCCGAACGAGTCCGCCAGCGATAGTACTCGGGTTCGCCTAGGCCGGCGCTCTCGAGCGTTTCGATCACACCGGCCCTACTGATGCCGTCCTCTCTCAGAGGGAAGTGCACCTGCATGTTGCCATGGGTCGCCTGATAGCCCTCGCGACTGGGTTCATCAGCCCGGATGGCCACGTAGGAATGTACGACAACCCCGGCATCGAGGTCTTCACGCAGCCACTGCTCGAGCGGACGGAGCTTGAGCTGCCGCGTGCACCACCGAGTTTTGGGGGAGGGCAGGAAGTGATTGTATTCCTTAAGCCAGAAGTCGAAATCCCGGTCCGGATTAAGCCGGGTGATCGGTTTTCCCAGGAACCCCTCAAGCTTGTCGAGGAACGAATACACCTCTTCCAGCTCCTTGCCGGTGTCGGTGAAGAAGTATTCGAGATCGACCTCTGGCCGGGTCTGCCGCATATGGACGGCAAGGGCCGCGCTATCGCGACCCCCTGATATCCCAAGGATATGACGCTCACGCACCGCAATCGTCATGCTGGCTCCAATCCCTTGCCTTCGGAAAGGCGTTCTACGATGCGCGCGAGAGCGGCAAGCTCTACGGCCGGCCTCATGCCCTTTAGCCGAAGCTGCGCCATCAAGTCGTCTGCCGCTTTGTCTGCAGTAGCAAGCTCCTGTTTCGACACCTGGAAGGCATGGAAGAGTGGCTTCTCCTTGGGGTCCAACCCTACCATGACCGAAATGGCTTGGGAGGTTGGGGAGCGGCCGCGAACCGCGGCGAATGTCTCTGCCTCGCGAAAGCGCAGGCAGAGCTTAGCCATTTCGAACATGGCCTGCTCTTGCTCGCGGTCGGACCAGTTCCGCGGCGGCTTGTGAACGAGCAGGCTCGCCAATCCTTCGATGTCGCCGCTGTTTCCCTCGAAAGCGCCGGCGCGCATGATGAAGGCGTCGACGCGCAACTCTGCTGACACCCCCGACGCCGTAGAGGAGCGCGGCCCAATGCCCTCAAATGTCTTCGTGTCGACCCCAAGATGCTCGGCGAGATCCTTGCGGAGTTCCTCCAGCATTTTCGGATAGGCGGACTCTGCCTTGTTCAGTGCGGCGACCACGCTGACCCCGGGATCGGGTTCTCCCACAAGCGCGGACGCGAGGTCTGAAAACAGCAGCGCTTCAGGGTCGCTGGCTTTCAACACGATGTCCCTAACCTTACGAACATTTTCGGCCAGCGTCTGAGTGCGCTGCGCCCACAGCGGAAGAGCATGAAAGCGCTGATAGAGCGCCGATGCGACCGGCAACGCCTTCGCTTCAACGGGATTTGCCTCGGTCGAAAGAAGTGCGGCGAGCTGCTGGACGAACGCGTCATCCCGCTTGGAGCGCGAAATTCGGCGAAACTCGATGGCTGCCGGATCCTGCAGAATGCGGTCGGCGATGATATCGTCGATGGCGGGCTGGAAAGCGCCGTCGACATAAACCGCGACCGCGTTTCTATGCGCCAGCAGATAGGACAATACCAGCACAGGCATGATCCCGCGCTTGATGCCATATGGCCGCGCGGCCCAGGTGTCGAAGAGTTCGGCCAGATTGACCAGCTTCTCACCCAACACCGTCCAGGCAGGCTTGAGTGTCTCGCCCGCCCCGTCATCGGCAGGATCGGCGAAGCGCCACACGCCCTTATCGTCCTGCCGATGCAGCCCCAACGGCCGAACAATCGTCAGATAGAGCCCACGCTCGACCGGGAAGTTCTCAATCCCAAGGTCTGCCACATCCGACTTCGAAACCATGGCATGCATCAAGGTCCTCAGGCCTGCCATGGCGGCAGTCGAGGGCTTGTCCCGATAGAGCAACTCCGATTGGATGACGGGTGCGCTGCTGAAAGCGGCCGTTGCAAGCGCCGACGCCAAGACGGTCAGTTCCCCGCCATCGAGTTTCTTGCCGGCTGCATCCTTTGCCCTGTCACCGAATGCCCACCAGCGGGCCAAAGAGAAGGCCTTCAGCAAGTCGCTGCGAACAATTTCGGCGATCAACGATTTGCGTGCCGACAACTCTCGGCGGGCGATCCGATCACCCTCGAGCTGCGGATGCGTCTCTTCGATGCGGTCCAAGGCATAGAGGTCGCTCGCATGATCCCTTAGCAGATAGACCTGCTCGCTGGCGGCAACGCCAGCCAAGACGCCCAGATTTTCCAATTCGACGCTGAGCTGTTTGGCGGCGACCTTGACCGGCGCTTCAAAGCTTCGCGCATCGGGCAGCAGCATAATGAGAAGACCCGCCGACCGTCGCTTCGTCTTGGCCAATGACGCGGCGGTCCTTTTAGCCCACGCAGCGGGACTTTGTGGGCTCTCGTCGGCAAACTGAATGACGACATCGAATGTGCGCAGTGCACCGGTCGCGAAGTAGTGGCTCTTGGCTGCGATCGGTCCCACGCCAAGCCGTGAAGGCAAATCAGCCAGGACATCTGCGTCGAGCTTCAGCGCGACCTTGGAGATGGCCTCGTCGAGGTCGAAATCGCTGCCGGCGAAGAGGGCATATCCGCCAAGCCGCGGCTGCCGAATGAGGATAGCCCGGTTGACCAGCTCGTCGATGGCCGCCGCGACGTCGGCCTTCTTCGCTTCTGGTGCGCAAAGGGAGAGGATGTCGTCGGCAACCGCGAGTCCGGAGCCGTTCCTGAACAACTCGACGACCGCTGCGGCCTTGGCGAGCTTGGCAGCCAGCGAGCCGTAGAGTGCAGCCTTCTCCACGGCCTCCATAGCAAGTGTCATCCGATTGCTTTCAGGACCAACAGAAAGCGCGCTGCCGAAATTTGCGACCAGGTAGTCCCAAAGCTGATCCGGCCCATACCAAGCGTTTCCGCCGACCTCGGTCCGAGCCAAGTGCGCCTGAAATCCGTTCGGTTCAGATGATGATAGAAAGCCGAAAACGCTTCGCTCGTTTTGTGCGAACCGTTGGCGTGACACCGGCCCCAACAAGAGCGCCGAAACCGGGTGCAATGGCCACGTTTGGGTGAGGATTTCCGTCAGCACCACGACATCGACCGGTCGACGGTGCGAGATCGCCTCCGCCGTCAGTCCAGCGATCGCTTTGGCGCTGGCCGGAGCTTGGTCGCTGCCAATGGCGCGAGCAATGAGCGCCGCGACCTCATCGGCTTGCGCAACAAAGGGCACGTTCTGGTATCGGCCCTGAACCTTTGCCCATTCGTTCCGGCCAGTCCGGCTCAGCCGGTTGGCGTACTGCTCAAACGACTGATGCAGGATGCCGACAACCACCAGCCTACCGTCAGAGCGTGCTGCTCGCTCGGCGAGATCCTGCAAAATATGCACGTCGCCGGCAGAACTCGTCGCATGCTCGAGGAACTTGCCGAGCTCGTCGATGACGATCAGCAAACCGCCCTTTTGACGAGCACGCGCTTCTAATTGGTCGATAAGTGCTCGTTCGTCGCGCGCTGCATCCCGCGCCGCCTGAGTCCACTCAAATTGCTCTGCGGCCGCATCCGCCAACGCGCCCGCCAGGCTCGTGCGCCGGCCGGTCAGTGCAACCACATCCCACGAGCGTCCTCGGCCAGGAAACGCCGAGGAAAACTGCTCCGCCAAATCTTGCCCAACGATCCCTTCGGCGAGAGCACGCTGTTTCTTGTTGCCGGCGACCAGATTGGCAACAAGCAGCGCCGCACAAGATTTGCCGCCGCCATACGGGCCGGTCCAGGTGAAGGCGAACTGCGACCCATCGGCGATCCCCGCCAGCATGGCCAATAGCGACTTGCGGACGCTCGCCTGCAACACATACCCGGTGAGCGGCGGTGTTCCATTGAGATCGGTGTCGATCCGAGCGGACAGCGCGAACCGGCGTTCGACCTTGACGATGTCGGCAAGCTTGGTCATGCCGCTCTCCGCCCACGGTAACCGGCTTTGACGAGATCGATCTCGTCGATTTCCTCGAGACGGCCAGCCAGAGCGACCTGACGGAGTCCCGCCGTATCGGTCCACACCATTTTCCCGCCGGTGGCGTCCCCGATGCTCATCAGCCGTGCCACTAGGCTATCCTCGTCAAGCTTGAAGACACGCCCGGGAGACCCGGGGTCATACTGCACCTGCTCTACGGAGAGGGTGGGGGACAACGAGTGCTGACGCTCCCAGAACTGCTTTAACACGAGCGCAAATATGCTGTTGTCCAGTGAAGGCTTCTGCCCACGGACAAATTCGAGTTGGCCTGTCGACCGCAGCTCCCGCAACAGGCCGAGCTCGACTAGCAACGGTTCTGCCGCGTCTTCCCCTGCATCGGAGTGACGGGGCGCATAGCTGCGTACGAACACTTCAACGTCGCGCTTGAGGGTCTCGGCGGTTGCCCTTGCGGTTGCACGGGCTTCGACGATCGCTGCCATGGCCCTAACGAGATCGTCCCTGGTAAAGGCAATCTGATTGAGCAGGTTGAACGCGTAGTAAAATGTCGTTGCGGCGCGCGGCTCACTCACGAGGTGGGCATGCATCAACCACAGAGTGGACGGATGCTCGAGGTATGGGTCGAGCCCGGTGCCGTCGGTGAAGATCAACCGCCCTAGATCAGTGGCGTGAAGATGGGTGGGGCTGTCTCTCAGAATCTTCGTCGCCAACGCCCAATGACGCATGGAGAGCGCCATATTTTTGCCGACGCCGAAGGTGGCGATTGCGTTTTGTTCCTGAAATGTTCTACGATCGACTCCATCCGGGTCGGATGCATGGTCGAACGCCTTCTTCAGCCAAAGGAGCCGAAGCGGGAAGGTCTCGTGGCCCGAAACGCGAATCGCGGTCGCCGGATCATGAAGGTCGTTCAACATGGAGGGGATGCTACTGGAGAGTGTCGCCAGTTGGCAATCCCTAGCGCGCCACTATTGCTGATAGCACCGCGGCCGCCTCCATGGCGTCCGCCTCGCTATTGTAGCGGGAGAAGTATAAACGGATAGTTTCCGTAGCCTCTTGATGAGTAAATCCCATCTCAAGTAGGACGTGCGATGCGGTGATCTGCCCACTCGTGCAAGCTGATCCTTCGGAAATAGAGATAAGATCACCGGCCTTCACTATTATCGACATGGCTTCATTACCGGGAAATCTCAGACTCAAACTTCCGGGTACCCGACTCGGCGCGGAAACATTCTCGATGAATTGCACTTGCCTGCTGCGCAACTCTTCGAGGAACAGAGCCGACAGCCGCCCTGAATGGGCGGCGTCCGCTACGAGCCGTGTCCTGGAGACCTTGGCGGCCGCGCCAAACCCGACCACGAGCGGCGTCGGTACGGTTCCAGGGCGAACGCCAGCCTCCTGACCGCCGCCGAACAACACCGGCAACGGCCGGAGAGAAGCGGCCGATGATATGAACAGCGCACCGATGCCCATTGGGCCGTAAATTTTGTGCGACGAAAGGCTCGCTAAATCGAACTCCGCACAGTCGAGAGGAAGTTTGCCCGCGCCCTGTGCAGCATCGACATGCACGAGCGCGCCCGCCGCACGGGCAATACGAACGACATCGGCAAGCGGTTGGATGGATCCCACCTCGTTGTTGACCGCCATCACCGACACCAAGAGTGTCTCAATGCCGACCAACCGTTTCAGAGCTGAAATATCGATGATGCCGTTCACATCAACCGGCGCTTCGATGATGCGGAAGCCGGCACTCCGCAGCGAACTCGCGGACGACAGCACACTCTTGTGCTCGATGGCCGATACGACAATGTCACGCCGCCCGATGCCACCTTCAAGCGCGGCGAGAGCAATGCCCCTTATCGCGATGTTGTTTGCCTCGGTCGCCCCGGACGTGAAGACGAGTTCCTGTGGATCAGAGCCGATGAGGGACGCGAGTTCCGAGCGCGCAGTCTCAACGGCCTGTGACGCCAACATACCGCTCAGGTGAGGTGAGTGCGGATTTCCGACCTGAGCATGCCACCAAGGTGCCATCGCTTCCATCGCCTCTGGCGCCAATGGTGTTGTCGAGTGACCATCAAGATATATCGGCATGGGCGCGTGTGACTCTGTCTTCGGATCAAGCTCAACCTTATCCGGAACGGGAAAAACTCGAAATCGGCCCCACGGTCGAGGCCCAGGCAATTTGCTGATAGAGTACTGGCGGAACAGGAGATGCGCATCCCCATGCCCGAAGGCAACGACGTCAGCGTCAAAGAAATCTACAAAGAGCAATACGCCCACTTCAGAGCGATGAACGACATCCTCTACAAGATTCCCCCGCTGTTCTCGGTGGCAATCGGCGGCTTGTGGTACTTCGCGGCATCCCAGCTCAAAACCGATCGGCTCATTGCCGTCGCAATTTTCTTGTTCGCGGCCGTCGTGAGTATCGCCAGCGTTTTCATCATGGGTCGCTTCAGTCAGGCCTTCAGCCTCTACATTACCAATTTGAACAAGCTCGACGGCGACTATGCGGTCTCGATCAAGAACAAGGACAAGAAATGGCCGCCCTCGACGGTGAAGATCATTCAGTTCCTGTTGTGGGTCGCGGCGGCGATTTCGTGCGCCGGGGTCATTTACGCCCTCGCCCCCCTGTTTTGTCCTCCCGCGCCTCCGGTTTTGCCAGCTCAACCGTCCTGAGCCGCGATCGCCGACACCACGTCTTCTATGTCCTCGTCGGACAGAAATGGTGCCTGAGCGAAGACGGTAGAGGCCTCGCCGCTCAGCCGCGCCGCCAGGTGCCCAAGGCCGAGCAGGTTCTCGGCACCCTTCGTCCCGAGGGCGATCTCTGAGGTTCCGACGCTCGCGACCTTGAGGATCAGCCGATTGCCGAGATTGTCACGCAGCTGAACGGGCATGACCCCGGCATCTGGCCGTTGTGCCGCAAAGACCAGGTGGATGCCGGCGGCTCGCGCCTTCACCCCGAGTCTGGAAACAATCGAGGTGACGGCACCCTTGTAATCCTCGGTCAGCATCCATTCGGCGAACTCGTCGTGGATGAGAAACTTCATCGGCAACCGTGCTTCTGGCGCGGCCTTGATGTTAAACGATCGGATGTCGCGAGCCCCGCCCTGCCTGAACAGCTCGTACCGCCGGTCCATCTCGATGACGAGCCCCTCCATCATTTCGATCGCGGCCGCTTGGTCAATGATGATCCCACCCTTCACATGCGGCAACCGCTCGATCGCGGAGTAGTCGACGCCCATTTTTGGATCGATCAGGTGAATGTGCACCAGGGCGCTAGGATTGGTCGCGGCGATGTCGAGGATCAGCGCCTGGATCAGCACTGATTTGCCGCTGCCCGTCGCGCCGGCGATGAGCGTGTGCGGGTCGTGTTGAGATACGCCAGCGAACGGCCCACCCAAGTTGAGATAGAGAATTTCGCCGTCGAGCTCGCGCAGACCGAGGAGGAAGCTCGTGTTGAGACCGGCGGCATTGCGGTTCAGGGCGCGGCGTTCCCAAAGATCCCACATCGAGACAATCTGTCGCTTTGCTCTTGCCACGCCCACCACGATCTCGCCGGGCAGCGGCGAGATGGAGATTACTCTCAGGCCATGAGTGGTCAGAAGGGGGGACTGTTTAGCCTCGATGTCTTCGACGCGCAGGCGGTCGCTGCCGACAAATCGCACCAAGGCGGCGTTTGGCGTCAATCGCATCCCAGCGATCTTGGCCTGTAGATTGTAACCCATAAGCGCCGTACGCAGCCGGCCGGCTGTGGCCTCGAGCCATTGTTCGTCCTCGCCAGCCGCCTCTTGCACCTGCCCCGCTCTCCGGGACACCAAGCCGGCGAAGCTCTCGTTGTCCCCTGAGATCGGTTCGGCCGCCTCCTGCTCCTCCCGATCAGGCGCGGTGGAGCGGGCAGTGGCATGAGGCTGAGCCTCGCCGGCATCAGCAACAGGCGCTGTTCTCGCGCTCACGTTGGGCTCGGGCGGAAGGGGCGTGGGTGTCGTTGGAGGAGGGCTTGGCGGAGGTGCGTCCGGCTCTGGGCCGGTACCATTGGCTGGGCCACTCTTGGTAGTCCACCGAACGCGCGGTGCCGGCGCGCGAAACTCAGATGTTTCCCACGGCCTGCGATCTCCCAGGGCGCTTCTGATCGGCATCAACGGGTCAGAGGCCTCATAGGCCTTGATCAGTTGCCGCAGACCTTCGCGCGTGTAGATCTCCTGCAGTCCCCGGACCTCGGTCACTTCGTCCTGATCGCCGGGCGAGCCACCCGCGTCTGCGGGTCCCGAAACGAAAATATGGGAGTAGCCCTTTAGATCGATCTCCACCGTGCCATTGCGGATGCCATTCCTCACCTCCTCGAGCGAAAAGCTCGCGGTCAGAGCCGACGGTTCATCGAGCAGGATGTCCGCAAGACGCGAAAGCCACAGGTCACGGTCAAGTCGCCCGGGATCGCCGAAAAGCGCGTCCTCGATCCGGCGCATTGTCTGTCGCAACTGCTGGCTGGAATGACGTTTGGCTTCCGCCAGACTACTGGCCTCGACATACTTCGCTTCGGTGACAACGGCGCGAAGCCTTGGGCGCCCATCAGGCCCCGGGTCGACGCTGAGAGCAAGGATGTCGGCAATCCCTTCCTCCCGCTGGCCCAGCCATTGCGCGTAGTCGTCGAGGAGGAACCATGATGCCGGACGCTTCATAAGCTCCTCAGCAACAAGTGCACGACTGAGAACCAGGCCTATCAACTCCCCCGCTGACACGCCCCGCTTGGCCGCACGCAATATGACATCGCCAGAGATGGCCGTCGCATCGGCGATCATTCTCTCGGCAAGCGCAGATAGACGGTCGTCGCTAAGCCCGAGGCTGAGTTGATCGAGGCGTCGACGGACAAGCACCGGCAGCACGCGCAGGTCCGAGGTCGAGGATACCACCATGTTGCGGCCGTGCGTCCGTTCGCGCCGATATCGGATGACCTTGATGCCCTGCGCCATGAGCTGCCGCTTGTCGAGGAGGTCGTCATAAGTGGCGACCCACTCGGCCAAGCCGTGAACATCCTTGAACATAGCTTCGAGGCCATGGTCCTGCAGCGAAATCTGACGCGCGGGCAGGTAATGCTCGTTGTCGCGATGTGACTGTTTGCGGATCACGGCCGCCAGAGCGTCGAGATAGGACCAGCCGACCCGAGGTTGGCGGGGCGAAACCAGATAGCTTGTGGCGGTGAGTTGTTCTTCTCCAACGACCCGGCGATACGACCAGCGAGGCGGCACATGGTCGGCGATCGAGGGGTCCGTGTCGTCGTTGCGCGGGACAGAAAACCAGGCCTCCCTTGCCTGACGCGATACGACATCATGCAGGAACGCCACGTCCACGCTGCGCTCGTCAGGCGCCCGGCGCCCCGTGCTGCCCTCAAGCATAACCCCAATTCTGAGCTTCGACATGAAGTTGAGCGAGGTTTCACTGACGACGATGGCGTCGGGGTCGTTGCCGGACTGATCCAGCAGATCGGTATAGACCTTGTTGAGCTTAGAGCGGTCTCGATGGCGGACGAGGACGTTGCAGTGGACCTCGTCTTCGTGAACTGACCCCAACGCGTTGACCGTGGCCAACGGAAGGCCAGCAGCATCGCAGTTGTAGAGCATGATGCTCAGATTGGCGCGCTCATGCGGCTGCAAGTCGAGATAACGGCCGATCAGCCCGCGAATCTCACGCGCGGCCTCGGCCGGATCCACATCGGTGGACGCTTCCGAGGGATCGCGAACCGGCCGTTCCATAAAGCTGTAGTCGTTGAGTGTGCTCGTCTCCGTCAGGAGAACCGCTTCGCCACCCGTGAAGCCCGGGACCGCCTCCGGATAGTAAGGGTGAGCGAGTTCGGACCGGAGATCGGCAAAAAAGAGCCGCTGGTCGCCGAAATTGACTTCCTCCGCCTTGAGCAGGTGATCAATCAGGCCGCAAAGAGATCGCATCTTGACTGCCGTCGCGGCCATCCGCATCGGGTGCCAAGGTGCTACGATCGCAGCCGGCGTCGAACCGGCAATCTGAACCGTTCCTATCCTCAGGATCGGTTCCCACAGATCTCGCCGGTTTAAGTCACCTGGCGCCGAGATGCGAAGTTTCTCAAGCAGGCCGGCGTACAAATCGGCCTGTTCGAGCTGAGGTGTTCCCCCCATGCCGTTCGTCCGCCAATCTTCGATGGCAGCGGAGTAGCCCGCAACGAAGGCAGTCCATGTCTCTCCAAGGTCCGCGCCTGCAGGCGGCGTCATGCGCCCCCCCGCGACGGCTGCCTTAATGGCCCTGGGCAAGGCCTTGCTTAAGTCTTCGACATTGGTCGATCGTGGAACCAACGATCCCGCATCCTGGCGGAAGGAGGGCTGTAGAGTACCCACGTCGGCGAGCGACACCGACTGCATCGCTCCCTTCTTGCTGACCAGCATGCGTGACACTTCGGCAATGCCGAATGGGTTCTTTTCGAGCCTGGCCAAGTCATCGGGCAACGCCAATCCGATCGCGTTTGGCTCGGCCCGCCAGATCAACTGAACCGTGTTTTTCTCCGCACCGGGGCCGCTTCCCACCGTCAGAGTGAGGTCGAACTTGATCTGAATGTTTGCGCGCGACGTCGAGACGTTCTCGCGGAACTTGCGGCTCTTGCTTGCGGCTTCGAGCAGGGCCTCGAACTCGAAAATGTGCGGCGTGTCCCAGCTAACCGCTGGTGGGAGAACCTGACGCAGGGCCTTGTACTTGAGGCTGAAGGCGCGGGCCACGTCGGCATTCATGTCCAACCACTGCGTCTTGGTCCGGCGTGAAGATCGAATCTCGATCCCGCGCGGCATCTTGAGCGTACCGAGCTGCGCAAAGAGCCGCTCGATGCTGCGGACCAAACCATCGAGGAAATCCGTGCACTCAATCGGGCGTCCGTAGACGAACTTTTCCCATTTAGCGCGCAACTGCCTGTTGGCCGCGAGGTCCTCCCGATGAGCTTCGAAGAACTCGCGATCATCCTCTCGCGACTCCTTGAGGGATCGACCCTTGAGATCGCTGAGATAGGCCTTGTCCGGGTCGCTGAGGCGATCGGGACGCTCGTAGTCGAAAAACTGAGCGGTCTCTTCCGGAAGCTTCAGCTTCTTGAGCTTGAGGCCCGAGAAGATGAGAAGAATATTGTCCTGTTCCCACTCGAGCTCAGCGAGCTTTTCGGTCGCCTCGCGCCATCCGGCCGGCGAGTCGACGAATGCCTCGATCACCGGGTGCAGCTCGGCGGCGATCTCGTCTCGAACCGTCTCGAACTGATCCCGCAGCTCGTCGGCTTCGATCGGCTGCCGATTGGGCCGCTGCTTGGAAAGCAGTGGCCTACGGTCAGTGATGAGTTTGTCGTAGAGGCGCCTCCAGCGGCTTTGCTGCTGCAGATCCTTTGGCCGCTGCGACCGGAAGTATCCTGTGTCGCGCGGCAATTGCAGTGCCGGCAGCGCCCAGCCAAGTGCGTCCGCCACGGGCAGCGACATGCTGTCGATCGCGGCTCGCGTCATGGCAACATAGTTGCTGAGCTGAGCGAGTGGCCAGTCATCGACACTGGACAGTGCCTTGAGGGCAATGTGCCATGCTTCGATGTGCTCTTCCGGTAACCCCAGACCGTCGGACGCGGGCAGAACCCAATAGGCGGGTCCTTCTTTGAGTTCCTTGGCGCCGATCAGCGCCACATCGTGCAGTGAAGCGCCCTGATCATCGTCGGTGTTCGCGATAAGGAGCGCGGGACGGTCGCACTCGGCATGACGCCACGCGACAGTCCTCTCATCGGTGATCACGGATTCTGGGAGACCCTGGCCATCGACGAGTGCGCGGGGGACTGCAATCTTGACTTGGGACTGGATCGAAGAGTCCGAAACCAGCTGCCTGACGATCGCAGCAACCTGCGGCCCCGTAAGGCGATCGAGCATGAAGCGAGCAGTGCCGCTGTCGGCCCCGAGGCCCTGCAGGCGCTCTTCGAGCGCTGCAGCCCCCGCCGTGCCGATCAGATCGAGGGCGTTCATGCTCGCACCTCGCGGCGAAACGGATTTTCTACGTAGGCTGCCGAGTCCGACAGCCGGTTGAGCAGCCCGAGGCTAATCAGCCTTTCCTCCAGCCGCCGCGCATTGTCGGAGAAGTCTTCTTGATCGGCTTTTCCGGCGCCGATGATGCTCGCGGCCTGTTGATCTCCGATCACAAAGCCGTAGCGATCGTGGAGGGCGGCAAGGAAGTCCTTGAACTCCATCCGCTCGCTCACGCAGCAGACAACAAGCGTTTTGAGCAGGCGGTCGGTCGGTGCGTAGCGCACGCGCCGGCTTGAGCGACGCGAGCTCAATCCGATCTGGCGCGCCCAAGTCGAATGAACCTTGCCCACATGTTGCGCGTGCCTTGTCTTCGCCCTGCCAACGAGCTCATCGATCAAGTCTCGAGGATTGCTCATCCCGGTCGGTAGGTCGTCAGGGTCGGGCCAGTCAAATTGGCGGCCAAGTACCTCCGCGGCGCTGAGAACGGCATCGTCCGATGCAACGGCGAGCTGCCACTCATGAGAGGTTTCGGCACTGCGGACGTAATGCTCAATGGCAAGACCGGGCAGCGCATTATTCGCTTGAAAAGAGTCCGCCGCAAGGTCACGGATCACGGTCTTTTTTGGCGATACGATCTCGCAGATCATCGTAATGGGCACCGAGTCCAGCAGCTCACGCGCCCGGTCAAGCTGGTATCGAACAAGATTGAGCCCGGTGATGGTTACGATGTGCGGCAGAGCGTCGAACACCGATATCGGGCTATCGAGAATGGCGATCCAATCCTCGGCGAGCTGATCGAAGATCGGGTGGGTCGAGCACGGCAGGTAGGCGCCCGGCCGATCACGCTCGGCTAATTGTGGCTCGCCTTGCAGCGCGGCGACCAGCCGATCGTAGACCGTTGGCTGTTCGAAGAGTTTTCCGACCAGTCGTTCTTTGAGCTCGGCGGCCCGCTTGGACCGGCACAGCATTAAATAGAGAACTTCGCCGGTTCGGGCAAAAAATCGCCTGTCGGTTGAGACACCAGACGCCGTCACCGCGGCATCCTCATAGAGCGCGCTGGGGCCGAAGGGGAAAACGAACTTTGAACTCCAGCGTTTGTTGCTGGCGCCTTCGATGGCAGACGACTGCAAAAACCCCACCACAGAGGCAAAATCATCGAAGGAGTCGAAGCGGCCGCGGAGATAACTGAAGTCCCGGCTCTCGAGGCCGCCGGCGTTCTGTTCCATTAACTCCAGCCATTTGGTCCAGGCTGCATCGTCGGAGAGCCCCTCTGCCCCGATGGTCAAAAGGTAGGGATTATTGAAGATGAGATTGCGCAGTCGCAATTGGGTCTGCGGACGATAGGAAAGGGCGTTGAACTCCCCTTCCGCAAAAGCGCGGCCGGCGACTTGCTCGGATCGGAGCACGCCAAGGAATTCAAGAAGTATCAGCCAGGGCGTCTGTTCGTCATGCAGGCGATGCCCCCAGATCGCTTCGTCGACCCAGAACGCTGGTCCTGTGCGATCCTCATGGGAAATAGGGCGTTTCAGGATCTCCATCATCAGAGCCTCACCGTGACGCTACGCGATGATGCACGGCCATCAGAATTGAGGTCGATGAACTTGAGGACGATCCCGTCATTGCGATCGTCTCCATCAAGGAATCGCCGCCGTTCGACGGCGCTCAGAAGCCGTGCCTTGAACGCGAGAAGGTCCTCGTGGCACTCGAGCGAAAAACTCGTAGGCAGTGCACCCTCGGCCACACGTCCCAAGAATTCAAAGCGGGTGGTCGACAGCTGCAGCGTAACCGCAGGTGGATCATCACGTGCAAGCCCAACCACGAGCTTCATGCCTCCATCCCCGTCACCGAGCAGCGCCACCTCCTCGCCAGCCCGGCGGGCGACCGACACGAACTCCTCAAGGAGAGGACTGGTTCTCGACTGCGATTGGCTTCCCGAACTTGCAAGAACCAGCTCGTCCTGGTTCTGGATCAGCATGCCGGTGAACACCCGGTTTAGCCCGCGCATGAGCATGGGCATCACCTGCCGCGGCAACGCTCGTTTCTCGGCCAGGGCGCGACTGGTTTCGAGATAAAGCCCAGCGTATCGGAAGACGGTCAGGTCCCAGAGGTCTAGCGCGTCTGCCAGCTCATCTGAGATGGTAAAGAACAATCGCTGACGCTGCCCGCGAAGTAGCCCGAGAAAACGGACGACAGCGCTCGGATCGTCGCCCTCGAGGTAGGACTGTTGCGCCCGTTTATAGGCTGTCGTCTCGCCGTAGACCTGATCGGTTTGCACCAGGGCCCGGTAGGTTTCTACCAGTGCCGGATCGTCGGCGCCGTAGACCAGCATATTGTCGACTTTGTTGCTCGTTTCCGAGCCGATGCCGAACAGGTTGAGCTTGCGAAAGGGTTCGGTTCTTTCAGCCCGGCTCGGTCTCAAATTGCCGCCAAACACATTGCGGAAGGGACTGGCTCGCTCCGCGGTTCCCGCAGCTGCCAATTCGGCGACATCAGTGCACGCCATTAGTCCGTCGCGTGCATCGGGATGGCCAAGAATGATGTTCGTGACAAGGGATAGAACCTGCCGGATGGTAAAGTGACCACCATTCTGTTCGCTGGCTTCGACCAGATTGCCGAGCCGTCGCCGGAAGAGACCATTGTCGCTGGTCCCGACCAGCCGTTCGCGGTTCTCGCGGATCGGACAGGTTGCCCCATTCAGGGCCGGACAATCCGCGCAGCCGTCCCAACCGGGGTGCAGCGTCACCGCATCGATGACCTGATCGATCATCACGGCGGCGGCAGACCGGCTAAGGTCCCTTAAATCGAGTTTAATTGCAGAATTCCCGCTGCGGCCAACGACCAGGAGATTCTCGACCACCTCGACAAGAGCGCTCGTCGTCTTGTCGCTGCCGGCGGTCTTCATCTTTTCGAGAAGCTGACCATGATTGGCCGCCATCAAATAGACCCTGGGGGAATTGGGGTCTGCGACATCCCATGCCATCTGCTCGATCAGCGGTTTACTCTCGTCGGAGCGAAGCTCGCTCAGGTCCTTGACGACGATGAGTTGGCGAGACCCCAAGCTGAGGCGCTGGATCTTCTCTCCGCCGTTCCAATCTTCAATCGTGCCTCCAAGCTCCAGCCACACGCGTCGGCAGTGATAGGTCTTTCCGTCGCCGGCGGTGCCCGTGAGGATAATGGACTGGCATTCTTCTGACCTGAAATTGTCGACCAACCATGCCAGATGCTGGGCCGGCAGCTCGATTGGCTGCATCTTCAAGCGAGCCAACGCCCGCTGGATGGTCTCGTCGTACATGTTATCGTTGGTCGGAATGGGTCCGTAGTTCCGAAGAAACCGGATCCAGTTGTTGGTCGGCATGCTCTATCCCCCCACGACTGCCGCCGTGCGCTGACGACCGTCCTGGAATTCCAGCGCAGCCCCATGAAAATCAGTTAGTTTGCAGACTACTGTAGAACTCGTGAAACGCAACAATACAACCCCAGTGATCCTCACGAGCCGATCGCTGAAGCTGGCCGCGCGCTAGTCTAGGGTCAGGACTCATTGATCCAGAAGATGAAGGCTGCAGCGAAGGCGATCGCCGACAGGAAGGTGTGAGCACATCGGTCGTATCTGGTGTGGATGCGTCGCCAGTCTTTGAGGCGTGCGAACATGTTCTCGATCCTGTGGCGTTGTCGGTATAGGACAGGATCGTAGCTGTGCTGAACACGATGCTTGGCCAGCCGACCGTCTTTTGCACAGGCTGCGGAACGCACTTCTAACGTATTTTGGCCGGCGTCATCGAGGGCTTGCAATCGATGAAGCTGCTTGACTTCGACCACACCCGCTGCGAGGGCATCGGCAATCGGAATCGCGTAGATCCCTGCTGTTTCGTCGATGAGCTTCAGGTCGCGGCCGCATCGCACCGCGAAAACGGGTATATGAGCTCCCGCTGTGCTGAAAAGCGAAACGAACCGTCGGGAACTTTCCATAAACCGGAGCGACTGCTGGAGGAGTGCCTCGACAAAACGTCGATCCTCGTCAGGCAAATCATCGACCTCGAGCAGAGTTGCGTAGATGGTCGAGACACGGGCAAAGAACGACGCGTGCGTCGCATAGTCTGTAACTGGATCGAGATCGCCGGACCCTGTGAATTGGGTAAGAATTCCGCCTTCGGCAATTTTCCAAAGCTAGCGAACGCCGAAAGGTGCATCTCACCCGCCCCGCGTTCTATCGCGCGAAGGGACCCGCTCCTTGGGATGAATGGAACGCAAAGAGCTAGGAGGCCTGCCGTAATGGGCCTTGAATGCCTGGGAAAAGTGTCCGGTGCTGGAGAACCCGGTCGCGAAGGCAATTTCGGCGATCGCAAGCGGGCTCTGTTCGATCAGCCGCCGCGCGTGATCCAGCCGGATCCGACGATAGGTTTGGAGAAAACCGGCGTTCAGATGCTGTGTAAAGAGGCGATCGAGATGGCGGGGGCTGATCGAGAGGAAATGGGCCATTGCCCCGCGATCGAGGGGATTTTCGATCGTCGCCTCCATCTTTTCAAGCGCGGCCAGAAGGATCGGATTGTGGGTGCCAAATCGCTCGACCGCTGAGCCGCGTTGCGGGTCGGAGGGGTCGGCAATCGCGGTGTGAAGGTACCAATCGCTGACGCGCCTTGCGAAATGCGCGCCCATGCGTTCAGCGATCAGCGCATGCATCATGTCGAGCGGAGCCACGCCGCCGCCGCAGGTAATGCGATCACCGTCGATGACGTAGCGGGCCTGTCGGGGCGTCAAATCCGGATAGGCCTCGCGCAGTACCGGGGCATGCTCCCAATGAATGGTGAAGTCTCTGTTGTCGAGCAGACCGGCGGCGCCCAGGACATAGGCGCCGCTCGAGATCGCGCCGAGACGGACGCCGACACGCGACAGCCGCCGTAACGCGCTGAACAGCCTGTCCGCTTCCACCCAGTTGCGGGGATCGCCACCCGCACAGACGAATACTGTATGGAATTCCGCTCCCGCGGACGAAAGATCATCGCACGCGATGTCGATGCCGCCGGAGCTGCGCACCGGTCGGCCGCCCTGCGAAAGCTGCCCGATGGCATAAAGGCTGCGCCCCGCTAGCAGATTGGCGGCCCGTAAGGGTTCGGTCGCCGACGCGTAGGACATTAGCGCGAAATTCGGCAGCAGCAGAAAACCGAACCGCTGAGTCTGTCTGTCCAATTCAATCGTCATGTCCGTTCTATATAATAAATCGTCCCATATTTGGAACTCCAACGCGGACGACCGCCATAGGTTGGCCACTCTCCAGCTTGGACATGGGCAGCGATGCGATACTCCGCTCTTTCGATTTTTCTCAACGGCCTTCGCGGCAACATCGGCTGGAGCCCCGCCTGGCGCGCGCCGGAGCCCAAATCCTACTACGACGTAATCATCGTCGGCGGTGGGGGTCATGGCCTATCGACGGCCTACTATCTCGCCAAGGAATTTGGCGTAACAAATGTCGCAGTGCTGGAGAAGGGCTACATCGGCTCCGGCAATGTCGGGCGAAATACAACGATCATCCGCTCCAACTATCTGCTGCCCGGCAACAACCCCTTCTACGAACTTTCGATGAAGCTCTGGGAAGCATTGGAGCAGGATTTCAATTTCAACGCGATGGTCTCTCAGCGCGGCGTGCTCAACCTCTATCATTCCGACGCGCAGCGCGACGCCTTTACGCGACGTGGCAATGCGATGCTGCTGCATGGCGTCGATGCGGAACTGCTCGACCGCGAGGCGGTCCGCGCCAAGCTGCCATTCCTCGATTTCGACAATGCACGCTTCCCGATCCAGGGCGGCCTGCTGCAGAGGCGAGGCGGAACTGTGCGGCATGACGCGGTGGCCTGGGGCTATGCGCGCGGCGCCGACATGCGCGGCGTCGACATCATCCAGCATTGTGAAGTCACTGGCATCCGGCGCGAAAACGGTAAGGTCGTCGGCGTCGAGACCACGCGCGGCTTCATCGGCTGCGGCAAGCTGGCGCTTGCGGCTGCCGGCAATTCCTCCTGCGTTGCCGAGATGGCCGATATCAAGCTGCCGCTGGAAAGCCATGTACTGCAGGCCTTCGTCTCCGAGGGCCTGAAGCCCTTCATCGATTGCGTCGTTACCTTCGGCGCGGGCCATTTCTACGTCTCGCAGTCCGACAAGGGCGGGCTCGTCTTCGGCGGCGATATCGATGGCTACAATTCCTACGCCCAACGCGGCAATCTCGCCACTGTCGAGCATGTCGCCCAGGCGGGTAAGGCGATGATCCCAGGCATTTCCCGCGTGCGCGTGCTGCGTTCCTGGGGTGGCGTCATGGACATGTCGATGGACGGCTCACCGATCATCGACCGCACCCATATCGACAATCTCTACCTCAATGCCGGCTGGTGCTATGGCGGCTTCAAGGCGACGCCAGCATCGGGCCTCTGCTTTGCGCATCTCATCGCACGCGGCACGCCGCACGAGACCGCTCGCGCCTTCCGGCTCGACCGTTTCGCGCGCGGCCATATCGTCGACGAAAAGGGCCAGGGCGCCCAGCCCAACCTTCACTGATTTCCAGGGTACCTGAACATGGCAAGCCTTATTCCATGCCCTCATTGTGGCTCTCGACCGAAAGAAGAATTCACTGTGAAGGGGGCGGCACTTGCCCGGCCCACACCCGAGCCGGCACGGATGCGTGGATCGACTATGTCTATCTGCGCGACAATCCGCGCGGCCCCTATGAGGAATATTGGCATCATACGTCGGGCTGCCGGCGCTGGCTGGTGGTGAGCCGCGATACGGCGACGCATGAAATCTCGGGCTGCCGCGACTTTGTGCTCGGCCGATCGGCGGAGGTGCTCTGATGACCTCCTATCGACTGCCCAAGGGTGGCCTGATCGATCGCCAGTCGCGCCTCGGCTTCAGCTTCGACGGCCAGTCGCTCACCGGCCACGCGGGCGATACGCTGGCTTCCGCCCTTCTCGCCAATGGCCGCCAATTGCTGGGCCGCAGCTTCAAATACCATCGGCCGCGCGGCATCCTGACCGCGGGTGCCGCCGAACCGAATGCGTTAATGACCATCGGCAGCGGAGGGCGCACCGAGGCCAATACCCGCGCCACGATGCAGGACCTTTACGACGGCCTCGAAGCCCGTAGTCAGAACCGCTGGCCTTCGCTCGATTTCGATATCGGTTCACTGAACGGCCTGCTCTCGCCCTTCCTCGCCGCGGGCTTCTACTACAAGACCTTCATGTGGCCGGCGAAGCTCTGGGAAGGTCTCTATGAGCCCTTTATCCGCCGCGCCGCCGGTCTCGGCAAGGCGGCCTACCAGCCCGATCCCGACCGGTATGAGAAGAGCTGGGCGCATTGCGACCTGTTGGTGATCGGGGCCGGCCCCGCCGGGCTGGCCGCCGCGCTGACCGCAGGCCGTGCAGGGGCACGTGTCATCATCCTCGACGAACACAGCCTTGCGGGCGGATCGTTGCTATCGGAGACCGCCACCATCGGCGGGGACAGCGCGCCGGCCTTTGCCAAGCGGCTGGCCGACGAGCTGGAAACGCTGCCGAATGTGCGCCTACTGACCCGCACCACCGCTTTCGGCTGGTATGACGGCAATGTCTTTGGCGCTGTGGAACGCGCCCAGAAGCACGTGCGCAACCCCGATCCGAACAAGCCGGTCGAGCGCATGTGGCGCATCGTCGCCAAGACGGCGCTGCTTGCCACCGGCGCCGAGGAGCGGCCGCTCGTGTTCGGCGGCAACGATATTCCCGGCGTGATGATCGCGGGTGCTATGCGCAGCTATCTAAACCACTTTGCCGTGGCCCCCGGCCAGCGCACCGCCATCTTCACCACCAATGACAGCGGTTATGCGCTGGCCCGCGATCTCGAGGAGGCGGGTGTCGAGCTCGCCGCTGTCATCGACAGCCGCGCCGATGCCGCGTTCGCCTATACCGGCAAGGCGCGCCTGATCAAGGGTGCCTTCGTGTCTGACGCCAGAGGCGGCAAGGCGCTCTCAGGCGTCAATGTCACGACCGCAAACGGCGCTACCGAAACCATCGCTGTGGATGCGCTCGCCATGTCGGGCGGCTTCAGCCCGATTATCCACCTTGCATGCCATCGCGGCGGCAAGCCGCAATGGTCGGATGCCCATGGCGCCTTCATGGCCCCGTCGGACACCAGGGGCCTCGCGCTCGCGGGCGCCGTCACGGGCACAACCGGATTGTCAGCAAGCTTTGCAGAGGGCGCCGCGCGCGGCGCTACCATCGCCCAAGACCTCGGGTTCGGCGCCCAAGCATTCGACGCCGGTCCAGTCGATGGCGACATCGTCGCTCCACCGGCCCGCCCGCTCTGGAATATCCGTGGCGTGAAGGGCAAGGCCTTCGTCGACTTCCAGAACGATGTCGGCCGCAAGGATCTCGGCCTTGCCGTGCAGGAAGGCTATGGCGATGTCGAACTCGCCAAGCGCTACACGACATCGGGCATGGCCACCGACCAGGGCAAGCTCTCCAATGTCAACGCTATTGGCCTGCTGGCTGAAGCGCGTGGTGTCTCCCCCGCGGAAGTCGGCACGACGACCTTCCGGCCCTTCTACGCGCCGATCAGCTTCGGCGCGCTGACCGGCCCGCATCACGGCCATCATTTCCAGCCGGTGCGCAAGTCGCCTCTGCATGACTGGGCCAAGAAGCACGGCGCAGTCTTCGTCGAGACCGGCCTCTGGTATCGCTCATCCTGGTTCCCGCGCGTGGGTGAAACCAGATGGCGACAGAGTGTCGACCGGGAGGTCCTGAACGTTCGAAAGAATGTCGGCATCTGCGACGTGTCCATGCTTGGCAAGATCGAGGTCTGCGGCAAGGATGCGCCAGAGTTCCTCAATCGGGTCTATTCGAACGCTTTTTTGAAACTGCCGGTCGGCAAGGCGCGCTATGGCCTGATGCTGCGGGAGGACGGTTTTGTCTATGATGACGGCACCACGAGCCGCCTGGCTGACGACCGCTTCTTCATGACGACGACCACCGCCTATGCCGCCGGCGTCATGACGCATCTCGAATTCTGCGCCCAGGTGCTGTGGCCGGAGCTCGACGTGCGGCTCGCCTCGGTGACGGACCAATGGGCACAGATGTCCGTGGTCGGTCCAAAGGCGCGCGCTACACTACAGGCGATCGTCGATGATGATATTTCCGACACTGCCTTCCCCTCCCTTGCGGCAAACGAAGTCTCGCTGTTCGGGGGCCGGCTGCATGGCCGCCTGTTCCGTATCTCTTTCTCAGGCGAACTGGCTTATGAGCTTGCCGTGCCGGCCGGCTATGGCGAGAGCGTCGCCGACGCCGTTCTCCAGGCAGGCAAAGAGCATGGCATCCAGCCCTACGGCGTCGAGGCGCTCAGCGTGCTGCGTATAGAGAAGGGCCACGTGACGCATAACGAGATCAACGGCACGGTGATCCCGTCGGATCTCGGCTTCGCAAGGATGGTGTCGACAGCCAAGCCGGATTTCATCGGCAAGGCAATGCTCGGCCGCGAGGGCCTGATGGCCGAGGATCGCCCGAGCCTTGTCGGCGTCGTGCCCGCGACCACATTCCGCACCGGCTCGCACATCCTCGCCAAGAACGCCGCGCCGACGCTCGAGAACGACCAGGGCTATGTCTCGTCGAGTGCCTTTTCACCACATGTCGGCTCGACCATCGGCTTGGCGTTAGTGAAACGTGGCCATGCCAGACATGGCGAAGAGGTGGTGGTTTGGAATGGTCTGAGCAAGGAATTCACCGCTGCGCGCCTGTGCAATCCGGTCTTCTTCGATTCAACAAACGAGAAGCTCCATGTCTGATTTCGATCTCGTCCACCGTCCTGCGATCAGTACCGAACCAGTGCGGGGTTCCCACGCCTTCGCCATGAAGGCGATGCCCGAGGGCACCCTGATCCACGTACTGGGCAAGCCCGGCGGCGAGGATCTCAGGTCTACGCTGCAAGGCCTGTTCGGCGGCGAGGCCAACAGGATCCGCACCTTCGGCCCCGGCCAATGGCTCGTCGTCAGGGATGAGCCGATGTCTCGCGTCGACCTGCACGCAGCGTTTGAACAGATCGCTTCACAGGCCTTTGCCGTCGATCAAACTCATGGACGCATCCGCATCGAAGTCTCGGGCCATGCGGTCATGTCGGTGCTGGCAAAGGGCACGGCCGTCGATTTCGAAGGTATGGCCATGAGTCAGTCCGTGATGACGATGAAAGGTCATATCCCCGTGCACATGACGCGCTGCGCAGCGGATCGATTCGAGTTGGTCGTGCTGCGGGGCTATGGTCAGAGTCTGTGGGACGAGTTGCTCTGATGCGCGCCGACCTCCACTGAGACCTTGGTGGCCGCGGCGGCACGGAAGTGCGCGTGGCGGGACAAGTGTCGAGCAGCTTCAGGCCATCAACCGTCAGCCGCTAACTGAGCGGTTTTTAGCTTCCGAGCGTCCATCCGATCGGTCGCTTGAAAGCTGATTTCGCACTTTCCATGTTCGCCATTCGTGCCCCTGGAGTCGTACAAACAGGCGCAATGCTGTTTCGACGGCGTCTCACCGCTCTGTAGGTGCCAGGGGTCGTCGGTTTGAGGAAACCTCGCCCGAGGAACTGGCCAGCGAACTCGCGCCCGAGGACTGGGGCTGGTATGCGGCAGGTGTAGGGGCCAATGGGCCTCGGCTCTACGACCGGGCACGCATCCGCCGTCCTTGGGACGTCAAAAGGTGGCTTCGAGCATTGGCTTCTGGTCCGCCGCAAGCGACGACATCCGCGGAATAAGGAATAAAGCCTACTACCTGGTCTTCGCCCCGCCCGGCTCCTTGGCCGAATTGGCGGGTGGCCGGCTTGCCCCGGGCGATCGAGGAGTGCTTTGAGCGCGCTAAGGATGATTTCGGACTTGATCATTGCGAGGCTCGGTCCTGGCATGGATGGCATCGCCACATGAGCTTGTGCATGGCCGCCCTGGCGTTCCTCTCAAGTTATCGGCGGATCTTCACCGCAGCGCATGGAGCATAACCGAACGAAACGTGTCCACTGGAGTCAATCGCCGCCTGATCCGGATGACTGCGCTCGTCCCGAGCGTCCTCGAGATCCGCAATCTCCTCGCCCGGACCCTCATCTTCCCACCGACACAAAAGCCCTTCATCATCGCATGGTCGCTATGGCGAGACCACGACATCGGGCCGCAGCTATCATCTGTCACTACAAACGGCGTAGACATGCGCAACTGTACTAGTTCGGCAGCAAGTGCCCCCGGTGGCTTCGTACAGTTTACACGAGCAAGGTGCATGCAACCGCGCCCGCCCGAAATACTGACTTCAGACATCTCACAATCCATTCGCACGCACTACTAATGAAGATGCTTCCTTCCTAGGAACGACGAGTGCATCGAGCGCAAACGTGCCATCGGCAGATGCAATGATCGGATTGACATCGACTTCCGCGACTACTTCGGCAAGATCGCTTGCTAGCACTGAGAAGCGGGCAACTGTTTCCGCAAGCCGATTGAGATTGGCGGGGGCTTGGCCACGCGCGCCCTCGAGAAGCGGGCGAATGCGCAGCCGGCTGAGAAGCCGGTGAGCGGTAGCCGGTCCGAAGGGGGCCAGCGCATGCTGCGCGTCGCGTAAGACTTCGATCCACACGCCCCCTGCTGCGACCATGACGAGGGGGCCGAATTGCGGATCGATCGTCAAGCCAAGTGCCAATTCGACGCCTGGGGGTGCCATTCGGGTGACAAGAACGCGCGGACCGATACGGCAAGCAAGGTCTGTCCAGGAAGCTTTTACCGCGGACTCGTCGGGCAGCCTGAGGATAACACCCATACGTTCCGTCTTATGCAGAATTCCTGGCTCGGCCGTCTTGAGTACGGCCGTAAAGCCAATTGCCCGGGCCGCTTCTACTGCCGCGTCCGCAGTCTCAACGATTTGAAACGGCAGGGTCTGGATCCCGTAGTCAGCGAGGAGGGCCAAGGCATCCGCCTCGCTCAGCGGCGCCCCGCCACGCAGGAGCGGCAGCCAATCTCTACTTGTCGTTCGACGTGGCGGCTGATCGACTGTGCGCCCCAAGAAGTCGCGATGTGCAAGCATGTTGCGCACTGCTTTCAGGGCCGCCGACGTGCCATCAAGGACTGGTATCCCACTCCGCGTCAGGGCAAACGAAGCCGTGGCATTGCGAACGCGGCTGTAATTGGTCGCGTAGGCGATCGGCTTGCCAGTCCGGGCGAAGGCACGCAGCGCGGCCTCAGCGAAACCCTCGTGCACCGGATAATCATCACGCAGGTCATTGAAGAAGACACCAAGAGCAGTATCCGGATCATCAAGCAACGCTGTGAAACAGTCCGCAAATCGTTCGATATATTCGTGCCCCGTACCCCATGCGTCGAGCGGATTCACCGGTTCAAGTCCGTGCTCCAGCCTGGCAGCCAGACGCGACGCTGTCGCCGGGTTGATTTGGGCAAAGGGAAGCCGATAATGCTCCGCGAGATCAACAATCATCTCCCGCTCGCCGCCGGAGTCCCCGATCACCGCAAGGCCGCCCTTCGCCGGCCGCCGCGGCTGCGCGAAGAGCAGCAAAGTCGCTGCCAACTCGTCGAGGGTGTCGACCTGCAGCACCCCATGACGGTCGAAAAGCGCAAGATAGGCAGCGTCGTTTCCTGCGATGGCGCCTGAATGGCTGACCGCGAGGGCGGCGCTGGCCTCGGTGCGTCCAACCTTTAGAGCCACTACCGGGACCGCTTTCGCTGCTGCTTTCTCAAGCGCTGCGACGAACGCCTGCGGGTCCCTGACTTCCTCGAGAAACAGGCCTATTACACGCGTCTCGGGCTGCTCTAGCGCGTAATCGATGTAGTCCGCGGCCGTGGTTGTCAGTTCCTGCCCGGCGGAGATTGCAAGATTGAAACGGAAGCGTGGATCGTTGTGCACGAGGGCGCCATAGGCGGAACCTGCATGGCTAATGAACGTGATATTCCCCGGTAGCGCCTCGCGCTCCGTGGCAAACGCGGCTGCCCACACTTTCGCAGCATCGTTATAAAAGCCCATGCAGTTGCCGCCGCAGATTTCCAGTCCAGTCTCCCGGGCCAAGCGGGAGATCCTTTCCGTCAGAGGAGGGTCTATGTCGTTTTCAAGGTACCCGCTGCCAAATATCACCGCCGCCCGTGCCTTGGCCTTGATGACCCCCTTTACAGTCTCTTCAAGTCGCGAATTGGCTACTGAAAGAACCGCTAGATCTACCGGAATCGGCAGAGCAGCAATTGAGGGCCAGCATTGGTACTGGTCAATGTTTTCGTACTTTGGATTAACTGGATAGATTTCACCCGTGAATCCTCCTTTCCCAATCATGCGCAGCATGTCGTTGCCCGGCGTTCCCGCACGAGGGCTCGCACCAACAAAGCAATGGAACGCGGAGCCAAAAGTGGCTCCAACCTGTGTGTCATTGGAAGATGCCCCTATATTCTCGCTTTGGTTATGCAACAACACTGGGTGCGGCTTACGACGTGTCCGCTTCCCCAGTCGCGAGCTTAAGATAGTTGTAGACAGCGGCGCGGCTGATCCCAAGTCGACCGGCAATTTCTCGCACCGTCCCGCGCATTTGGAACACCCCCAGATCGTGCAGACGGCGCACAAGTTCGATGCGGTCTTCACGGTCGAGAAGGTGCGCTGGACGATGGCAATCCTCAAGAAAGTTCTCGATTATCTGCCTCAGGGGCAGAGAACTTGGCAAAAAGGTTTCCTGAATGTCTTTCTGATGCGGCTCTGTCCGGGTCAGTTCGGTAATCGCTTTTTGCGCCATAAGCAGGTCACCGGTAGAAAAGTTTAGGGCGAGATAAGCAACCGTCTTCCCATCGACGATGATTGGCAGCAAACTGACCCTCAACTGCCTACCGTCCGGAGCAACCGAGCTGTAGTTGAACAGCGGCTCTTGAAGATTCTGCAACTCAGCCTGGCCAACCGCAATGCGGGTCATGAGGTCGCCCACACCACGACGGGTAACATGTCCATTGCCTATGGCCATAATCCGGGGCGGCGAAGTGCGATTGTCGTGCAGCACTACCTCACAATCTTTTGTTATGCTGCGTGCGATCTGAGGCACAAGCTGGGCCAGCGTATCCAGAATATCCTGCACGCGCTGTTCACTATGTCCGCTCGACTGATCCATAACTATACCCAGCCTATGCTTCGGCCCTGACCTCAATGCCACTAGCAGCTCCGAATGCAAATGGTAGATCTGAGGTTTTCCATGTTGACAAAATGGCATATTGGACGAAATGTCAACACGTCGCTGTTTGCATAATGCAGAGCGTTTTTAGCTTGGTGTTGCGCAGAAAGGCGGGTGGCGAGAGCGCGCTGCAGTGCAGTGGATCGCGACGGTGAGCTAAAAACGTGTTGGATTAAGACGCCCGCACGGGTGGCCGGTATGGGTTTCAATTAGGGCGTGGCATACGCCGAAAAGCGTGAAGGGAAGAGCCAGGCCTATGCCCCATGAGGCCAATCATTTATGCCCCGATTGGGATGCGGACCTTGACAACAGTGCCCGCTCCGGGTTTGCTGTCGATGAAAAGGCTCCCATTGAGTGTGGCGACCATCTGGGAACAGCCGGTGAGGCCGAGGCCGACGTGATTCCCGGCCCGGGTCGAAAAGAAGGGCGTCTTTGCTTTGCGCAGGACTTCTGGCGTCATGCCGAGACCGTTGTCTGCGACCTCCAGGAACAGAACGTTGCGGCGAAAAATCGGCCGGTGCACGACCGATGCCTTTACGACAACGCTCGGCCTGTCGGTGTTTTCGACCGCCATGAGCGCGTTCTGCACGAGCTCGCTCAGCACCAGTTGAAACTGGGTTGCCGGCACGGCTTGTGTTCCCGCCTCGGAATCGACTGACAGCTGCACGATGCCGTCCCGATCTTTGAGGTCCAGCAAAAGCTTGGCGAGCGGCAGGACACGCGAATCTCGTTGCGAAAAGGCGATCTTGAGCAAACCGTCATTGATGGATTCAAGCTCATTCGCCGCACTGCGGGCAGCCTTCAACATCTCTTCTCTCGGAGGTTGCTCCGAACCGGTACCCTCCAGAAACAGTCGCAAAGCGGTGACGCGGGAGCGCGTCATATGCGCGAACAGCGAGGCGAATGAGCGCATGTGTCGATCGCGACGGCTGACGTAAGCGTGACGCTGATGGGTTATGAGATAGAAGATCGCGACCAGTCCCAGCGCAATCGCGAACATGAACCAGTTGCGGGATGCGGCTATATCGATTTGAGCAGTCTCCTGGAGCGTCGTGCTGTGATCAACGGTGGCGCTGGAGATCTCGTACATGTCCTGTTCGAGATTGGTCATGTGGTCGAGGGCATCCGCATAATTGGAACCAGCTTCGACGACCGGCGCGACGTTTTGCTCGACTGTCCGACGCACGTTTTCCAGGAGTTCGATGTCTTTCTGCGGGAAGAAATGCTGCAGGTACGGCAGCGCCAGAAGCTGAGCGATGTTGACGCTCACAAGAGCCATTTGCCGGTTGATGTCAGGATCGAGCTTGCCGGCTTCGTCGGCGAGACGGATATAACCATGGACCCGGACAAGCCGCTCGCGCACCTGGGTCGCACGCCATTGAATCTCGTAGGTCTGGTTGAGGATCTCGTCCGTCTCTTGCCTGTAGCGGTCCGATCGGACGAACGCCCAAGTGCTGAGGAGGAGGGCGAGCGCCAGCCCAAGATAAGGCAAGGCAGCAAAAAAGCGGCTGGTGCCCAATCTCATTGGTCCGCGCGCAGCACCACCGGGAAGAAGACCCAGATAGCATTACGGGCTGGGACATAGGAGGCGGGCAGGCGATCGAAGGGCCAGACCATGAAGATCGGACCTTTCTCGTTCATGGTGATGGGGCGGAACTGCTGATCGCCTTTGCATCGTCCTTGGCTGCGGTCATCCTTTGTACATTGGCGCTCGACCGCCAGGATAGGCGCATATGACTGGATCTCGTCCATGCGGAGTTCAGACACGAAGTCGTCGTAGGCGACCACCTTGACTTTAGCAACGTTGGCGAGCCCGGTTTTCGCCCATATGTCCTTCAGCAGGGGGCCCCGATAGACGATCTTCTCGTCCTCTTTCGTCCAGGGCGTGCGCGTATCGTAGGTCTGTTGCGGAAATTCGGTCTTCAACTGCTCGACGGTAAGGGTTTGGATGGCCTTGCCCGATGCATCTTCGAGCGTGAGTGTATCGGGATCCGCGAAGGCGCCGTTGCCGGCCGTTGGCCCGGCAACAGCCATGGCGACTGCGAAGGCAAGACAAGGAGCAAGAGTATCACGCCGCATCTGGTTCAACCTCTTCATATTCGCGTGGGCCGTCGTCCTTGGCGAAAAGCACGCACGGTCCGCGGGACCCGCGGGGATCATACGCATAGCCTTTTAACGCCAATGCCTGGGTGATATCGCGGATTCCATCCAGGCCATACAAGTGATCATGCAGCTCTAGGTAGACGCGCTCGATGCCTGGGAGCTTGGCGTGCTCCAAGAGTTCCCTTTCGGCGCCTTCTATGTCCATAACAAGGACGTTGGCGCCGTGCTGGACGATGAAGTCGTCGGCGTCAGTCGAGACAACCGTCATTTCGCGCTCGTACGGCCCCTGATCTTTGTCCATCGAGGACATCCAGAGGTCCTTGCGGACATAGAAGGTGAATGGGCGTGGCGGACCGGCTGCAAGTATCCCTTTCAGTAGCACCACGTTGTCCAAATCGTTGGCGTCGACGACGCGCTTGGCAAGGGCAACCGACGCCGGATTTGCTTCGAAGGCCCACACCTGAACGTCCGGGATCTGAGCGATAAGCGAGGTGATGATGCCAATGCCTGAGCCGAGTTCCAGAACACGATCACCGGGCTTCACGGCCTTCGATATCCACTTGGCTTCCTTGGCTTCGTAGGTTTCGTTGTCGAGGGCCTGCCAGATGACAGGCGAGACGTCGTCAGGGCGCAGGGGCACCTTGACCCCATGGACGGTCATCAATGACATCTGATTAAAGACCCTGCGGTAGCCTGTGTCCGTTCTTCATCAATTTTGCCCGCGCCTGTTTGTAATATTTTTCCGCCGAGCTGGGATCGATGCCGAGGCGATCCGCCATTACCTGGTAAAACTGCGTACGCGTCATGCCTGGCTCGCGACGGGTCATCATGTCGATAATTTCCTGTTCTCTTGGCGTCAGGACGGAATACCGAACGTCGGGCTGGGTCATCGCCACACGCGAAAGCCGAACTGCAAATCCGTTGGTGGAAATGTCATCGAGCACGTCATTAAATACCCCGGGCTCCAGCCCGGTCTTGCCGAGATAGCCGGCCGCGCCGATTTGACGAAAAATTTCGGCCTCAGAATCGCTGTCTGAGCCTGTCACGACGATGTGGATCGCGCTTGGCGAGGCTTCGATGATTGTGCCGACGACGGCAACGCGATCAGCGTCCAGCGTCGGATCGAAGCCGGGAAGTCCCGGATCAATGACGACCAGATCGAACTCAGCGCTCCGAAGCTCTCGCGCAGCGATTTCCAATGTCTCGGCGCCAAGGACAACGCAATTTCCGAGACTCGCCCGAATCTGGTCCATAAGCGCCAGCCGCATCAGATTCTGATCTTCGACAACGAGCGCGCGAAACACTGGCGGCAGGTCCTCACTGATCACTTGGCAGGCAGGTTTTCATCTTTCGCGACGGAAAAATAGGGATGCCATCATCCCTTTTTTCCGCGGCGGGACCGGGACAGTCTTGTTATGCGGGAGGAGCCGAACCACTCGGAGCAGTCGATGCCGATCCAACTTGTGTGCAGCAGCAATGGCGAGCCACGAGAGGCGGATGGAGTCGTGGATCTGATCGCGGCGCATCGCCATGCCGTGGCAAAGGTGGAGAGTCTCGGAAAACGGTTGATGCAGGCCGAAGAGGCCGAGGCCGCGCTGATCGGACCACGGCTTGACGCCGTGATGGCGGACGAGGCGCTTGTCCGCCGCCAGGCAGCGATGGCGCCGGTTGCCGATGTTTGCGAGCTGAAAATGAAGGCCGCATATTTCGAGCGGCTCATGAATGACGGTTGGTGCGACGTGGATGCGGATGACTTGCATGAGCTGCTGCGATCTTTCGTGGACTTTCAAATCTAAGAAAAGAGGGCGGACATCCAAGACGCGAACGCGTGCCATGCGGCGTAGGTCAGCGCCGGCACCGCGATGATGGCGATGAATGCGAACGCCCCGGCTATGGCACCGTCCGTGCGGCCCTCGACAGGGTAGTAGTAGCGGCTCGATTGATCCTCGTGGTTCATTGCTTGTGCTCCCCTGCCCGTCTCAGCAGAAGTTCGATGGGATGTTGAAATTTCATCGCCCACAGACCATCAGCCTTCATCTTCGCGTTGAGCTCAGCCACCAGATAGCTGGCGCTGACGGTGTTGCCTTTCTGATCGGTGGCAGCGAACGCGTAGCCGGCCGCGATGAGGGCGGTCCCAACGTCGATCGTATTGCCGTCGAGTTTCGCGCCACATACCACAAACGTCGCTTTGTCGAGCGCCAAGGCGATCGGCTGGCAGGTCACGGCCACCGTCGAAAACAAGGCGGCCAGGTGGGCGAGCGAGACGTTGCCGCAATCGAGCCCCTTGCCCTTCGCATCCAGGGCGATCGTGCCCCGCAAGCATGATTGCACGCCATAAAGCCGGTAGAGCTTGCCGCGGTCGCGCCACGTATCTCCGGTCAGCAGTTCGACGCTTTTCGACACCCGGAAGGGCGCGGCTGTCGCGTTTGCTGGCGCGGCGCCTTCGGCGCCCACGGCGTGAGCGCACGTGAGTGTAAAGAGCGCGGCGAGGCTAGTTCGCTTCATCGGTCTGGAACTGTTTGCCGAGATCGGAGGCATGTTCGAGATCCGGCCGCAGGGACCTGCCCTCCTTGTTGCGGCCGATCGCAGCCATGTCGAAGAAGACCATGGAATCGTCGTCGTAAGCGACCGAATAGGGATCGTTGGCATTGCCGGCCCCGACGAGCGCAAAGCACGAAACCGCGTCCGGAACGCCGGGCTGGCTTTTGAGGACCAGCGTCTTGCACAACACGACGGATGCGCGGGTGTTATAGACAGCGTCGTCGTAGTCCCGCACGGCCTTCGTGCAATCCCACTCCTCAGCCTTGTAGGTGATCTTGGGCTTCGGACAGGCCGCGAGGCCCCGCAGCCTATAGGTGACGCCGTTGATGACGCGTTCGGTCGCGGACTTGATCTCCACCGGCTTGGTTAGCGCTGTTACGTCGCGCTGAAAAAGGCCTCCGCGTGCGTCGTAGCGCTCGTAGACGAAGGTCTTTTCGCCAGGTTTGGCGAACTTCTGCAGATACGCGGTCGAGGGCTGCTCGAACGGATGCGGCTCGTTCGTACCCAAATCGGCGGCGCCGAGGACGGTGCTGTGGAGCAACAATGCCGCGAGGAAGAAAAACTGCTTCATCGGAAAAATGGCCTCGACTCTGCTTCTCGTATTGACACTTTACTTTGGTACCATGTACCCATAGTAAAGTGTCAAACTTGGTAGCGCAATGAAAAACCGGATCGCGCTTGCGCTTTCTCTGTGTGGCGTCATGGCGCCATTCGGCGCACATGCGGATAACACGACCTCGACGCGCATCGCGGCGGCGTTTGCTCTGCCGGCCCGCCCGGCGGTTTCGACCTTTTCCGATGCTGATCACGGATCGACGATTGGCGGCGGGTGTGCGCCGACGGATCGCAGGCGGGCCGCGGCCTTGGTGCGCCAGGTCGCCGAAGAAGAGGGCTTCGATCCAGATCTGAGCGAGGCGGTGGCCTGGGCAGAAAGCGACATGGGCGGCAATCAAGGTCCGTCTCGCGCGGGCGCTCTCGGCATCATGCAGCTCATGCCGGCGACAGCCTCGCGTCTTGGTGTGGCCGACAGATGCGACGCGGGAGCCAATATCCGTGCCGGCGTCCGCTATCTGAAAGCGCTTTATGAGGAGTTCCATGATCCGCTGTTGATGTTGGCTGCCTACAATGCAGGCGAGCAGAGCGTTTACAAAGCCAACGGCATCCCCGTGAACGACGAGACCACGAAATACGTGGTCAAGGTGCTCAATCGCTGGAAGCTCGGCAAGCTGATCAAGGCTCCCATTCCCAACCCTGTTGATCATCGTCCTGCAGCCGCGACCGACGCGGTCGATGGCGTCGCCTGGCAAGACGGACACGTCATGGATTTTGGCAACTGACAAAGGAGTGAGATGACGATGGAATATAAAAAGGCGGGCAAATTCGCCGTCCAGTTTATGGCCGCTGCGGCGATCGGAACGGCGCTCGCGCCGGCGAGCGCATACGCGCAGTCAGCCGCCCCGGTCGAGGGCGTACTGGAATGGTTCGTCGGTGTCCTGCAGGGCAGCATTGCTCGATCTTTCGGGATCATAGCGGTTTGCTTTCTCGGCTTCCTGGCCATGACCGGCCGGCTTGTCTGGATGATGGCGCTTTCGATCATCATCGGCATTGCTCTGGTGTTTGGTGCTGCAGCTCTGGTCGATTCCATCCGCTCCACCGCTGGAGGCGCGTGAACGATGGAGGACGAAGAGGTCTATGTCGAGCCGGTCAGCCTGCCCCTGACGCGCCCGCCGATGAAATGGGGTGTGCGCTACGAGGTGTTCGCGCTTAACGGCATGGCTGCCGTCATCGGATTCATCGCGACCAGCAGCTTCACGCTCGGCCTCGGTCTATTCAGCGCGACCCATTTGATCAGCGCCTATCTGTGCCAGCGCGACCCGTACATCTTCCACATAGTCGAACGCCGACTGTCGAAACGGGACGCGGTCGCAAACTCGGGCTTTTGGGGCGCGAGGAGCTATTCGCCGTGAGCGTGAACGCCGACCTGAAATTCGCAAAAGCGCGCAAACGGGAAAGGCCTGTCGAGGCCCATGTCCCCTATTTGCGCCATGTCGACGACAACCTCGTCGTCACCAAAAGCGGCTTTCTGCTCGGCGTCATTCAGCTCAGCGGCCTGCCCTTCCAGACAATGGATCAGGCAGAGCTCAACAACCGCATGTTCAATCGCAACACGACCTTCCGCAATCTCTCCACGTCCCGTTTTGCCGCCTATGCGACCATCATTCGACGTCATGTGACACCAGAGATCGAAGGAGATTTCGAAAACCCTTTCATGGCGGAGCTCGATGCCCGCTACATGGACGAGTTGGGCTCGAAGAACCTGTTCGTCAACGAGGCTTTCCTGACGCTCATCCGCCGCCCGATGGTCGGGCGCGTCGGCTGGGTCGACAAGGCGCTCAATGCGTTGCGCATCAGCACGGCCGGGGAAGAGACACGTGAAGAGACCATGGCCGAATTGCACGATGTCCTCAATGCCGTCACCAAGGACTTTTCCGCTTATGGCGCGCGGCTCCTGGGCGTGGTGACGCGACGCGACAGCGTGTTTTCCGAACCTGCCGAATTCATCGCCAAGATCCTTGCCGGCGGCGCGGACGTCGAAATGCCGCTGCCGCGCATGAGCTTGGCAACTGCGTGTGCGACGCGGCAAATCTTCTTCGGCAAGTCCGCTCTGGAGATCAGGGGGGCGCATGAAAGCAAGATTGGCGCCATGGTGTCGATCAAGGAATACCCGCCCTTCACCGCACCCGGGTCGCTGGATGGTCTATTGCGGCTGCCGCACGAATTCATCCTAACGCAGTCATTCGCGATTGAAGATCGCGTGACGGCCATGCGCCGCATCAACACCATCTCGAACCAGGTCAGTGGTTCGGATGAGGCCGGAACCACGGTCGAGGATTCCGTGCACGCCGGCGCCGACAAGCTTGCCGGTGGCGAGGTCATTTTCGGGCAGCACCACATGACGGTGATGGCGCTGGCTGCCGACGTACCAGGGCTCAACCGCTCCTTGTCCGACATCACCGCCGAACTGTCGCGCATGTCGATCGTCCCGGTGCGGGAAACGCTCAACACCGAACTTGCGTTTTGGGCACAGCTGCCCGGCAATTTCAGCTACATTGCGCGCCGCGCCCTGATCTCGTCGCTGAACTTCGCCGGGTTGTTCTCGGGCCACAATTTTCCCTCAGGCCAGCGTGAGGGACTGCACTGGAAGCGGCCGATCGCGCTCCTCGAAACGACCAGCCAGACCGCCTATTATTTCAACTTTCACGTCCACGACGTCGGCCATTTCACAGTTTTCGGTCCGACCGGTTCCGGCAAGACGGTCGTGCTGTCATTCCTGATGGCGCAGGCAATGCGGATTTCTCCACGGCCGCGATGCGTCTACTTCGACTACATGCGCGGCGCCGAGCTCTTCATCCGAGCGCTCGGCGGCCGCTACGAAGTCATGGAGCCGATGCAGGCCACCGGTTTTGCGCCGCTCCAGCTGGACGACACCGCAGAAAACCGCACGTTTCTGGAAGGGCTGCTGCGCTACATCCTGACCCCAGACGACGGTTCGCTCGACGTGGCGGAAATGCGCGTGATCAACACGGCCGTCGACAAGGTCTACAAGATCCCGCGCCAACAGCGCACGTTCGAATTGCTGCCGGAGGTGCTGCGCGGCTCGCTGGCGCCAGGGATGAACGATCTTGCGGCGCGAATTGACCCGTGGCTCGATCCTGGCGACAAGGGCTGGCTCTTCAACAACCCCGTCGATCTCGTCGATTTCTCGAAGCCGGTGGTCGGGTTCGACATGACAAAAATCCTGGCCGACAAAAAATTGCGCTCGGCCGCCCTGCTTTACATCTTCCATCGGCTCGAAGAGATCATCGACGGCACGCCGCTTCTCATGTTCCTCGATGAAGGCTGGAAGCTGCTCGATGACGAGGTGTTTGCCGCCTTCATCAACGAGACGCTGAAAACGATCCGCCGGCGCAACGGTGTCGTCGGGTTCGGCACGCAGACGGCCGAGGACGTGGTGAACTCCTCGATCTCGTCCTCGCTGATCGAGCAGACGAAGACCAACATCTTTTTTCCCAATCCGAAGGCGAGCAAGGATTCCTACATGGCGCGCTTCTCGCTGACGGCGAAAGAGTTCGAGTTCGTGCGCCGCACCGCCAAGGAAACGCGCACGTTCCTGGTCAAGCACGACAGCGATTCCATCGTGGCCAAGCTCGACCTGTCGGGCATGCCCGACCTCATCAAGGTGCTGTCGACCAACGAAGCCAGCATCAAGGAATGCGAACGGCTGCGCGAGATTTACGGGCAAGAGCCGGAAGCGTGGCTGCCATACCTGTGCGGATGGGAGAGCGAGCATGAAGAAGCGGCTTAGCAGCGTGATCGCCGCGGCCGCGATCATGCCCGGACAGACGGCGGTTGCCCCGGCGCTGGCCCAGATCGCCGTTATCGATAATTCCAATCTGGATCAGCGCGCGCAAGACGAAGAGCACAGCACAAAATCGCAAGAATCCAAATCCGCCGAGCAGGAGAAGAAAAAGAGCCTCGTTTGCACCTATACGAACAAGTACAGGTCGCAAATGTTCAGCCGCTCGCCTGGCGAGGCGCTGAGCCGCGACGCCGAGAACGCAAAGCTCATCCGTTACTATGCGCAAAAATATGGCGTTCCGGAGGGCCTGGCGCTGTCGGTCGCCTACCAGGAATCCCGCCTCGACAGCTGCGCCGGCTCGCACACCGGCGTCAAGGGCGTGATGCAACTGACAAAGAGAACGGGCAGGCAGCTCGGGTTCGATCGCGACATCAACGAGCAAAACATCGAGGGTGGCGTCAAATATCTCGGCAAAGGCGTCGCACAATGTGGCGCCAGCAACTACAGCTGCCTGGCGAGCTTCTATAACGGCTCGAATGCCGCCGAACAGGCTGAGTGGGCCTCGGGCGTCGGCCGATGGCACGGCACCTTCGACAGTTACGTCTCCAGCGGACAGGCGCCGGCGGCGTCCCCGCCGGCGATCAGCATCGTGACATCGAGCGGACCGGGCGGGGCCGCCCAAAGCGGCGCTCTCGATTCTGTCTCCAAAGCCGCGGCCAACCTTGACACCAGCTCCGCACAGATGACGGCCAATTCCTCGCGGATCGATGCGCTCGCCGGCGGCGTCGGACAGGTTGGCGAATACAAGGACGCCTGGGAGCTCAACTCGTCCGCTCGAAGTCTCAATGCCGGCGTGACCGGCCAATATATCAACCAGGCCTCAGACTTCACCGCGCTGCTCGGACAGTTCCTGTCGTTGAACAACGTCGGAGCCTCGCAGACCGCGCGGATCATTGCTGCGCCGCCCGATGGGAGCCCGAATCCCTTTTCATGCGACCCGGCCGAGCTTGAACGCCTGCGGATCGATCGCAGCCAATGGCTACCCTGCGCGAGCCGGAGCGCTGGGAGCGTTTCTCAGGACGCGCCGTCCGTGCAGATCAACGCCGATCCGAGCGGCGCGGCGCGCGCGATCGAAGCAATCCAGGAATAGGAGGTCTGAGAGTGAGAAAAATCGCTATCGCAGCAGGGGCGGCACTTCTGGCGAGCGCCGCTCATGCGCAAATCGCCGTCATCGACAATGCGAACTTGGACATTGCCCGCCAGAACGCCGACAATACCAATTCGATCATGGGCTCCAACAAGGACATCCTCGAAAAGAGCAGTCAGATCCTGCAAGCCCTGACAGGAAGTCGCAACGGCTCTCTCGGCATCGGCCAAATGGGCTTGGGCGGCAATATGTCGATTGCGCAAGCGCCGAGCTTCGGCTCGATCCTCAATGGCGGCGCCCTCTCCTTCGGCGGGCTGTCTCCGGAGATCCAGAAGATCGCCGGAGCGGTCATCAACGGCCTGCAGCTGGTCAAACAGCTCCAGCAGATCACCGGCAATGGCAGCAGTGCCGTCAACACAGCCTATGGCGGCAGCGTCAACGTCGCGTCGCTGTTGAGCGCCCTCACCTCGCAGGCCTCCCAAGGCGTCGCCCAACGCGAACAGTCGTTGCAGTCGGCCAGTGGCCAGATCGGCCAGTCCGAGGATGTCAAAGGCTCGGTCGATCAGAACACGCGCATGCAGCTCGAGAACGCGCGTGCGGTCAACGAGCTCATCGGCGTCCAGAATGGTGCCGTCGCCGCGCTCAACGAGGAAATGAAGACGCGGCTTTTGCGGCAAAGCCAAGTGCAAAAGCTGATGACGCCGGCGCAAATCAATCCGTTCCAGAATTTTGGCACAAGCGGGAACTGATCGTTGACCGCGCGAGCGAAACAGATGCCGCCTTGGTGGCGGCGGGCCGGTGTGGTCGCCGTCGCGGTCGCGAGTGTCATGGTAGGCGGCTGCGCCCGGCCAGGTCGCGAGCTCAAAGCGCCGTGCGCGCCGCTGGCTTATGTGGGCGATCCAAGCTGCGGACCCTTGAAGCCGGTCAACGCTGCGCCCTTCGATCGTGTTGTCGAGGCTGGATGAACGGGCTGGCGACAAGCATTCTGGGAGGCATCGATGACGTCGGACGGGGCTTTGTCTCCAGCGTCTACATGCAGCTCGGCTATGCGCTGGGGGATGTATACGCGCTCATGCTCACCGTCTACATCATCTGGTGGGGCTACTCGATCCTCAGCGGCCGCGAGACGATCTCTCCGATCGAGTCGGCATACCGCCTCGGTCGCGCGGTGGTCATCTATCTGTTGCTGAATGGCTGGGGCACGTTCTCCGAGACGATCTATAAGCTCGTGCAAGCCGTGCCGAGCGAAATCGGCAAGATCATCGTCGGGGCCGTGTCGCGCGCGACCGGCAACCAGCTCTCGGATCAAGATGCGATCCCAGCCCTGATCGACAACCTCTACCGCGGTGCCCAGGATGTTGCCAATCAGGTCTACAGCGGCACTTTTTACGACATATTCGGCGCGCTGCTTTCCACCATCGTGCTTCTGGCCGCCATCATTTTCTCGGCGCTTGCGATCGCTGCAATCATCGCGGCCAAGATCATGCTGTTCATCACTTTGGCGCTCGCGCCGGTCTGGATCGTGCTTTGGCTCTACCGGTGGTCAACGCGAATGAGCGAGGGCTTCCTTTCGCTGACCACCTATCTGATCATCCAGCAAATCCTCATCTACGGCTTCCTGGGCTTTTATTTTTCGCTGGTCAATCTGGCCTTGAACACCGCCACCTCGGGAGGCGCCAGCGTCGACAACAAGATGTCGATGGTCCTGCCGCTCGTCCTGGTCACGATCATCGGCATCTATGTGCTCATGCAGATCCCGGCGATCGCCTCGATCCTGAACGGCGGCGGCTATCTGAGCACAGTTGGCGCATACCGCTCCTATGGCAATGTGCCTGGCAATGTCGCCCGCTATTCCGGCGCGCGGTTTGTCGCAAACCGTTGGCAGCGGCTGAGATCATCCCGCAGCAGCGAGGCCGCTCGATCATCCATTCAGCAGGCGGCGCGCGATAACGCGAGACCCCTGGCATAGACCGCGAGCATCCGCCCTAAGAAGCGCGGCTTATGGCTGGTTTGGGAGCTTTGACAATGAGGCTAAAGTAAAGTGTCAAAAATGGAGGTAAGCATCCCCGCCGAGCCCGGCAGACTCGTTGACGAGCGCTACTATCAGGCCGGCGCGACATGGGAGGACGACACGCACAGGTCTCTGAGACGTTCGCGCACGCTGGCCTGGCTTGTCAGTGGCGTCGCGAGTGTCGTTGCGGGCCTTTCATTGCTGACGCTCGTGCTCATCCTTCCGCTCAAGCAATTCGAGCCCTATGTGATCGAGGTCGACAAGACGACCGGATATCTCGAAGTTGCGCGCGCGCTGAAACCCGGCGATCTGTCGCAGAACGAAGCGGTCACGGCCGCTAATCTCGTCCGCTATATCCGCGCCCGCGAAACCTATGACGCGCGCGAGATCAAGCAGAACTACGATCTTGCGCAGCTTTATTCGACGGGAACGGCGTCCAGGGATCTGACCTGGCTTTACACGCCGTCCAACGCGCAATCCCTCGACAAGGTCTACGGGCGCAACGTCACCATTTCCGTCGACGTCAAGTCGGTTTCACTGCTCAACACCACGACCGCTTCGGTGCGGTTTTCGACGACGACCCGTCGCGAGAACTCTTCCACGACCGACAATTGGGTGGCCGTGGTCAAGTTCCGTTACACGACGACGCCGATCAAAAACGAATGGCGCTTCGACAATCCGCTTGGCTTCCAGGTGATCGAATACCGTCGCGATCAGGAGTCCGCGCCGACGGCCGGGAGCGCGCAATGAAGACCCACATTGGCGCCGCTCTCTCCCTGCTGATTTTGCTCGGCTCGACCAGCTACGCTGCCGCGCGCGACTATCGTATCCGCTACGTGCCTTTCGACAACGACAATGTGACGACGGTCAATGCCGCGCTCGGCGTCTCCACCATGATCGAACTCAGCCCGTCCGAGGTGATCGAAACAGTTTCAGCTGGCGACACGAAGGGCTGGTCGATTGTGCCCAAACGCGGCTCGCGCTTTCTGTTCATCAAGCCGCTCGAACGGGATGCCTGGACGAATGTCAACGTCATTACCGACCGGCGCGTCTATTCGCTGCTGCTCAAAGCCACCGACAGCGATCGCGACCGTGCCTCGTTCCAGGTCCGATTCAGATATGCGGATGAGGATCAAGACGCGCGCTTGCTTGCCCAGGCCCAGCAAAGCGCTGCCGATCCCGACCTCAAGAACCTCAACTATGCCGATCTCAACTACAATTACGTCTATGTCGGCGATGACAGCCTGAAGCCGCGCGTTGCTTTCGACGACGGCACCAAGATGTTCCTGGAGTTCACCGGCGACATCCCGGCCATCTTCGTCGTCGACGAAAAAGGTCAGGAATCGCTGGTCAATCAGCGCACCCAGGGAAAATACACGATCGTTGACAAGATCGGCCGGCAATTCACGCTGAGGGCCGACGGCAAAACGCTCTGCCTCTACAATCGAGCCCGGCCGTCGAAGACGGATCCTGTCTCTGTCGTCTACGGGCCGAGGAAGCTGGTCAGTCCCGGCCCTTCTCCTCCCCGACCGCGAGCGGACGATAGATGAGCAACATCGACTATAACGAGCTTGATGGCGGCCCGACCGTTGCTCGACGCTATGCCGGAGTGGGCACAAAAGTCGCCATGGTCGCGGCAGGGCTGATTGTGGTGATCGCGCTGACCTGGATAAACTGGCCCCGCGAGCCGCGCTCTCGCGATGCGGCCTCGGACACTAATGACAATTTCAACCCGCCTGAATTTCGCCCGCCGGCGCTGGCCGAGACGCCACAGGCGGCCGACAAGACAATCGACCAGATCGTTGTGCCGCCGCCCGCGGCAGGCGAAGCCAGCAAGCAACAGGCCGACAATGTCGATCAGACGGTTGAGCAGGGCGCCGATCTCGACGCGCAGCGGCGCGCCATCGAAGCCCAATTGGCGGCCGAGCAGGCGCGCCGCAAAGCCGAAGAAGAAGAGGCCCGCCGCAAGCAAGCGGCCGACGAGGAGGCCCGCAGGAAGGCGGAGGAGGCTGAGCGGCAAAAGGCAATGTGGGAGCGCCTGCGTTCGAACCAGATGATTACGAGTGAGCAACCAAACTCGGCCGCCGGGCACGATCAGCCGGCCCAGGCGCAAATCGCCGCCGACGGTCAGCTTGTTCCGGTGCCAGGCGCCGACAATGATGCGAACAAGGCTTTCCTCGCGCAATCGGAATCACATTCGAACGCGACGGCGAAGGCGCGGGTTTTCCGTCGCACCGATGCTTTGATCCCTGAAGGCACGATGATCCGCGGATTTCTGGAAACCGCCATCAACACCGATCTGCCCGGCATGGTTCGCGCGGTGGCGCGCGAAGACGTCTATTCGCTCGACGGCCGCCGCATTCTGATCCCGAAGGGGTCTCGGCTGACCGGCGAATATCGTTCGGGGATTGCGCGCGGGCAAAAGCGTGTGTTCATCGTCTGGAACCGCGTCATCCGTTCCGACGGCGTCTCGGTCGACATCGCCTCACCTGGCGCCGACCGTCTCGGACGGGGCGGTCTCGGCGGCCGCGTCGATACGCATTGGCTTGAACGCTACGGCAATGCGATCATGCTTTCCGTCGTTGGCGGCGTTTCGGAGTACCTGTCCTCCCTCGCCGACAATGGCAGCGACAGCCAGCAACGGCAGGTGACGACCGTCGACCCCGTAACGGGGCAGACGGTCACGACCACCTATGGCGGCTCCGGTTCGCAACGCGACGCCCGCAGCATCGCCTTCGACAAATCATCGACGGCGCTGCAGCAGCTGGCACAAGAAGCGTTCCGCGACACACAAAACATCCCGCCGACAATTTATGTCGACCAGGGGACGCCGATCGTCGTCTTCGTGCGCCGGGATCTGGATTTTTCCGAGCTCTATGCGGATCCGGTAGAAGAGGAGCTGGCTCGACTGAAGCGCGGCGGCAAGCCGGCAAGAGCGCTCGATCCGACGCCGCTCTTCATGACGCCGAAGGCTGAGGCAGATCCTTACTATCCAGGCTACGGGACTCCGGCCAGATGAATGTCAGAGAGCCTGTGCCGAACCCCTGGGCGCGCGCACCGGTGCTGCGCGCCGAACTGGAACCGATCTGGCCCTACATGGAGGAAGAATCGGTTTCCGAAATCGCCGTCAACCGACCCGGCGAAGTTTTCATCGAGCGCCTGGGTGCAAAGGAGATGGAGCACGTCGTCAAACGCGAGCTCACCAGGAACTGGATTCGCTCGGTCTCGGTCGGCGTTGCTTCGGCCACCAACCAGGTCGTCAACGAAGTCACACCGGTCCTGTCGGCAGCGCTCCCCTCAGGCGAGCGCTTTCAATGCGTGCTGCCGCCGGCGGCCTCCGATGGCGGCGCGATCTCCATCCGCAAGCAGGTCATCATGGACATGACACTTGGCGACTACGCCAAGATGGGCGCCTTCGAACAGACCGAGATGGGCAGCGGCCTGGCGCTCTCGGCCGAAGAAAAGCAGCTCGCCGAGATGCTCAACGACACCGCGCCGTTGGCATTTCTGCAATACGCGGTTCGCAATCGCATCTCGCTCATTGTCTCCGGCGGCACGTCGACCGGCAAGACGACCTTCCTCAATGCGTTGTTGAAGATCATCCCCTCCCATGAGCGCATCATAACCATCGAGGATACGCGCGAGCTCAAGCCGGCGACGGCCAACACCGTGACACTGCTTGCCTCGAAAGGCGATCAGGGCCTTGCCAGGGTTACGCCGCAACAGCTGCTCGAGGCGTCGCTGCGCATGCGCCCCGACCGGCTGCTGCTCGGCGAGCTGCGCGGTGCCGAGACATTTTCCTTCCTCCAAGCCATCAACACCGGCCATCCTGGTTCGCTGACAACCGTTCACGCCAATTCGGCCCGCTCGGCCTATGAGCGCCTGGCCCACATGGTCATGCAAAGCAATGTCGGGCTCTCTCGCAGCGAGATTCTTGACTACCTGCGCGAGGTGATCCCGGTCGTCGTGCAGATGGTGCGCGGCGACGGCGGGCGCCGATCGATCAGCGAAATCAAGTTCACGAAGGCTGAGACGATCTGACGAGGTCGCATTATGGAAAAGGTCGCCGGCAGGATTTTTCTGGCCTCGATGGCTGTGGCGCTGGGCGCGTTGCTGTTTGTGGTGGCATACGCGGCGAGCGACTGGTACAGGACCGGATCGCATTTTCTCTTCGACAGCCTCAACGCGGACCCGCGGCCAGTCTTCGGCTACGCCTGGACGGACCTGAGAGCTGGGCGCTTCGCGAAACTTCAATACGCCGGTGCCGCGGCCCTATTCGGCTTCGTCCTGCCGCTCGTCATCGCATTCTTGATGCGGCCACCCAAGCGCAACGACGCAAAATTCATGTCGATGGCGGACGTTCGCCGGGCTGGCCTGCTGAAGCCGAGGGGCATCTTCATCGGACGCGCCGGCGGCAGACTGGTCAACGTCTTTGCCCCGCACCGCGATCGGCGCACGGGCAAATTGCGTCTGACGCGCCAAAGAGTTCGTGGCGGCAAGAAACTGTGGATCGACGGCGATGACGTTGGCGGCTTCGTCATCGGACCGCCAAGGTCGGGCAAAGGCGCGGCGCTGATCATCCCGAACGCGCTGATGTGGCCCCATTCGCTGGTCGTGCTCGATCTGCGCGGCGAGACCTATGAGGCCACAGCCGGTTATCGGGCCACCTTCAGCCAGGTCGTCCGCTTCGCGCCGGCCGACCGCGACGGCAACACCGCCTTCTATAATCCGATGGATTTCATTTCGCTCGATTCGGCTCAGCGGGACATCGACCTGCGCAACATGGCGGCCGCGCTCTTTCCGCGGCCGCCTGCCAACGCCGATCCCTATTGGGTCAACGATGCGCGCCTCCTTTTCACCGGCATTGCCTCTTACGTCATGGAGTCCCCGCGGATCGCCGACGAAAACCGCAGCTTCGCCACCATCCTCAAGATCATGAACGGCGCCGACGAGCCGATCCTGGAGTTCCTCGCGAGCCTGCGCGACAACCGCCGGCATGAAGTGTCCGATTTTACGCTGCAGACGCTTCTGCCCTATGCGGATATGGCGGAGAAGCAGTTTTCCGGTCTCTATGCCGGCGTTCGCACCGGCATGGCGCCTTTCCTGAACGAGCGGCTTATGCGGGCGACCTCCCGGAGCTCCTTCGACATCCGCAATCTCAAGAGCGAGCGGGTCTCGCTCTATCTCGATTTCCGGCGCGAGCAGATGGCTTCGCTCGGCCCGCTTTTCAATGTGCTCATCACCCAGATGATGAACTTCATGTCCGAATCCATGCCACGCTCCGGCGAGCACCAGGTGCTTGTCCTGCTCGATGAATTTCAGAACCTCGGCAAGCTTGAGAAGGTAACGGACATGGCCACCGTCCTTGGCGGCCACGGCGTGCCGATGTGGTTTTTCGTGCAGTCGCTGAAATCCGTCGACGAGATCTACCGGAAGGAAAGCCGCGAAACGCTGATCAACGCTGCCCGAGTCCAAATCTTCTTCGGCGCCCAGGAGACCGACGATCTACGCTACGTCTCCGAGCAGATAGGCGAAACGTCCGAACCCCAGAAGGACGTGACCAGGACGCAGGCCAGCCTTTTCGACACCTATTACACGCGCTCTGTTCACAGCAAGCAAGTGCGTCGGCCGCTGATGCGTCCGGACGAGATCCGTACCATGGACAAGAGCAAGGTCGTCATTTTGCCGCGCGGCGAGAATGCAATCCTTGCAACCCGCAATTTCTATTTCGCTGATCGGGAGCTCTCCAAGAGGGCTTTCATGGCGCTCCCGGAAAGGGCGAACGCAAAGCACGCCAAACCTGTCGCTGCCCCCGCCCTCCCCTCCCCGTCCGTCCAGTCGATCGTGCCGGTCGGGCCACGCTACCGCTCCGGCATCATCCACTCGCGGCTGCAGCGCGGTGCGACCTTCGCTGCAAAAGTCGGACGTACTGAGCCGCCAATCGCTCGCCGTCGCTTGCCCGCCCCGCAAAAGAATGAGCTTGAGGCGACCCATATCCCGTCGGCAACGGCGGCGCCCGTTGCGCCACAGGCTGTCGACTTTTCGGCTTTGGCCGCCCGGGCGGCGTCGACCAGGATCTCGCCGCAAAAGGAGGCTGTGATTGCGGCCATTCTCGCCGAGGCTAAATCTTTCCGTCCGCAGTCGGCCGACGCCGAGACATTCGACCGCAATTTAAGCGTCGTCGCAGAAGCATTGCCGGACATTGTGGACGAGTAATTGGCGTTGTCGATCCCTGGGCGCAACGGCCCCGGTCGCTTTCGACGCTGCGGCCCAGGAAGAAGTCATGCTCGACTGATCGATTTCGTTATCCAGACATCATCCCGTAGAAGCCCCTCGGCAGTGATGGCGAAACCCCAGAAGCTGATTCCATGCGTTGGTGATCTCGGTTGTTCAAACGGGGCGACAGCGTAGTCCGCTCGCGTTCGTCTTGCGTTTTGTGACCCCAGCGTAACCGGCACCGATCGTCTTCAATTGCCAAAGGGGCAGTTTGGAGAACGGCTCTACGGCGGAGGGCCCGGCCCTCAAAATTGCTATTCACCGGCGTCGAGTCTGCAGCCATTCTCTTTGAAAAAAGAGCATCGTATACAGTAGGCTTGTCGATGCGTGGGGGAAGATGCAGATGAGACTAAAAAAAGCGAGGGTTACTAACTATCGGAGCGTCAAGGATTCCGGGTGGATTGATTTTGAGCCGAATAAAACCATTCTCGTCGGCCCCAATGAAGCCGGCAAGTCGGCGCTACTTAAGGCCCTCCAACAGATAAACGCACCGTCGGGGATTGGTGGTTTCGATGCTCTTCGCGACTATCCTCGTGGCGATTACAATGACATCACGGCCAAGCGCGCGGAGCCTTCAAAAATCAACGTTGCGGTAGCTCATTTCGAACTAGAGGCTGCGGACAAGCAAGCGCTCGAACCGGAGTTTCAGCCCGCCACCTACGTGTTCACACGCCGCCTCGACAACTCGTGGTGGCATGACCTTGAAGGCATCCAGGCCAGAGCCACTACCGACGAATTGAAAAAGGATCTCGCCCGTCTTGCCGCCCACGTTGATGGTCGACAAAAAGAAGGGGAACCACTGCCTAGTAAAGAGCTTGAGGTTGTCCTAGCGAACTATAAGAGCGAGAATTTCTGGATTTTCGACGATCTCGCGACGAGCTTGATTGCTTGGCTAGAAAAATTCTACCCGCTTGTCGATGAAGCGGATACCAAGGAAGAGGAGCGATACGACAGGCTCCTTGCTCGCTGCAGATACTCACTCCGATGGAGTGCTGCGCTGGGCGTGCTACGAAAGGCCCTGCCGGTATTCGTCCTGTTCAGCAACTATTTCCGCGTCCGGCCGCTCATTCATCTTGATCACCTCGCGACCCGCATCGAACAAAACCTGCTCGACGATGGCCAGTATGACTACGGAAATCAGTGCCTCCTTAAGCTCCTCGGCTTCACGGCGCGAGAGCTGTCGGACCTCGGTAAGGCGGCCGAGCCCAGTGCCAAGGACGCGGACGCCCAAAAGAAATACAGAGATCAGCTCGACAACCGCTCTTACCAGCTGAACGCCGCGAGTGTTCGGCTCACGGACCAGATCGTAAAAGTCTGGAACCCGAACCCAGAACGCGCCGAAGCCAGTCGGCTCAGGATCACCGCTGACGGCCAATATCTCAAGGTCGTGGTCGAGGATGGCCTGGGCGTAGAGATCGAACTGGATCAGCGATCAGAGGGTTTCCAGTGGCTGGTCTCGTTTTTCGTGGTGTTCTTCTCCGAGACGGAGGACAAACATGCAAACGCAATCCTGCTGCTTGATGAGCCGGGAATGAGCCTGCACGCGCTGAAGCAGCGTGATTTCCGGAACACGATCTCCATGCTCTCGGAGTCCAACCAGACGGTCTACACGACGCACTCGCCTTTTCTGGTCGGTCCAAATGAACTCGACCTCGTCCGGGTCGTCGAGATGGCTGACCGCAAGGACGGCACCAAGGTGCATACAACCATCACCGCTGCCGATCCCGCCGCTCTGTTGCCACTGCAGGAGGCATTGGGCTACGACCTCGCGCAGAGCCTGTTTGCGCAACAGCGTAACCTGATCCTCGAAGGCCTGACCGACTTCTGGTACCTTGAGGCCACGTCGGAAATGTTGCGGCTCGGCGGCGTCGCAGATCTTAACGACAAGATCGCCCTGATCTCGGCCAATACCGCGAGCAAAGTGGTCTATTTCGCGACGATTCTAATCGCCCACAATTTGAAGGTCGCGGCATTGCTTGACAGCGACAACGCAGGCGACCAGGCCGCGAAGCAGGAGGTGCTGGTGCATCGCCTTGGCGCCAAGCGCATTCTCCGGACGATGGACTTCACCGTTCCCCCCAGACCGAAGGCCGAGATTGAAGATTTGCTGCGCGACGTGCTTATACCCCTTGCGGCAAAAGAACTTGGCATCGACGTTACCGCCGAAGCAACAGCCACGCCGGAAAAGCCCTTGGTCGACCTTCTGTCAGCAAAGGGCGGGGCCAATTTCTCCAAATACAAGCTCGCAAAGGCTTACGTGCGCTGGACCCGGGACCATACTGCCCAAGATCTTAGCCAAACCGAGCGCGACGCGTGGGCGAAGCTTATCGGCGCCATCAATGCGGCTTTGAAATAGAGGGGCAGGTGCTGCCGCGTCAGGGGCACTCAAACTCATGATCTTGCCGTTCGGGAAAAACAGAAGGGCCAAGCGAAAACGAAACCTGTTCCGATGACCTTCAGCACGAAGGAGCTCGAACTGGTCGCCGCGGCAGAGCGGGCGGTAGCGACGTTCATTGATTACCTTGGTGCCAATAACGCTGCTTAGGCCGCTCTCCCTTGTCGGCAGGACGCGAAAGGTGAGGTCGCTACAAGCAGTCACATGGATTCTCCTCAAACCCGCTTCGGGATACATGTGCTTCAGCGCTCGTATTCGTCGTCTTGGCTGCGCTGTGTCTTGCGGTCCTGTTCCTCGGCTTGCCGGCCCTTTTGCTTGGCTGAGTCTTTTTGCTGCTGAACGCGTTGCCGTGCCTTCTCGGCATGTTGCGCCGAAGCCTCGGGTTGACGCGTGTCGTCTCGGGCCGGCAAATCGCGGCCGCGCGCCTCTCTTTCGGGCGCGGCCTCGCCGCCTCCGCCTGCACCCTTTTGCTGCTCGAACTGGAGCCGGGCCAATCGATCGTGCATCTTGTCGTTCACGCCATCGCGGTATTGCTCGAAACGGGGTTGCTCAGCGTTGGGGAGCGTGTCCCGCATTTGATCCAACGCCTGGTTCACACGTGCCATCTTCTGCCGCATTTCCAAAGGTGTCTGCGCCATTTCGGTAGCTCCTATCAGCCTGGTCAATTCTTTCATGCCGGGATGGGACAAGAACGACGGGGTCCGCCCCGGTCCCCCGCCATCTTTGGAGACGCCAGCGGCCGGCTTCTCGCCTCCCCTACGCGCATGAACCTGGAGGACAGTGTGGCCGATCGCCTCGGCCGCAGTCAGAGCTTGGCCGGTCACGCCAGCCGACCGCATAACAGCGGCCGTCTGCTGCCACACGCCGGCGATCGCTCCGCCATTGGCGACGAGCAATCCGCTATCCATTCGACGCTGTCGTTTGTCCTCCACGCGCGCGACCGTCTTTTCACTGACCTGGTAGCGCGGGTCGTCCTTTGCGCGCTTGTAGGCGCCCGCATGTTCCTTCGTATACGGTCGGCTCATTGCGTGATCGTACCGGCGGGTCGCGACCATCGCGATGCCGTGCTCGCGCGCCTTCTCCGCGTACGCTTCGCGCCAGGCATGGAGATCCGCCTTGTAGAATGTCAGCCGCTCGCCGTCGGCCGACCACGCCTGCACCATGGCGTGGATATGGACGTGCTTCGTCTCGGCATGGTGTGCGAGCACGAATTTGTGCCCGGGCGCCCGCTCCTCGAGCACGGCCCGCGCGGCCGCCAAGACCGCTTGCGCGTCCGTACCAGCCCGGGCCGAGAAAAGCAGGTGATAGGCATTGCGCCGCTCCCGGCCGGAAAGTTGTGGCCGCCATTCCTCAAAAATCGCTGCGGCCGCCTTCGTCGGCTGTTTGCTGGAAACCGCCTGACCATTCGCCTGGCGAACCTGCTCGTGCGCCCGGATAAACTTTTGCAGAAAATATTGCGCCTTACGCTCGTTGCCGACGGCCGCCGTCACTTCTGCTGTGGCACGGATGCCGGCCTTCCCCATGGCTTCGCCCAAGCCGGCTTCGATCTTGTCGAGCGCTTTGCTGCGTGAATTTGCACGCCCGGCCGCTAGAATCTTGGCAAGCGGTCCGGCGCGTTGGTCGGTGTGGCCATAAACGTCGACGCTGTTGCCGTTGCGAGCATAGACGAACGGCTTCGATCCGAAGGCCGTGTGCAAGGCTCCCGAAAGCGCTTCGTCCGTGACGTCGCCGGCGAGCTCGAACCGCACCTCGATGAAATTCGTATTCTCGAGCTGCGGCTCGAATGTCTGGGTGAATTGGTGCAGGAAGCCGCTACGGTCCTGGGTATTGGCAAGCCCCTGTTCGCTATCGGTGAAGATCTCGATGTCGCGCTTCTCGCCCTGTTCATTGACGCGTGTGCCGATATACGCAAGCAAGGCGCCGGCCTGCTTGCCATTGGCCGCGCTGGACAAGACCTTGAACACCGCCGGCTGCGCGCCGGCGGCATAGGCCGCTCGCGCCGCAACGGCCCTCGCCTCTCGTGTCGACCGCGCGAAGTGTCGAGCGGACCCGCGCGCGCCCGACCTTCCGCCGCCCCCGCCACGGCGCCGCCATTCTTCTTCCTCTTCCTTGACGAAGGCGCCGAGTGCGAGGCCGAAAATCGCTATCGCCCCATTTGCGTCGCTGGATGAACGCAGACTCCCGCTGGTGCCCACAGACAGCGGTAGCGCGCTGAGCGGCCGGCCTCGGCCTGCGGATGAAACCGGTGCCTTTGCGACGTGGCGGCCCGCTCCCAGGTGGCTTGCGCTCGACCATTGCCCACCAGCTTGGGGTGAAGGCCAGCGGCCCGGGGCGACGCCACTCGCACGGATGTTCATCGCTTGACGATCGGCCGTCTCCCGGCCAGCCGCTTGCAAAGGCTTATCCTCCTCAAGCTCCTCGAGATCGCCAGCGCCCGGCATCCGCAGATAGCGTTCGATCTCGGCAGCATATCCGGCGAGACGACCGCTCATGCCTTGACCTCGCTTCGCTTGCGCGACCTCGCAATCATCGCCTTCAATTCTTCGCGGAACCGGCGCACGAGCTCGCCAACGGCGATCAAGGCGCGCTCGAGGTCTTCATCATACGGCACCCGGCCCTCGTTCATCGCGCGGACCGCCTGGTTGAAATTCACACCGACGCGGCGAAGCTGGTCGGTGGCCTCCTCAATGGCGGGTCGCAGCTCCCCCGTCGCCGCCGGCAGAAACCCCGCCTCGGTGCGGACAAGGCGGCGAACGACTTCGCTGACCGTCACCGACTCCCCGTCAGCCATGGTGCGCAGCCGCTCCAGTTCGACGCTTGAGAAGCGCACATGCAGGACTTCGCCATAGCGCCGGGATGCGTTCTGGGTTTCTGTTTGGCCACTGTGGGGTCTCATCTTCAAGCCCGCTTGCGGGCGCTAAGGCCCTTGGGCCGCGCCGCCTTTTTCGTGTGTAACACAAAAAAGGCTATCCTGCCAAAGACAAAAAACAACATAACCAAAATATCTTTGCGGTTGTACTCTAAATCACCCAGCTTTCATTTCCAAATCATCTGCACATGTTAGCAAGGAAACATGCTACCTCGGAAACATCTTGCATCGTCAACTTATCGACAAGCCGACTTAGCAACATGTTTCTTTTTCAGCATGTTACCTTGCTGCGGAATCATCATGCTAACATGGAGACAGATCGCAAGGAGCAGGGAACATGAGCTCGTGCGATCGGGATCGCGCGACCCCCGTGGGTTAGGTAAGGCGGATAAACCGAGGCATGCGACCGGGGCCAACAGATCACGGCCGACTTGCGCCGGGCCAAGCATCGATGGCGCGGCGTTACCGATGGGCCTCCAGCGTTCTCTGCAACCCTCACCGCGGCGGATGCCGCGGAGCGGGCTGACCTAATCGTTCGGCAGCTTGTGCTTATGGATCCTGATGTAGTCCTGCACCGCCTGGCGCAGCAACTCGGTCATGCTGTGGCCGTTGCTGATCGCGAGCAGCTTGAATTGGCGCTGCTCCCCGGCCGTAAGGTAATAGCCGCAGCGTACCATTTCCTCGTCGCGAATCTTCTTGCCGGCAACCGGATCCTTCTTCTGGCCCTGTCGCAGCATTTTGCGGAAGTCCGGCCGAGGTGACGCTGGCGCAGCTTCGGCCTCCGATGCCGCCGCGGCGGCAAGCGGCTGATGGGCGGGATCGGACTTGGGAGCGATGAACATGCTCGGAAGCGCCGGCGGCTCAGTGGAGATCGCTCTCATCATGCGAGCCTTCTTTTCGTCCTGTGACTCCGGGAGGCTCTTGTCGGTCATGCGGCCTGCCTCATTGCTTCGGTGAAGGTCTTCAGGACATCGTCGAAGACCCCTTCACTTTCGGCAATCGCCTTCGCGTCGGGCTGATCTGGGCTGTAGAGTGTCTGGCCGCTTTGCAGGTCCCGATAGGCGACACGGTTTTGCAGCGCATGTTGGGCGATCGGCGTGCCGTTCGCCTGAATGATTGCGCGCAGTTCGCTCAAGGCTCTCGCCTTCGCATCGATGATGGTCTGTTTTGTCAGGACAAACACGGCTGGCAGCGGCCGGCCGCGTGTTTCGACCGCGAGCGGGATGTAGTGGTCGGTGATCTGGATTGCGGCGGTCACGTCATCGAGCGCGAAGAAGATCGGCACCACGACGATATCGGAAGCAAATAGCCCGGCCATGAGATTGTCGTTCGTGGTGCCTTCGGTGTCGATCAGCACCACGCTGCGCTCGCCATTGTGCAGTTCTGCCGCCTTCAGCATCTCGCGCGGCGTCGTGGCGCTGACCAGCTGGAGTGTCTCGGGACGATTGCCGGCCTCCTTGAGCATCTGAGCCCACCGGCTCATGTTCTGGCGAACGTCGCCGTCGATGAGTGTCACCGCGTAGCCGCGCTTAATGGCGACGGATGCCAGCGCGCGCAGCAGGGTCGATTTGCCAGTGCCACCTTTGGCGATAGCGGCAGATATGATCATAGCTCGGGGGACCTTCGATGAACCGCTTTTATACCAACCGCCTGCCCGGCAATTGTCATAACTGAACCCAAAGTGTAGTGTCAATTTATGAGCGATCAACCGGACAGGACAGTGATGTTCAGGGCAGCTTTGGCCGAGATCTCGACGCGCGACGGATTCGAGGCCGCGCTTGATGCGGCAGCCGCCACGCTGGCGCATTACAGCGCGCTTGCCTCCGTCGGCATGATGCGCCAGCGCGAGCTGATCTTGATGGTGCCGAACAGTAAGGTGTGCGGAACGGATGATTAGGGCAGTATTGGTGGCCGTAGCGGCGGCGGCGAGCCTCGGCGCCGCCGCTCCAGGTGATCGGTCCAAGGAGGCCGGCAGCAATCCGATGTGGCCCGCGGGACTGCGATGGGATTGCGCCACGGCAGCAAAAATCGTGTGTGAACGCGACGGCTCCTGCAAGGTCGCAAAAGAGGATGCTTCATTCCTGCTCAACTACGACAACAACAATATCGAGTTTGCGAGCGGCGATGTGCGCATCAAGCGGCATTATCAGCAAACGGTGCAGGCAAGCCCTCTCCAAAGCGAGGTCAAGGTGGAGCTTGCCGACAACCGCGTCATCTGGCTGACGGCGGTGGACGCCAGTCGCACCTATTCCGACGCCTGGGTGGGTGCCCTCACTGAATTGAAGGGTGGCGCCGTCCTTTTGGAATCCCAAGGCGTCTATTGCACCCCACACAAGTGAGCGCCGCGAACCGGGCCCGCGCCAAAGCGCTGCACGGCTTCTGTACACAGCCGGAACCGCCGGCGGCCCGTTCTCTCCGGCCTCCGCCGTCCCTACGGCGCTAGTGGGGGCGCGCTCCGGCTCCGGCTCTTTGGGCATGGGAATTGCGGCGACACAAAAGAAGGTGCTTCGACGGACCGGATGGCGGGTCAGATAGGCCCGGTGCCGCTCGCGAGGTGATCACTGCAGGAAGGGTTTCGAGGGTTTGCTGATCGACGCCGGAACTGAACAAAACCAGATGTTCGCTAGCAGACAATTATTGCAGCTGCATCGCTTGCCAGCCATCGGGTCCCCTGGAGAATGCGACCAGGCCATCACCTTCGCCTTTCCAGGAAGTGCGAAGCTTATACTTCACGGCGCATTGCACGCCGGGACCCATGATCTTCTTCGAGCACTCTCCGATGCGCAACGTCGCTTGATCAGTATTTTTCGCTCGCCGGAATGCGTCCAAAGCCTCGGCCGGCGATGGAATCTCAAGGCCGGCCGCGGCCAGTTTCGCACACAGTGCCGGCTCGGACGCAATCGCCGCGGAGAGCTGGCCTTGAGTCGGATAGAATGCGAGCGTGCCGCCTATGCCGACCAATGTTCCGGATGCCGCCGCCATGATAAGGGCCCCCGCATTGAACATGATTACGGCTTCGGAAAAACGTTGAAGGTCGAGGCGATAAGGTCCGTCGTATAGACCGTCTCACCGTTGCGCTTGAAAGAGTTGTTGCTGATGCGGCCTTCGACCAAGACCACATCGCCGGGCTTTGCGTTCTCCGCCACCCAGGCGGCTTGCTTCTCCTCGATGACCGTTACCTGGACCCAATCAGTGGCTTCCTTGACATGGCCTTGTTCGTCACGCCAATTGCGATTGGTGGCAATGTTGACCCTCGTGCTTTTGTCGAAGGGCGCTACCGACCCGACATTGCCATGAATGGTGAACCTGTTGACGCTTTTCATCGGGGTAACTCCCTCATTTCCTACCACTAATTTAGCCGCCCGGGGTGACTCGGGATCATGGTCTGCTAAGGTTGAACCAGGTGCGCTGCCGCAGCCCGTTCGCGTCGTCGTAATCGATGTAGTAAGGCTTCGCGCGGCGCGGGCGTTGAATGTCGTAATAGGTGGTCGTTCGATCGTTATGTGCTCCGCTGGAGGCATGAGTAAGCTGGACCGGCACGGTGCGGTCGCCGAGCTGGATGGTTCCCGTCGGACTTCTGTCGGCCTGACCATGCCGCGCTCCAAAGTTGGCAGGCTGACCGAGATTGCCAGCCGCGATTCGGCACATGCTGGCCTGGCCTTGTCCCGGCCGGTCGCTAGCCGGCGCGTAAGGCATCCACCCCTGCGGGCAGGCCTCGTACGGATCGTAGCCGGCGCCGGACGAATTGGCCTGCGGACAAGTCGGCCACGAAAAGCCCGGCAATCCCATGGCGTCGATCAGCCGATCTATCGGCGGATAACAGGAGGGCGTGCCCTGCCAGTCACCAGACAGACAAAGCAGGACCTGGCAGCCCCACTCGGATGCCAATGTTTGGGAGGGAATAGACGCGGCGCCAGCGATCGCGGCAGCGCCCACAACGAGACATTTGAGCATGGTGATGGCTCTTTTTCTCTGAGACTTTTTGACACTTTACTATGGATTTTGGCCCAAGAAAAGGGCAGACCGAACAGGCGCGTTCGTGCGAATACATAGATTCATGCTGCCAAACGAAGCGGGCGAGGTGAACAACCCGCTTCGGGACAATATCGCCTGGTTCCTCGAAGCCGAGCGCCGTAAGCGAAAGCTTCGCCATCAACACATGGCGGAACTGTTCAAGACGTCGCCTGGTCAAGGGCTGGCATACCGAACCTACATCCGCACCATGAGAAAACGAAACAACGTGACCCTGCGCACGGTCGAACAGATGGCCCAGGCGCTCGAGGTGTCGATCGCGACACTTCTGGTCGGCGGCGCGGCGGTGGAACCCTGGGCGCACGAGCTCACCGAAAAATCGATCCGCGCGCGCCTCGCCGCCCTCGTCGACAGCGAGCGTAAGCGCCGCAACCTGGTCCGCTATCAAATGGCGGAGCTCCTGGGAGTGTCGGAGATCACCTTCACCAAGCTCGAGCGCGCGAGCGGCAATATCAGTGTCGACACGATCGCCGCCGTCGGCGAGGCGCTCGGTCGCGATCCGGCGACTTTCTTGTTTCGGGAACCCGACAGCCAGCATCAACCGGCTTGATGTGGCGCGGCCGATCGCAAAGGCTGCTTTAAAGACAGCCTCGTGCCGCTTTTAGGGGTTCCGCGGCAAGCGTGGTTTTGGCGGCTAAGGCGTCAGCCGGTCGGCGATGCGTGACTGGGGAATGGCTTCGGCCCGTCCGGGGGCCAGTCGGATCGGCTGCCAAATGGTCTTCCGCTCTGTTTATTGCGGGAGCTTCCTGTGGACGCCGCTTTTTTGAAGGCAGTCGGATAAAATTTAAGGCCGAGATTGGGCCTAAATTTCGCGATCCAGGCGATCTGGCGACGATGCACGATAACAATGTGATTTGTCAGGTTCCTGGCACGCCATTGCCGGCGCTCGGTGACGCGCAGCAGACCGAGCCTGCCGGCTTTGCGCAGCGCATTGCGCACCGTTGTCGGCCCGACGCCGGCGCGATCGCCGATTTCCTTTACGGATCGGTCGCATTTGCCGTGCTGCCGGCAGTCGCACATGACGATGTAGAGTGCCGCGCTTTCGCCTTCGGTGAACTCGCCGGCGAATTCGGGCCGGATAGCCTGCATGCGGGCGAGACGCCGCTTTCGCTGCCAGCGTACGGGATCTCGCGGGCCGTGGGCAGCCTCGCGCCGGCTTCGCTCGCTGCAAGGCCTTTGCGGATAACAGGAGCGAGGCGGCGGGCAACCACCAGCGCGGTCCGTCTTGAGGGTGGCGCGTTGTCGGTTAGCCTTCTCGCAAAGCCGCTCCGCATCCTCCTCGCCCAGCGATGCCTCACCGTAGAGCTTCCATATCTGCCGGCAGAAATCGTCCAGCTCGGCCAATGACCGAATGTTCGTGAGCCATAGGCTCAACGTTGAATAGAGGTCCATTTCTTTCCTCTCGCCAGGCCGTGCAAAGCCGTGGCGCGGAAGCGCATTTTTTCTTGCAATGCCGGGAAAGACGGGCTACGGTCTCACAAAATCTTCGGGCGAGATCAGGAGCGCCAACTCCTGTAGCCTATTCCCTGGAAAAAGCCGGCCTCCGCGCCGGTTTTTTTATGCTCGATTTTTCCTCCGTTCAGACTCACTCGGCATGATTGCAAGGCGGAGCATGCAAAGTAAAGTATCAAAAAATCCGCGAGCGGGTCATTAAGATCGCCGAATGACAGACAAGAATCGCGCGGGAATGCCTGGCGTTCGTATTTCTTACGGTTTGCCCGAAGCCGCCCCATGGCGCGTCAAGCTATCGGTCTGAGGCGCTGAGTGGGCGATCTGAATGACGCCTCGCTGGTTCGGGGCCCATTCGGTGTTCGTCAGTCGCCGTTGCGACGGTTCGGCCGAGACCAGATGAGGCTGTAGCTCTGACCGCCTTCGTCGGCGACGAGGTTGGCGCAGATTGAGGGCGGTGAAGCTCGGATCGTCGAGCTTGAGGCCCAGATAGGCGCGGCCCTCGTTGGACTTTTTGGACCAGCCGGCACCGAACTCGACTCGACCAACGAGCACGCGGTGGCTGGGTGCGTTTTCGCCGCTGGCGCGCGTATCGGGGACGATCCGGACCTTCTTGGCCGGGAGCGAAAGCGTGACGATCTCGCCGTTGAATTCTTCGCCGGCCAGCTGGAAGTTGCCGATAGTAGCCATGTTCGTATGCTCCTGACTGGTTTGTCCGAAGCCGCCCTGTGCGGCCTCGATAGCGGTCGTGAGACGACGGTCCGGCCGACTGCATCCACTGGGCCGCAGCGGAGCGGAGGACGTCGGAAGCCGAGCTTGTTGTCCCGCGAGGAATGCGGCGAAGCCGCAGGGGAAGAAGGTCGGCGAAGCCGTTGCAGGCAAAGGCCGGGCCGGCGTCAGACCAATCTTAAAAGAGGCCGTTCAGGGAGGGTCCGGGCATCCGTTCCGAAGAACGATACTGGAGATATCGGAATGTCCGCCATGCATCCGGCACAAGCGGTACGATCGATGCCGCCACGAAACCAGAGGCACGAGGTCTAGGCCCTGTCCGGTCGCCGCTCAAACGGCCGCACATGATCCCGCCACGCCGCCAAAGGTTCAGGCGATGAGAGCAGTCTTGATGACGACGATTAACCCCCCAAAGAGGTCGCCCACCTGGTTCCGGCGGTCTGATAGGCTCGGGGGCCGAATTGCTGCGCGCTTACGTCGTGACGGTCCGACGGGTGCGCCTTCGATCATGCACAGTGCGGCGACGAGGTTCGTGGCCACCGCGGTGATCATGACCTTCCCGAAGCGACCGCGCCGCACCCATAACCGCAATGAATCGGTCGAGCCGGTTGGATTCAAAGAACTCGTTGGACGCCGCTTCCAAGCCAAGTGAGACTGCGGCCATGGAAAACGAAGAGGCAGGGCCCGTTCATCTTCGACGCATCGACCCATCGCAGAACATGCGGCGGTTTTATATGGTTGCGATCCAACCGACCTTGTTCGGCGGAGCATCCGTCATTCGCAACTGGGGCCGCATCGGGACCAGCGGCCAGTCGATGATGGAAACCTTCGATAGCGAAGACGGTGCGGCCACCGCATCAATGAAGCTTCAGCGCGCCAAGCGCCGGCGCGGATATCGCGACTGGGATCCGGACTAGCGGCTGGCGACATCGCGCAAAAGATCGCAGGCCCGAAAGGCCAACTCGATGCCTCGGCGGCCAGCCGATCGTCCATAAGCACTGCCATCCCTGTTTTCCGGAATTACCGGCGATGATGGAGATTCTTCCGCTCTTGTCCGCGATCGGTGAAAATCTAAACGGGAATGCCCCCAAGCTCAGCTACAACCCAGCCTGTCCCTACGCGCGCCGCTTTTTGCAGGCGGCGATCCACTGCATGGCGGAGATTGGATCTTCTAGGATGGCGACCTGCCTGGCGAAATCGATAAAAGCATGGTGTGCGGCGCTTAACGGTTTGTGCCCATCCTCTGCGTCATAGCAAGCCTGAAGGGCGGTCTGGTGGATCAGATCTTTTTGATCCTCGGGCCAGTCGCTGAGGAAATCGATGGCGTCCGCGAGGCTCGCAATCTCTTGCACGATATAGGTCGCACGCTTCACGAAAATGGGGCTGCCGAACTCCTCCGCATCCATGCGCTCCTCCCAGTTCACGAACCACCGCTTTGGACGAGCTTTCCGCCCGGCAAGCATCGCAAATGTGCTGTCCGGACCGAGACGGTTCAAGGGGGCGCGATAGAAGATTTCTCGTTGGCGCAGGTGCCTGGGGGACGGTGGCAGGATCAGGGCATCAAACGTGCGTAGCAGAATGTTGCGGCGCTGTCAGTGCGTGGCCCAGCCGACGACGGTGATGAAATCAGCCAGCCCGCAATCTCCTTGACCTTACTCACCATCCTGCGCGCCATCTAGAGCAGGGCGCTGGCCTGCGGCCTGCTGGACGAGCCGTTTATTGACACGACGATCGGAGATGGTTCCGCTATGCCACATCGCCGCTGTTCTGGCTTTGATCTTTTTGTCTGTCCAGGATGGGTCAGGATGTCGGCGAACACAGCACAGGCGGCCCGACCGATCCGGCAAAGACGGCCGATCTCCGGAGACCACGACTCCGAATCGGTTCGACGAAGGCGACGATGATTACGCGCGCCGGCTCCTCTGAGCTCCTCCGGCTCGGCGCACTACGACCATGGAAAGAACCGGGGTGCGCAGGGGGCTCAAGCCCTCTAGCCGTCGCTTCAACGAGATCCTGTAAGATGGCGTTCCACCGCGTTGTGCTCTTCAGTCTCCAACAGGCATCCGCGCAGCTCGGCAAGCAGCTCTTCTATTTCATCGATGACGGTCATGAGCGTATCTCCTTGTCGTTGACGACAAGTGCGATGCGCGCGCGAGGACCGGGGGGCAAGGCTCGCGCAGCGACCGGCGCAAGGAGGAGCCGAAATGCGTCACCATTTTGGTGAGGCCGTGCGGCCCTTGCGGCGGGCCGAGAAACCGTAGGCTCGGGCAGGCAACAGAGAGGAACATCGAGAATCCGATAGCCCGCGTCCGCTTGCCGTCTCGGCGAGACGGCGAGGAGCAGCACCCCCGAAAGGCGGCGCTTGGTGCTCCTTCCGCCTGCCGGCGTTCGCTTGGGAACCGCCGAAGGCCCCGCCGTGCGGCGGAGCCCTCGTCGAGGCGATCAGTCCCGGTTGGGGCGAGACCAGATCAGCTGCAGGCCTTCCTCGCCTTCCACCTCGATCAAGGTGGCGTAGATCGGCGCGGGGAAGCTCGGGTCGTCCAGTTTGACCGAGAGGTAGTCGCGGCCCTCGTTAGAGACCTTCTGCCAGGCGGCTCCCAGTTCGACGTTACCCGAGTAGACGCGGAAGTGAGGGCCCTTGTCGGAAGGGTTCTCGACGCGGATCAGCTTGGCCTTGACGTTGAGGTTGAGGGTCTTGATGGCGCCGGAAAAGCCGGCGTTGCCGTTTGAGGTAAAGGTGCCGATGGTAGCCATGATGTCGTCTCCGTGAGTTTCTCGGGCCGCGACCACCGCGACCTCGATAGCGGTCGACAGACCGGAGGCGATCGGCCCGCACCCACCGGGGTCCCCGTTGCGCGTGCGCAATGGGGTGGTCCTTAGGGCCGGAACGACAGTGTAGGGCAGCCAGGACGAGGCTTTCTTGTTCCGCGCGGAATGATGGCGAAGCCAGCAGGGGAAGAAAGTCGCGACCGGCTGTTGCGGGCTTAAGAACGAGGCGCAGCGTAGCGGAGACGGCCTTCGGTCAGACCAGCCCCAACGAGGACGCAGGTGGTGCGCCCTTCCATGAAACCGCCGGCCAGACGACAGGCGAACCCTAGCGGCACGATCACCGCAACCGCAGCGACGGTGAGGCGCCATCAAGCCCGGCCGTCCCCGTCACGCATCATGGCAAAACGACCGACAACCACAGCCGGAAAGGGACGCACCCGCCCCCATCACTTCGGTCGGTTGACGACCGGCCGACTGGCGAAACTCCGAGGGTCCGGCGTCTGCCGCTTAAGGATGGATGGTCGCGAACACGGTTACGGAAATACCTATCCCGAGCGGGACGTCGGCAGGGGCCGGCTGATCTGGCTCGGCCCGCTGGGGCCTACCCGAACTGACCGGGTGCCAATGGCGGATCTCAGCCGGCTGCAAGATAGGATGGCTCTGCACCCCCGACATGGATCGGAGAATGCAGCATCATGCAGCCTGCGCGCTGTGCGTCGCATTCGGCTGGAGATCATGCAGATAGTTGACCGCACGCTGGGCATGGGCCGCCGCGGCAAAGATGAATCGCTTCTCGTTCCTGAGAATCTCAAGCCAGCTTGCCAGGTAGCTGGCATGATCCGGCCGCGGCTCGAGCTCTGGCACGATGCCGAGGTCAGCTGCTAGAAAACAGCCGCCGAGGTCTGCCACGAGCTCTTCGTGGGCCCGGAACTCGCGATCCTTGTGGTAACGGGAGAGGTTGCGATCAAGCCGTTTTTCCGAGCCGACCCAATGGGTCATTTCGTGTCCGAGGGTCGCATAGTAGCCGGGCCCGTCGCGGAAACTCTCGAACGGCGGCATTTGCACAATATCGAGAGCCGGATTGAAATACGCCTTGTCGCCACCGTGGCGGATGACGGCTCCGGTATTTGCGAAGAAGGCATCCGCATGTTCGATCCGTTCCACCGGATCTGACACCGGCGCGGGATTGCCGTAATACTGCGCGGGCAGGCCTTCGATCTGGTCGGCGCAAAACACCGTATAGGCCTTGAGGAACGGAATCCCGCGCTCGACCTCTTCGCCATGGGCATCGGTTTCGGTGCGTGTGATGCGGCTGGCATAGACAACCATTGAGCCGGTCTCGCCTTTGCGGACGTGACCGCCCAACTCGACGCTCTGCTTGAACGTCATCCAGGTCGGGGAAACAAAACCCCTCGAAACCGCCTCCGACCAGAGAAGCAGGGTATTGATCCCCTGATATGGCAATCCATTGTGGCGCAACGGGCGCGTGATACGCCCCGTGGTGTTCGCCGCGCTCCACGGCTTCACCCACGGCCGCACGCCCTTTTCCAGCTCCGCGACGATGCGGTCGGTGATCTTCGCGTAGATATCGACGCGGGTTTTGTTGCTCTTCCTGTCCATTTTCCGGACCTCCATTCGAGGCCGCGCCAACCGCGGCCGTCACGAGGTCCGACAGCGCAGGACCGCAGGTCCGCGAACCCGCAGAAGAGCAATCGGAAGGAAGGGACACGTCGCTAAAGGGCCGCAACGTTAGTGGAGGACGGCGAAGCTGTTTAGCGGAACGAGGACCGGAGCAGGACCAACATTCGTGACGACCGCGGTTGGCGCGGCCGTACGAAGTGGTCTTCCTGCTTTTCTCATCTATTGAGGCGCGCAGGGCTCTCCTCAATTCATCATCTGACAGTTCGCCGTCCAGCACGCGAATGTCATGATGGATGCCGATCCTAAGCGGCCTGGGCGCTTTCGGATTGAACGCCGCAGGCCACTTTGCCGATAGATGCCGGAAAAGCTGTGCGGGCGATTTCCCTCGGCTGGGGGTCGTCATGATCAAGCCTCGCCCGATTTGTTTTGTTTCCCAGTTCGAGCCTCCGTAGCACCCATATATACAATGATTGTGGACGCCTGAAAAAATGGGGATTCGTCCGGCAGGGGCAAAGCAGCGCATCCTGGCTTCTAGATGAATACCGTTGCCCTCCCAATCTCCTCGCGACTTCTGAGGAACGGAAACGATCAATCGGACGACCAACCTTCCGAACGCGCAAGAACTGTCGGTCATGCCGTTTGGCAAAGGACGGCTGCGCCGAGTTAATCGGCGGCAACTTGGCATGGGAAGAGAAGACAACTCCAATCAATAAGCCAGCCGCGAAACGCTAGGCTAACGCCTAAGGTCCTGGAGCTCGCCTTCTGCTCAACGCCATCACAAGGACGGCGTTGAGCAGCGTAACGAACCTTACATCCTGATGTTGCCAAGCCGTGGGAGGTGTCGATCTAGTATTCGATCAGCGTATGAACGAAAAAAGCTTGCAGTTTTTTCGACACGCCGCCGCTCGAAAAGTTCGATGTTCGCCTTGGGAACAGCTGCCTTGGTCATGCCAGCTTCCCGTACGGCGGCGGCTATTGCAACCGATCGCTCTGAAGCTGCCCGCAGCCGCTCGTCGCTAGCCACCGCGCCCGCGCCAGGTGGGATGCCCAAGCCCGACGTGCCCGTTCCGGCTGGCGCTCTGGGTCAATGTTCAAGATGGCTCGTGCCACCTTGCACCAGTCGAGGCCCATCGCCTCCGACATCAGCAGGACCGCGTAAGTCTGAAAGTGCGCCACGTCGTAAGGCGTGACCTCGGCCAACTCGGGTGTTTCATTATCGATCCAGGACTCCTCCTCCTTTGGGGGCGCGTCGATGTAGCGGCCAAGCGAGGCCAGGTGCGCCGCAATCTGGTAACGCAGGTGATCGCGGCTCCCGTAGCGCGCATCGATTTCGCCGAGCTTCTTGTACAATCCCCTACGCTTGTCGTGCGGAACATCGGTATCGCCCAGGGAGTAACAACTCGGACCGACGGCGCAGATATCGCAGCCCGTTGCGACCACGTCCTGCACGAATGCGGGAATGTCCTTTTCTTGCATGCGCTTCATTTCAATAGGCCTCTTCTGACTTCACATTTCCTTATCACAGATCACCCAATTTGCAACCCTGCCGTGCAATCTTGGGCGTCACTGCGGTGCTCGAGCACCTTCCCTCACAGCTCAGCCCAGTGAATCCGCCGCGCGCGCCCCACCCGGAGCCCGGAAGAATTATGACATCTTCCCTGTGCAGGAAGACCGACGCGCGAAGACTTCAAGATTTGGGTATCGCTCCCTTCCTGCGAAGCCCTCTGCCGATTGCGCAGCCTGTCGGGGCAGAAGGCAAGGAAGCGAGCCCGCAAGTGTCGGAGAAGCTGCGGCTTCCAGGATTGGCGCCGTCGCACGGTTGCTGAGGCCGGTTTACCCTATCGAACACTATGCCGACCGAGGAAGACCGGGCGAAGCCGAAGCTCCGCCCGGTGGCAGTTAGCCGAGCGCCGCCATTTGAAGGTCGGCCGCCTGCCGGTTGACTGTCTGGCCGGGGTTCTCGGTCTGGCGTTCGTAAGGCTTCCAGCCTTCACCAACGATGTGCTCGTAGGCGGCGACGGCGCCCTCGGCCGCCATGCGCAACGCGTGGGCTTGGAGGCCCATGTCGGCGGCGAACTCGCGCTTGCGCTGTGCATTGCTGTCGAAGCCGACCGGACCGTCAATGTCCTCGTCGCGGGTGTCGTTGGCGAGTTTGGCCGTGGCGTCCTTAGCCTCGGTGACGGCTTTCGAGTAGAACTGGCCTGCTCCGTAGGCGGAGCCTACATAGGAGCCGACGATCCGTTGCAGGTGGATCTGCATGGCCTTGTCAGAAAGGCCCTCGGAGAGCGTATCGGCGCTTTCGATCAGGCTGCGCTCATGGAATTCACGGATGCCGTCGCTGTCGAGGACGGGGAGGCCAAAGCTTTCGGAGATGAGCGTGGCCTGGTGGCCATCCGGGCAGCAGAGCCGGACCATTTCGAGGGTGGTGCCCTTGCGGAGCTGGACGACGCGGGCCTTGGTCTTGGTGGAGCGGGTTGAGCTGGACATTTGAGCTTACCTTTCTAGCGATGCCCTTCAGGGGATCCGGCCCTTGCCGGTCTTTCCTGCGGGTGCGGTCAAAAGGAACCGGCGGAAGCTGGACGCTTCAGGGTCCGGAGCCTGCCAGGCGAGCGAGGTTGGCTTGCGGACAAGCGGGGCCAGTTCTTCACTGACCCTGCGCGGGACGCGGGCCAGCCTTGCCGAGATCGGCGGGTTCCGGCCGCTCCGCGGCGCGATAGCGGCCTTGAAGCGGACAGCCGCCGGTTCAGACCGCAGCAAACCCGCCGGGAAGACCGCAAGGGATGGATCCGGACATCGGCATGCGGGAGGAAATCACTGTTCAATTCCCGCCGCCACACGATCCGCCTGCCCGTCAGGCTGCGCCAGGGACGACAGTGGTTTGAACTTCGCCTCCTGCCGGTATAGGTGATGGGCCGCGCCGGTCCGCCGCTGCGGATCAGATTTTTGGCCTGCTCCCACGTCGGAATGACAGCGCACTGTATTCAATCCCGGGGCGAGGGCAGCAATCATCGATCACAACGACGACTACGTCTATGACGACGCGACAGGGGAATGGCGACCAGCGTCGGCGATGGCTGCCATTGCAGCTTCTGTTGGCAGCATCGAAGTGCGCGATGCCGCCGGCAAGGTACTGGCCGACGGCGACTCCGTCGCGCTCGTCAAGGATCTCAAGGTCAAAGGCGCTGGGCAGAGCCTGAAGCAGGGTACGGTGATCAAGTCGATCCGCCTCACCGACAATCCCGACGAAATCGACTGCCGGCATGACGCGATCAAGGGGCTGGTGTTGCGAACTGAATTCGTCCGCAAGCGCTGACCAGGCCGCGGTATCAGGCGCGCCTCAGGTCCGGTGGCAGTCTGGTACGCAGCACCTCGATTGCAGCATCCTGCCTTGCGAGCTTGCGGGAGAGAGCGTCGATCTCGTGCTGCCTCTCCAGTGTGATCGCTGCAAGGTTGGCTCGATATCGTTCGAGAAACATTGCCGGGTCCGGGCCCCTCCCGCGTCGATAGCCGACACATTGGGGTCTGAGCTGCGGAATGATCGCCGTCATCCGCCTTATGACCTGCCGGTCGATCATATCGAGCTGGCGCTGTGTCTGGCGCCGAGCCTCTTCCATGCGAAAGAGCTGTGCGAGGCGATCGGCGACGGACATTATGTGTCCCTCCCCTGCCAATCCATGAAGCTCGATGGCCCGCCATAGACACGATGGCGCGCAACATCGATGACGAATCCAAAGCGGCCGACATGATAGTCGTCAGTCGCGACGAGAAAGCGACGTTCCTCCGTGCCCGGTCCACGCTTGCCGCCAGGGGTCGCGATAACCTCGGTGAAACCGGCCTGGTGCTCGGAACGGATTGCAGACACCACGACCCAGTCATCGGCATGCTTCTCGAAAAATGCCCGCTCGTCCTTTTTCGCGGATTGGCCGGGTTCGAGCACCCTCCCCGCGGATCGCCTCCCAGGCGTCCGGATACCAGTCGCGGATGCTCTTTTCCGCACATGCTATCTCGAAATCCTTGAAGAGCTCGGGGAAAGCCTGGGCCACGGCCGCCCAACGGCGGTCCTCTTCATACCAGCCGCCATTGGCACGAAGAAGGGAATGGACTTTGCGATTTCGCTCCGCCGACAGATGGAACCCGCCATGGCCTGCCGTTGAGTGAGCCACGACGCCCTCGGCATAGACGGTCTCTCCCTGCGACGTTCCCCATGGCGTGTGGACACGGGAACGGATTTCGCGACGTCCGAGAGCTGCGCGCTGTCGCTGGTGGCGAGCGTTCGCCTCAACATCGCGCGAAGCGCCGCCTCGTCGGCAAGCTCACCGGCATGGCCGTAGAAATCGCTGCGCGTCCATTCGGCCATGGGCGGCGGATACACCAGCCCGTGACGAGATAGTGCCGTCCGTTCCGGTCCGGGACCATGGCGAACGCCGTTTCACCGACAAGCGCAACCGGATAACCGTCGGCGCTGCGGCCAAGGAGGTTTGTTCGTCGCGTATCTGGGGAGTGGCCACGCTCATGCCGCCCTCCCCTCGACGGTATCCGCGGCCACGGCATCGGCCGTGATCTCTTGCAGAACGGCTCGCGGATAGCCGTGCTGCGTCAGCCATTCCTCGGCATCCGCACGATGGCTGGCGAGATAGACCAGTTCGGCGTCTTCGCCGTCGCGATCGAGCACCAGGACCGAGCCGATAGCGGGCCGCTCCTTGACCGCAAAGTTGAGATCGCTGTTCACCGAAAAACTCTGGTGAACGCGCAGGACGATGGTGCCCTGACTGCCATAGTCACCCTTGTGCAGGGTAATGGATGCCGGCAGCGTGGTGTTGCCGACGCGGGTTTCGGCCTGCTTGCGGATCAGCCGGCCGCCGCTGTTGCGGTTCTCCCAGGCGGCGAGCTTCTTGCGATGCCGTTCGGGCGGGCGTGGTGTTCCATCGCGATAAGTTACCAGCGAACCGAGTGGAACGAGGTCATAGATCAATTGAGCCGACATGATGGGTCTCCGGTGTTTAGGGTGAAAACGAAACCGCCGCCGGTGAGGTCACCGGCGGCGGTAATGCGATCGGAAGGAAAAAGGCGCGCGCTGCTACTCGGCGGCCTCGCGGAAGCCTTCAGCGTCATCGTCGCCGGCACAGCCGTGCGGCGACTCGACGATCGCATCGCCGTCGAGCTCGTCCGGCGTGCCGTCGTCCTCAGGCTGTTGCCTGGCCTCGTTCATCTTCAGCCAGGAGGTCAGCTTTTCCGGGGCGGGCGCAAACAGCGCCGACGGGTGGACGAAGCGGCCCTCCTTGAAATGCTCGACCAGGGCCGCACGGGTGTCCTTGACCTTCTGACGGGGCAGGACGGATGTATCCGCGCAGGCGGCTTCCAATGCCTGCCGCGACAGGCATGACAGGAAGTCCTCCGTCCCCATGTTCGACAGGTAGTGGTCGGCGGCGATGACGGTGCCGGCGACACGGGCGACAACGCCGCTGTCCGAGCGATTCTCCCTGCAGGACAGAACGTCGATCAGCAAGGACCGCACGGCAATGCGCAGCGTGTCCATTTCGAACGCGAGCCTGCCCTCCTGGTCGAACAGGCGCGCGGCATGTTCGCCGAGGCCTGCGGCCCCGTAACAGGAGATGTCGCGGGCACCAGATGCCACTGTGACATTCTGGCCGGCGAAGGCGAGTACGAGCAGCGCCATCAGCGTGTCGTCCTCGATCGGTGCGCGCGACAGCGCCTCGTGCAGCGCGTCGGTACGCAGATCGCCGATCATCTCTATGCCTTTGCGGGTCACGTCCGGACGTGGCTTTGCCGTAACGACGATATCATCGCCATCGGCCTCAACATCAGCGCCATTCTTGCCCTTGGGCTTTTTGGCCGCCGGCATGCGGTAAGCGAGCGACTGCACCTTGCCGTCGCGGTCGAGATACATGGCGGTGTGATCGGACTTCGACGGCTTGCCGTACACACGTTCGGCCTTGGGCGGCAGCTTCGGCTCGCCCCACTGACCGGCTTCCACGATCACGCCGCGCTTGGGCAGAGTGTTTGCCATCCACTCCTGCTGCGCGCCAAGGAAGGCCTCGACATCGGTCGTATAGCGGCTGTCCGCATCGGCCGGCGCGAACAGGTCCTCGACCCAGGCAATGCCGTAGGCGTGAGCGAGATCGTCACCGAAGCTGGCGTCGCGCGCGTACATGCGGCGCTTCGTCAGCCCCTGCGCCACGCTCCACCACGACACCTGGGGATCGGCCTTGGACGGCTTGTGCTTCTTCCAGACCTCCTTCTGCTCATCAAGCGAAGCCGACGCGATGGTGCGCAACTGCTGCTCGTTGGGCATGTCGCCCTTGGCCATCTGGTCCAACATGGCCGGTAGAACGCTGGCGAGCAGGCGCAGCTTCCTGATCTGGCGGACGGGAAGCGCTAAAGCGAGGGCGATCGCTTCCTCGGTCCAGCCGAGCGCGACCAACCGCTCAATCGCGCGCCATTGGTCGACGGGATTGCAATGTTAGGTTCTGTGTCGCAACTGTCCTGTTTGGTTCGCATGGCCGTCATGGTTCCGGGCGATACTGGCGGGGCATATCGAGGAAGGCACGTAGACGTCCGGGTCAAGCGTTCCCGCAGCGTAGCGAGGACAACGCTTGATGCGGCGGCGACACCACAAGCTATTTGATGGGGTGTAGACGAAGTCCTGCACCCCTGCCACGTGGCGAACGGGAGAGCGCGAGGGGAACCCCTCGCAATCAAAAGAGAGAAGTGCGCCAAAGGCGCTCCGCTCAAGATAACATCCGGTTCGGGAAACTGTCTTCTTTATTGCTGTGCAGGGGGTTGCGCCCTGTTCTGTGTCTTTTGCCGTTTGGGACGGCGGCGAGCAAAGAGGACAGATGTGGTGCGGATCATCAAGGGAGCGATGGGCTATGCCGCGATCCCGGTGGGCTTTCCGATCCTGGTATCGGAGCGGATGGCGATCATCGAGCCGGCATTCGCCTGGCTGATGGAACTGGCGACGATACCGGGCCGCAGCCACGCGGCGGAAACGGTCCGGACCTATGGCGAGCATCTTCACGACTGGTTCGACAGTCTGGAGCAATCCGGTCTCGATTGGCGCGGCGTGAGCGAGGCCGAGATTGCGGCCTGGCGCAACCGGATGCTGTCGCAGCCGAGCCCGCATACGAAGCGACCCTATGCGCGCTCGACGGTGAATGACCGGGTTCGCACGGTCTGCCGATTCTACGGGTGGGCGCAGGGCCGCGGCTGGATCGAAGGCTTGCCGTTCCACTTCGTCGACGTTCGCGTGGGTTCCGGCCGGAGGCAATCGTTCCTCGCGCATGTGGAGGCGCGGCCTGGAATGGCGGCGGCGAACATCCTGACGGTTGCCGAACACGAGCGTTTGCCGAGGCCGTTGCGGGTCGACCAGTTGCGCCGGGTCTTCGCGCATCTGGACATGCCTTATCGGCTGATGGCGGAATGGGCGCTGGCGACGGGATTGCGGCGCAAGGAGCTTTGCGGCCTGGCCGTCTTCCAGGTTCCGGAGACGGCGCATCTGGACGACGAGGATCATCCCCTGATCGGCGTCCCGCTGACGATCACCAAGGGCGACAAGCCGCGCACGATCTACCCGCCGATCCGCCTGGTCGACCGGACGCAACGCTATATCGACGAGGTTCGCACGCCGCAGGTCCGGGCGTTGCGTCGTCGACGGCCGGATTATCGGCCGCCCTCGGCGCTGTTCCTCAATCTTCAGGGAAACGCAGTCAGCAAGACACGATTGACGGCGGTGTTTGCAGAGGCGTTCCGGGCGGCGGGTGTGACGGGAACTTTGCATTACCTGAGGCACACATTCGCGATGACGATGCTGGTGCGGTTGCAGCGGAAGGCAGCGACCACGCCGGACCTCAACCCGCTGAAGATCGTGCAGGTGCTGCTGGGGCACAGTTCGATCCAGAGCACGTCGATCTACCTGCGCTGCGTCGAGCTGAATGCCCGGGACCTCGCCGACAGCATTGACTATCTCTATGGCGAGCTGATCCCAGATGGCCATTAGACGCGAGCGCATCGACCGGCGGCTGTCGGCTGCGGCGCCGATCGTTCTGGATCAGCCAGCCGATACCATCGTCGTCTTCCGTGACGGCTGGGGCGAGGTCACAAAGCGCTACGATCTCGGCAGGCTCGGTTTGCCGTGTGACGTCGCAACGCTTCTGGCCGACGCCTTTCGTCATCATCATGCCGCCTCGAGCCGGGACACGCAGCGTCATTGCTGGATGGCGCTGCGGGCGTTCGCGCGCTTCGTGTCGGAAGACGGTCTTGTTGTGTCGGTCGACGATCTGACCAGTGCGATGGTCGGGCGCTATATCGCGTGGCTGGATCGCCAGATCGGAGGACAGACGAACCAGCCCTGGTCAAAGGGCTCGCGGGCGAATGTGCTGATGCAGCTTCGCCAGATGATCGACTGGACGAAGCGCCGGCATCCGTCCCGGCTGCCGGGCCGAATCGACTTCCCCTGGGGGGTCTGGCCGAACCGTAGTGCCGATCCCCGGGCTCGTCTCGGCGGCGATGACCTCAAGGCAATTCTGCGCGCGTGCTATGAGGAAATTGACGAGGCGTGGGATCGCTTCGAAGCGGGTCGGACCATCCTCGCCACGAGCGGCCCGGTCGATGGCGTCGATCCCGAGCTTTGCGACCTGGTCCGGGCGCTCGCCCGGGTGAATGACGGAGTGCTTCCTTCGCGGACGCTTGCGATCCGCAGAGGTGTCAACATCTCGGCGGTCAACCGCCATGGTGGGCTTCGTCATCTCGGCGGCTATCTTCACCTGACTGGCGAAACGGTCGTCGCGTTCTTCATCGCGCTGTCGATTCAGACGGCGGGCAATCCTGATGCGCTGCGGCTGATGGCGCGCGATTGCCAGGTGGCGCATCCGCTCGACGAGCATCGCATCATCGTCGAATGGGCCAAGCCCCGGGCCGGCGCGAAGGTGAAGCGCGCGCAGCGGCGGTCCTTCGATCGTCGTCGGCGGCATGCAGCGCCGAACCTGATTAACCGGTTGCTGGCGATGACGGCACCGCTCGTCTCCCGATCCAGCCGACAGGACCGCAACCGCCTGTTTCTGGTGAAGAGCGAGAAGAAGGACTCGGTGACGCTGATTGCGGAGGCGACCCTGTCGCATGCCCTGAAGCCGTTCATCAAACGCTCCAATGCCCGGATCGCCATCTGGAACAAGGCCGCACCGGAACGCGCACGTCAGCTCTTGCCGGACTTTGCCGCCGTTCTGCTGCGAGGCAGCGTCGCCACCGAATATTACAAGGCGTCGGGCGGCGACATCGTCGCGACACAGGATGTACTCAACCACGCCCGCGCCGACACGACCGAGCTCTACATCAAGGGACCGCAGACGCGCCGCATTCAGCGCGAGACCATCGCCCGATCGCAGAAGCTGATGCTTGGCTGGATCATCGGCGAGAAGGCAGAAGCCGAGGATCAGGCGCAAGGCGAGCAGATTGCGCTGGCGAGCGATGCGACGGTTCCGTTCAGCCATGATTGCCTCAACCCGGTAGCGGGCACAGCACCGGGATCGGCGGCTGGCAGGATCTGCCGGCACTTCGGCGGATGCCTGCGCTGCCCGGGACTGGTTATCCCGATCGATGCGGATCACATGGCGCGCGTTCTTCAGGCCAAGGAGGAGCTGGAGCGCACGCGTGAACGCATCGATCCGCGCCGCTTCGAGCTTCTGTATGCGCCGAGCCTGCGCATTCTGGTCGACGACATCCTGCCAGACTTCCCGCAATCGCTGCGCACGGAAGCCGAACGTCGAATGTCGACCCTGCCAGCCCTTCCGGCGCTGGAGTGAACGATGCAAGCGTCCACTGCATCCGATCTTGTTGCCGCCGCAAGGCCAGCACTCCGGATATCGGCCCGCTCGGTGTGGTCGGATCAGGTCTGGCATCTCGACGGCCATCGTCCCGGTGCAAACCGGAGCGACTTCTCGCTCGACTGGGGCTTTGCCCTTGCCGACGACAGCCGGCTCAGCGATCCGCAATGGGCTGACTGGCAAGAGGCGGCCAAATTGTTCCTGTGGAGCCTGAAGCTGGACCCGCCTCCAGGTCGCCGCAACGTTCACGAGTCGACGATCGTCCGTGTCTTCAACACGCTGCGGATGCTGATCCGCTGGATGGCGGCGCAAGGATACCGCAGCTTCGCCGATCTCGATCATGATGGCTGCGATAGGTTCATGGCGGCGATGGCGCAGCGTCCGGGCAGCAAGCCGGGCAAGGCGGTGATGACCGTGACCCTGCAACATTATGCAAACTTGCTGACATGCCTGTATCTTCAGGGAGCGAAGTTCCCCGAAGTGGCGATCGACGATCCATTCCCGGGGATCGCGCCCCCGTTCGTTCGCCGTGACCGGGGCTGGCTGCCCTATACGCCGGACGCGATCGCCGTGCCGTTAATCTCGGCGGCGTTGCGGCTGATCGAACAGCCGGCGGACGACGTCATCGCTTTGCTAACGCAGGCGCAGGCTGCCTATGACGACGCGCTTGCCAACGGGATCAGCCAGACGAAGGCCGGCTTCATCGTAACCGACGCGATCGCGCCGTTTACCTTCTCGACGCTGCCCGGCGAGGAAACTCCCTGGTATGAGGCGCCCGTCACGAGCACCAAGCAGGTGCGGTATCTTGCCAATCGCATTTACGACGCCTGCTTTGTCGTGATCGCTTATCTTGTCGGCGCCCGGGTCTCGGAGATCCTTGGCCTTCAGACCGGCTGTATCGAGCAGCATCGCTCCGGCGATGCCGGCGAGAACTTCGCCTATCTTGCCGGACAGATTTACAAGACGGCGCGCGGTGTCGATGGCCAAGCCCATCGCTGGGTTGCTCCAGCGCCGGTCGAGCGGGCGGTCGAGGTCATGGACCGGCTGTCCGCCCGCCTGCGGGCACAGAGTAGGCGATCCGAGCTCTTCCTGGTGACGGCCTGCACGGGGCTCGTCGGCCCTGCAGCCCGGATCAGCCTGCCAATCGTCAACACGATCATATCGCGGCTGAACAATCAGTTTGCGCCGTTCATCGGCCTGCCGGACCACGAGGGCGAACCCTGGCACCTGAACACCCATCAGGGCCGAAAGACCTTCGCCCGCTTCGTTGGCAAACGCGACCGGACCGGCCTGCATGCGCTTCAGGCGCACTTCGGTCATGTCACCCGGGCCATGACCGACCGCGGCTATGTCGGGACCGACTTCGCGCTCGACGACCTGATCGACCGGCATGCACAGGAGGAAACCCGCGCTGCCCTGGAAGAGGTGCTGACGGCGACTGAGCTTGCAGGCAAGGGCGGACGGATGATTGCCGAGCGCTCCCGCTTCCGCGGGCGCACGCGCGACGGCGATGTCCAGGCCTATGTCTCCTTCCTGATGGCGGAGACCGACCTCAGGCTCGGTGTCTGTGACCGGGTTATTGCGTCTACCGTGTCGAAACCGCGGCCTGCTTCGGCGACGAGCGGGGACCGAACCCTGTGCTGAGAACCGAAAGCACCTGTCTGTCCTGCGCCAACTTCGCCGTCACAGCCAGGCACAGGCCGGTCTGGCAGGCGCGCCGGGATCGCAATGCCGGCCTTCTCGATCACCCCGGGCTGGACCCGATCAGCCGGAGACTTGCCGAAGCCCGGATTGCCGAATGCGATCGCATTCTTGGCAATCTCGATCATGGAAAGGATGGTCGCGATGGCGCGTAAGACCAGCAAAATGCCGGCGCTAACGCCTCACGAAAAGCGGCTACGCAACACGAACCGCAGGCTGCGGGAAGCTCTGGGGCGGTTGGTAAAGGGGATCCCCACACATCCGGACCTGCAAAAACGATCCTACCGCCTGACTGTTGCGACGCTCGCGCGCGAAGCGCACGTCGGCCGCAACGCCATCTACACCAACCACCGGTCGATGATCGACGAGTTGCGCCGCGCTAGCGATCGCAAGATCGTCCCCGAGAAGCTGGCAGCCTGGGAAGACAAACTCGCCCAGCAGCGAGCTCTGATTCAGGTCTTGCAGATCGAGGAAAGGCGCAGGGTTACGGAAAACGCCGTCCTGCTGAAACGTATTCTCGAAGCCGAAGCGGAGGTTGCGCGGCAGAAGCATCACAACGCCCGCCTGATTGCCGAACGCGATCGAGCTGTGAAACCAGTGCCGCTCACCCGCGGGCCAAAATCCTGACGTCGTCTACGGTTGCCACTTCGTGTCGCCATGCTCGTCGAAGGAAAATTGTCTCCCCATCGATTGCCTGCGACCATCGTGCGCGGCATGATCTGCGGCATGCTTGACCCCTTCGATCCAGACAGCTTCATTGTGCGCGCCGAGGTTCATATCCTCGACGTCGAGCCCAAGATCAGCCGCACTCTCGAACTGCCAATCACACTCAACCTTGCCCAACTCCACGAGATTCTCCAGGCCGCCTTTGGCTGGACCGACAGTCATTTGCATCAGTTCAATATTGGCGGTCTTATCTATGGTGCCCCGGAGTTCGATGAGGACGGTCTGTCCGATAGCCGGACCTTCGAGGCGACCGAGGTCAGGATGATCGACCTTCACTTTCCCTACGATCCCGAGGAAAGCCCTCTCACGATCCTCTACGAATACGACTTTGGCGACAATTGGCGTCATCTGCTGCGCTTGGAGCGCGTCGCGCGCGAGGAGAGCGCCAAATATCCTCGCTGTATCGCCGCCGCACGCTCAGGACCTCCCGAAGACGCTGGTGGGCCTTCAGGCTATGCCAACTTCCTCGAGGCCTGGCTCGACCCAGACCATGAAGAACACAAAGCCATGCATCGATGGGTTGGCCGCAAGTTCCACCCGGAGTCCTGCAATCTCGATGACATCAACAAGGCTATCGCCAAAGCACTACGCGTATCAAAGGGTGGCTATCGCTTCCGTCAAGAAAGCCATCGTGATTGACACCAACCGGCTGCGCTTCAACGCCAAAGATACACCTAAAATGCAATCCGCAGCAAAAATGCTAAAAGAATCAGCGCCATCCAGCTAACAGGACACTTGACGCATAACCTAAGAGCTGCTCATGCGCCAGCGTCTCGGCCAGCGACCGCATTGCACCACCATCCTCGGCGCGCTCGATCACCAGCACGGCGATCTCTTCCAAACCCGCGGCAATCGCTTGCCTCACACGACGATGTCCGGCATCGATGACATAGCCGTTGCCGCCATCCGCTTCCGGCGCCACGACAGGTGGCTGCACGATGCCGACGGCGCGAATAGTGGCAAGCAGCAATGCGTCGGCCTGCGGGCTGGACTTCGAGCGTCGCGCCTTGTCAGGGTTGTCCTTCAGCGCACGCGGATCGACAAACTTCAGTTCCATGGAGATGCTCCTTCAAGGGGATTGCGGACACCGCCGTTCGCGGGTCCTTCCTCGTCTTCTTCCCGAAGACATCCCCCGGCCCGCGGAGCGGACGGGCAGGTGCAACTGCGGCCGAGCATCCCTGCCGGGCAGATCAAGCGGGGCTCTTGAGCCCTGCGCAGAGCGATCGGCCGGGATCGCGAGCGGCGCGGTTGAGCCCCAGCGTCAGCGGCCCGCCCGATCTGCGAGCGGGCTCTATTCTTCCTCCGTTTTCCTTGCTCCGTCCTGCGACGTGGATCCAGAACCGAACGATCCGAGACGGGACTCCGCCACGATTTGTATCGCGGCTTGACCGGATATCGGCGCGCCTCCTGTATCGTCTGCACCCGAGCCACCTTGAACCTTTGCCGCCGGTCAATGCCTGACACATTGACCGGCAGCTGTGTTGAGCCTGCTATGCGGCTGCACGCTGATCCTGGCCATCAATCGAAGACGCAAGATCGGTTTCGATTTCCGCAAGCTGTCGGCGCTTCTCGGCCAGTTCACCAGCGAATCCGAATTCGCCACCCTCACGCGAGCGATAGGAGGTGAGCCTGCGCTCGGCATCCTCAAGACGCTGGCGATATCGTTCCTGCTCGCCCTCGAAGCCGGCCAAGGCATGCTCGAGCCGGGCGATGGCGCCAAGCGGCGAGGTGGTGACGGGGAGCTCGATTTCATAATCGGCGCCGGTGCGCATCAGCATGGTGGCACAGCGGTAGCCGTCCTTGCCGAACCGCTCGCCGGAATATTCGAAATCGAACCCGCCGATGGAGGCGATAGTGGTTTCGCCTTGCTGCTGAAGCTGCACGAGAGTCAGGATTTCCTTCATCAGCGCACGACCGGCGAGTTTGCGCTCCGTGAACGCGTCGCCTCCGATCACCATGCTGAACCCATCGCCGGTGGTTGGCACGAGGCGCTCGATATCCTTCCCGACCTCGCCGATGCGCCGGGTCGAGTATTCGATATCGCGCTCGGCATCGCGGATCTGCCGTCGAACGGCGTGCTCATCATCAATGTGGGCCGCGCGAAGGCGCTCCAGACGGGCAATGTCTGCCTCCAGACCTGCCTTCTGCATAAGACGCGGATCGCCAGAGGCGATCGCCTTGGCCATCGCGAACTGGTTGGCCTGCCCCTCACCCATATCCTCCAACCGACGGATGGACGTGTCTCCGGAAAGGGCGGCCGCGATGAACCGGGCCTTGCGCTCGTTGTTCTGCCACATCTGGGCGTCCATCGATCCTTCCGTGGCGTAGGCGAAGATATCGATGACATCGTGCTGGTTGCCCTGCCGCAGGATACGGCCTTCGCGCTGCTCGATCTGGGAGGGAAGCCACGGCACGTCGAGATGATGCAGCGCCTTGAGGCGGAGCTGCGCGTTGACGCCGGTGCCCATTGTGTCGGAGGAGCCGATCAGGAACCGGACCTTGCCGGCCCGCACATCACCGAACAGGCGCTGCTTGGCTTGCGCCTTCTTGAAGTCCTGCATAAAGGCAATTTCCGATGCCGGAACGCCCCTGCGGACCAGTTCATCCCTGATCCAACGATAGGCTGAGAAGCCGCGGCTTTTCTCGACGCCGATCGTGCCGAGATCGGAGAAGATCATCTGCGCTGCGCCCGCAAGCTCGAACGGCTTGCCGTCGGCGCGGACATAGCTGCTTTGCGCTGTTTCCTGCCAGATACGGAAGGCATTGCCGATCAGCTCGTTGAGTTTGTTGTCCGGCTCATCGTCATTGTCCGGATCGACCAGGCGCAGGTCGATCGCGGCGTGCCGGCCATCGGTGATCACCGAGAGCAGGATGTCGTCACCAGGTTGTGCCGGACGGTCGCGTTCCTCGATGGCCTTGACGCGGGCGCCGAGCACCATCTGGTAGCGCTTGAAGGCCGCAGACGGCTTGGCGGTGACGATCTGACGTGCGCCGGTCGAAAGCGCCGGCACCTTCACATATTCGCGAAGGTCTTCCGGCAGCACCACATCCGCGAAGGAGCGGAACATCACGATCAGCTCCGGCACGTTGACGAAGGTGGCGAAGCGCGTCACCGGCTTGTATTTGCCGGATGGCTGCAATTCAAGTTCGGTCGTGACGTCGCCGAAGGTCGAAGCCCAGGCGTCGAACTCGTGCAGGCCGCGCTGAAGCAGCGCCTCGTAACCGAGATAGCGCTGCACCGAGAACATCTCGCCAAGCGTATTGGTGATCGGCGTGCCGGAAGCCAGCACGAGCGCCCGGCCCGGATTCTTCGTCTCCACGAACCGGGATTTGACATAAAGGTCCCAGGCCCGCTGGGAGCCGTTCGGATCGACGCCCTTGAGCGTCGACATGTTGGTGGCGAAGCTAAGCTTCCTGAACTCCTGGGCTTCATCGACGATGATCTGGTCGACGCCGATCTCGGAGATGGTCAGCAGGTCGTCCTTGCGGGTCGCCAGCGCTTCCAGCCGTTCCCTGAGCCCCTCCTTCAGCCGCTCGAGGCGCTTGCGCGAGACACAGTCGTCGCCCTCGACCTTGGTCAGCAGCGTCTCGTAGAGCTCCAGTTCTTGCCTGATCATCTGTTGCTCGAAGGCCGACGGCACGCCAATGAAGCGGAAGGCAGAATGCGTGATGATGATCGCGTCCCAGGCGGCGGTCGCCGCCCGTGACAGGAAGCGATGCCGCTTGTCCTTGGAAAAATTCGTCTCGTCGGCCACGAGGATCCGCGCGGTCGGATAGAGCGCCAGAAATTCGCGGGCCGCCTGTGCAAGGCAATGGCCGGGAACGACCAGCATGGCCTTGGCGATCAGGCCAAGCCGGCGCTGCTCCATGACGGCCGCCGCAATCGTCATGGTCTTGCCGGCGCCGACGGCATGGGCAAGGTAGGTCGAGCCGGCCGAGGCGATGCGCCAGATGCCGCGCTTTTGGTGCCCGTAAAGAGAAAAGGCGCCGGAGGCGCCTGGAAGTTGCAGATGATCCCCGTTGAATCTTCGGGGGGCGAGGTTGTTGAAGCGGTCATTATAGACGCGCGCCAGCCGGTCGGTCCGGTCAGGATCGGACCAGATCCAGGTCTGGAAAGCGGTCTTGATCTTCTGCAGCTTTTCCTTGGCAGCTTCCGTATCCACGACATTGAGCACGCGCTTTTCAGCATGGCCCTCCTTCACCGTGTCGAAGATCTGCGGCACCCGGCTGTTGAGCGCATCGGCGATGAGCTCGCCGGCATGACGGCGATCGGTGCCCCATTCGGACGTGCCAGCCGCCATCCATCCCAATTGCCGCGCCTCTACGGTCCACGATGCCAGCTCCGGCATATGATGGATCCTGATCTCGGCACCCATCGTCTCCTTGACGAAGGCGACGACGTCAGCGGCTGGAATCCATGGCGCGCCGAGACGCGCGGTGATATCCGAGGGACGAAGATCGGCCGGCTGCACGCCCTGCAGCGCCGTGACGTTGCGCTCATAGGCGAGATCGAGGGCGGCTGCGGCTTCCGCGACCTTCAACTTGTCGCGGACCTGACCGGAGAGATAGGCGTCGGCCGTTTGCCACGAACCGGTCTCCGGATCGCGGTAGATGGCGTCACCCAATTCGCCAATGACGTCATCGACATTTTCATGCAGCAATTCGGCGATGTGATCGATGTCAATATGGCCGCATTCGTTGAGCACGACGGCAAGCGCATCGGCAGCACTTGTGATGATGGGTGCTGCGGGCGGCGCGATGACGCGCTCGGTGAAAATCGGACCCGGCCGGGCGGTATTGGTCTCGAGATCGTAGTCTTCGAGAGAAGCCACCAGCCAGCAATCGGGATCATCGAGGAAGGGCTGCAGGTTCGGCCGGCGATGTGTTTCGCGCACTTCACCGGTTTCGGCATCCTCACTCACCGACACGGTAGTGAAGTTGATGGGCCCGAAGTCGCGCACAAAATTCGACCAGGCGATGCGCAGCTTGACTTGGGCCGGCTTCCAGGGCCGGTCGAGCTCCTGGGCCTTCAGCAGCTCGCGCACCGCATCACGGATGGGGATGAATTTGCGGATGATCCGCGCGTGCTTTTCGGGGATGCCTTCGGCGGTGCGGCCCTTGCGTACGGTGACGGTCACAGCAGCGCCACCGATCATCTGCGCAAGGGCGGTATTTCTCGCGACGAAGAAACTGCCCTCGCGCACTCCGGCGAATTCCGGCAGGGCATCGACAACGTCGGCACTGTCGTCGGCGTCATGATCAATCTCGTCCGGCTCGCCGTCATAAATGGCTTGTGGAAGGAGGGAGATCGCTGCGGTGAGCGCCCGCTCCAGATCGACACCGGGATGGGGCAGGCAGGAATAGGCCTCGCCGTAAGGCCCCGAGACAGTGGCATGCGTGCCGAGCACGAAATCCGGGTGGCGCGCGAACCAGCGGTTGACGCGGATCGCGCCTTCATCCTCCGTCGCCTGGCGGACCTCCTCGATGTCGAGCCAGGACAGATCACCTTCGGGCTCGGTGACCTTGCGCTTGCGGAAAAACAGCACGTCGACCACGACGTCCGTGCCGGCGTCGGCGCGGAAGCTGCCTTCGGGCAGGCGGATGGCGGCGATCAGGTCGGCCGTTTTGGCGATATGCTCACGCGCAGAGGAATCCGCCTTGTCCAAAGTGCCGGAGCTGGTGACGAAGGCGGCGAAAGCGCCCGGCTTCAACAGGTCGACGGAGCGGGCGATGAAATAATCGTGCAGGCGCAGGCCGAGCGAGCGATAGGCCCAGTCGGAGCGAATGGTGCGATCGGAAAATGGCGGATTACCGATGGCAAGATCGAAATTCGCCGGCAGATCAATGCGGGCGAAGTCGCCGGTGACGATACGCGCGCGCGGCTGCAACAGCCGGGCGATGCGTGCCGTGACGGGATCGAGTTCGATCCCGGTGACGTGTGACACATCGCGTAGCGCTTCGGGCATCAGCGCCGGAAACAGGCCCGTGCCGATGCCGGGCTCGAGCACACGGCCGCCGCGCCAGCCGAGCCGCTGCAGGCCTGACCAGATCGCCCGGACGATGAAGTCCGGCGTGAAGTGGGCATACTGGGTGCAGCGGGCGAGCGAGGCATAGTCGACCTCTCCGACTGCATCCTCCAGCTCTGAGCCGATTTCGCCCCAGCCTTTGCGGAAGTCGATCTCGCCGGGGCGGCGGAAGACGCCATTGGCAAGGTCGGACGCGCCGAAGCCGGTGAAGCGGATCAGCCTCTCCTGCTCCCCGAGCGTGGCCGGGCGCTCGTCCGCTTCGATTTCGCCGGCGAGCCGGATGGCCGCGATATTGTCGCGCGCACGCTCCTTCCAGCCGCGCGCCAGACCACGGCCTTCGGTGAGGTGGAAGTTCAAGCCGCGGGCGCGGCAGACGGTCGACGGCGGCCGCACGACTGCCGCGCTCGGCAGCGCGGGCGCGGGGGGGGGGGGGGGGGGGGGGCGGGGGGGGCCGGGGGGGGGGGGGGGGGGGGGGGGGGGGGCGGCGGGGGGGGGGGGGGGGGGGGGGGGGGGGGGGGGGGGGGGGGG
>NZ_JBVVQD010000026.1:99382-104119 GCF_055811755.1 Mesorhizobium sp. WSM4840
TCAAGGTCCGGCCCTGGCTGGATCGGGATGGAACATCGGATGGGCGCGCGGGCCGGCCCCCGCGCGGGTTGGTGGGGGGACCCCCCGGGGGGGGTAAAAGAGAGGGAAACACACCCCCGCCCGCGCCCCCGCCGGCCGGGCGGGGCCGGGGGGGCGCGGGCTACGACGGACTAGGACCGTCGTCGCCGTCGGGCTCGACAGTGTCGCCAAAGGCCGTGACGCCGAGGCCGAGGCCGGAGGAAAGTGCGGTGTTGCCGAAAAGATCGATGGTGAAAGGATCGTCATGCGACATGGCTGGATCTCCTGAATAAGGGCGCACGTCGCCGTTCCGCTGGAAGGCTCCAGCCGGCCGGACGTGCGCGGGATGTGGGGGATTGGGATGTTGGACGGCCGCCGGACGGCGCCCGTCGACGGATCGCTAGTCTCGCTCGATCACGAAGAGCTGCATCGAGTCCTGCAGGAACGCGATGCGCAGATGCGTGCAGCCGGGACTGGCTGCGATCAGGGCCTCAAGGCCTTCGGCGTCGAGGAAATCCACGCCGTCGTCGCCGCCGAACGTCCGGCGTTTGACCTCGAACCAGTCGTCGTTCTTGCGCGGATCGCATTCCTCGGCGTAGGCGACGAGCGGCTTCGCCCCCTTGGGGAGTTCGCCGTTGGAGCATAGGTAGACGCCGTGGTCTCCGACAAGCCAGAGACCGGGCTTCCGGTTGTCGGCGGCGGATAGTCCGAGGTGGGGATCGCGGAAGCCGCCATTGGCTTTCGCGTCGGCAATGCCGCGAGCGATGACCTCGCGGAGGGCGGCGATGGGAAACGTCAACATCATCTCACGCCTCCGTCACGCCGCGATCGCGTCGGGGAGATAGCGCAGATGCACGGGCAGCTTCGCCGCGATCTCCGCATCCGTAAGGTCGTCCAGCAGCTTCAGCGTGGTGCCATGTCGGCCGCCATAAAACATCACCGTGCGCCTGCCGCGGTCGCGTTCCGGCCACCGCTCACCGGCGTAGCCGCGATAGTCGTCGTGGGTGCTCGACCAGATGTGCTCCAGGCGCTCCTTGCGGGTCATCGCCCGAACGGGACGGGTTTCGCGTTCGACGATCGCATCGAGCATCCGCTCAGGCGAGCCCTAGTCGAGCAGGTCGCAATAGCCGTGGAAATACCGCATGCGGCCATCGATGTTCAGGGCGTAGAAGATGCTGGTGATGCGGTCGGTGAGAAACTCACGCAGCGCGAACATCTCGCCTCGCATCCAGAGCGGCGGCAGGATCTCGAACATGTAATCGTGCTCGGCCTCTGATATCTCGAACCATTCGCCGCGGTACAAAGCACTGGCATCGTCCTGGAACCGATCAGGACGCTGAGCGTGGCGGTCGAACATGCGGAACATCTGCCGGCGATCGGCGATGCCGTGATAAACCTTGCGGACGGACAAGAGGGTCATGTGCGGGCTCCTTTCAGCCTCGTCGGGCTGAAGTGCGGCTCATCCACTCGATGTCGCCATCCTCTTCCGCCCTTCCTGACCCCTCCTCCGCGGCCGCCTCTCCGTCCGGCCGGGTCAAGGGCCGCGAAGCGGGCGCAGCTTTACCCTTGACGCGGCCGGCGGGCATGCGGCAGCCAGGCTTCTTATTTCGTCTTTTCTCCCTTTACCCGTTCTTCACCTTTGCCTTGAGTTCGGCGTTCCAGTCCTCCTCGTGCGGCCGGAGACGTTCGAAGCCGCAGCTAGCCTCGCGGGCGACCGCTTCGAGGCGAACCGCGTAGGTGTCGCCCTGCGCGTTGTTGTCCGTGGCGGCGACCAGCAATAGGCGCTCCCGCGCCGCCAGCAGCCGGATCGCCGCATCGGTGGCAGGAGCCCAGCCACCCCCGGTACTGACATAGAGGCTATCGCGCCGAGTGCTCTCGAGCGCGGCGAGGCTCATGGCGTCGATCGCGGCCTCGGTGACGCAGAGGCGGAGCGCATCGCAGGGGCCAAACCGAAACAGCACCTTCGCGCCGCCGGTCGAGAAACCGCGCCATTCCGGACCGCGTTCCTCCCAGCCTGTCACGACCCCCTCCCCGTCCCTGTGAGCGGCCCACATGCTGCCGCGAGGACCTTCGCGCAGGAGGTCATGACGGATGGCGGCGCTGATCACGGCTTCCGGAAGATGGCGGTCGTCGCGCAGGTAGCGCCATGTCATCGATCCCGGCCAGGGCTTGCGGCGGGCGCTCCAGCGTTCGGCGACGCCGAGATCGGGCTTGCGATGCCGGGCCGGCCTCCTCCACACAGGCTCGCGCGGCTCGTGGCCGACCAGCCGGGCGACCAGCAACTTCGCCTCCCCGAAACCCACCCCATGCAAATGGGTCATCAGCGAGAACACATCCCCCTTCGCGTCAGAGAGCGGATCGAACCAGCCTTTTCCGTCATGGATCACGATGACGATCTGGTCGCCCCGCCGGTATTTGACCGCACGTCGGGTACTCTCCTTCAGGTCGATCGCGTAACCGGCCTGATCCAGCGCGGCCGCGCAGGCCACCCTATGTCGAAGTTCATCGAGTTCGTCCTGTTCCATGTCCCTCTTTCGTGCGCCGCAGGCGCCCGCCTTCCGTCAGGTTTTCTTTCCCGCACCTTGCGGGACGACTTCCGGATGCCGCGAAGAGCAAAGGCGGCAAGGGCGCGGCTGGCAATGTGTGTTTTTGCACCTCGCGCCGTCGCCCGCGGGCCAGCCGCGGCGCAGCTTCCCTTGCCGCCGTTAGCTCGCAAGTGGCACCTCCGGGAGGAGGAAGCCGGCTCAATGAGCCGGCCCCTGTTCAAAGGGATCGTATTCGGCGAGGGTCTCGACCTCATCGTCGTCGAGTTCGGCGCTTGGCAGGACGCCGAATTCGTCGCCGGAGCGGAAGAGCGTGACCGGGACCATGAGGGTGCGGGCGAGCTGGAAGGCGTGGCTTTGGGCGAGGGAAAGATCTTGCGACATCTGAGGGCTCCATCCTTGGAGCGGGCCAATTCCCGCTCGATGGCTCCTCAAGGGTCGGGCCCCAGGCGCGATCACCGCAGAGGCGAAGCCGGCGCGGCCGCAGCTTGCTAGCGGACCCCTTCAGGGGTTGATCGTGGAAGATCCGGAGCTGGACCAGGAAGCCATCTCAAGAGAGCGGGATTGGGCTGCGGGCCGAGACCGCGTGCCGCCCGATCGGCTCACACATTGAAGGGGTCAGGACAAGAACTGTTCCCTCGAACGCGCTAAGACGAACGGAAAGCGAACACCGCGATCGGCATTGGCTTTCCCGAACGGACTGCTTGGCAGCTGTGCTGCTCTGCGACCTCTGGGAAGGTGAAAATATCAACACTTCTCGGACCTTCCACCGGAGGTGTTGAACGGGAAGCCCTGACCCGAAGCGGCCCTTCCTGGACCGAATTTCCTTCCCGGAAGCCGACGTTCACCAGAACCACCAGTCTTGACCCCGAGGACGAAGCCGCTCGCGCGGCACTGGCGCGCGTGGTGAAGGTACAGCAATGATCTGAACGCCGTGCATTTGTGGATTTGCGGTCCTGGCTGACGATTGGGGTCTTCTCAATCATCAGACAGGAGGTTCCCATGACGGAGGAGAGGACCACCCCGCTGCGCGAGCGGATGATCGAAGACATGCGCATCCGCGGGATGGGCGACAAAGCCCAGCAGGCTCATATCCGAGCCATCAAGGATTTTGCCCGGTTTCTCAAGCGTCCACCGGATACGGCGACGCCGGACGACCTGCGCGCCTACCAGCTGCACATGACCAATGCGGGCCTTACTGCGCCCACCTTCAACGCCCGCATCGTCGCGCTGCGGTTCTTTTTCGGCACCACCTGCGGGCGCGAGGACATGAAGCGGCATATGCAGTTCCGCCGCCAGCCGCGGAAGCTGCCCGTGGTCTTGAGCGTCGAGGAGGTTTCCGACCTTCTGATGGCGGCGCCGGGGCCGAGCCTGAAGTATCAAGCGGCGCTCAGCATCTCCTATGGCGCCGGCCTGCGCGCTTCGGAAGTGTGCAATCTCAAGATCAGCGACATCGACAGCGACCGCATGCTGATCCATGTCGAACTGGGCAAAGGACAGAAAGACCGCAAGGTCATGCTGTCGCCCGGGCTGCTGGAGCTCTTGCGCGCCTATTGGCGTGAAGCGCGGCCACAGGGCTGGCTGTTTCCCGGCAAACCGAAGATCAATCCGATCTCGCCGCGGCAGCTCAACCGCGCCTTCACCTCGGCCAAAAATATGGCCGGGATCGGCAAACCCGCGACGCTGCACACCCTGCGGCACAGCTTCGCCACGCATCTCCTGGAAGCGAACACCGATGTCAGGGTCATTCAGGTCCTGCTCGGGCATGCCCGGCTCAATACCACCGCGATCTATGCCCACGTTGCCACCAAGACGATCCGCGGCACGGTCAGCCCGTTCGAGACATTGAAGAAGCTTCAGGACCAAACGCTGCGACGCGGATTGGAGTAGCCCGGGTCACGTGGCCCGGGCCACGCTGGAGATCGCTGATATCTTTCGCACCTACGGCCCCGCGTGGCGGCGGGCCAATGCCGGGCATGTCAGCCTGATCCAGCTCAAGGTCATGTCGGCGATTGAAGCCTGCCGAACCGAGGCGCTCGGCGGGCATGTGGCGGCCTGCATCAAGTGCGGGCATAACCACATCGCCTATAATTCCTGCATTATGGGCAGATCCAGTAATGGGGAGCTGGCGGCGACTTGATCGCGCTCTTGTGTCCGCCGCCGCCAACCCGGCTCA
>NZ_JBVVQD010000027.1:0-90016 GCF_055811755.1 Mesorhizobium sp. WSM4840
AGCAACTCGTCCCATGCATCGCATCTCCAATCGAATCAACGCAATAATCGCACGAATTACGCGATCATGACACTAGTGTGGTTTTGGATTTGAAGTTCCTTAACGCGAATGCCATCAATGACAGGAACTTCAAATCCACCACACTAGGTGCAATGCCAGAAAAACTCGGCTAAAAGCGGCGGGCAAAAGTTTCGGACGGATGGATCGATGACCGCAAGCAGGATTTTGGTGACGCTCGCGCTGCTGGCGGCGCTGGCAACCGTAACGGCCTGCGGCAGGAAAGCCGGGCTCGAGACGCCCTATGAGGCGGCCGTGCAGGCGCGCAAGGATGCACAAAAGGCCGAGCAGCCCGTGCCGCCCGAGCCGGAAAAACCGGTCAAGGACAAGAAGTTCATTCTCGACCCGTTGATCTAGAGCCGATGAGATCGGCCGATCTCATCGTGCTCCAACTTCCGGAACCGCTCTCGTGAACCATTTCGACTACCGCGACGGCGTGCTGCATGCCGAGGACGTGGCGATATCAGATATCGCCGCAAGCGTCGGCACACCGTTCTATTGTTATTCGACGGCGACGCTGACCAGGCATTTCCACGTGTTTGCGCAGGCCTTTGCCGGGCTCGACGCGCTGGTCTGCTATGCCATGAAGGCGAATTCCAACCAGGCGGTGCTGAAGATCCTGGCAAAACTCGGCGCCGGCGCCGACGTGGTCTCGGAAGGCGAACTGCGCCGCGCGCTGGCCGCCGGCATTCCGGGCAACAAGATCCTGTTTTCGGGCGTCGGCAAGACCGCGCGCGAAATGGATTTTGCGCTCTCGGCCGGCATTCTCTGTTTCAACGTCGAATCCGAGCCGGAACTGGAACTGCTGTCGACCCGCGCCACGGCCCTGGGCAAGGTGGCGTCGATCTCGCTGCGCATCAACCCGGATGTCGATGCCAAGACCCACAAGAAGATCTCCACCGGGAGGGCCGAGAACAAGTTCGGCATTCCCTGGCAGAAGGCGCGACAGGTCTATGCCCGCGCGGCTGAACTGCCTGGCATCAAGGTCACCGGTATCGACACCCATATCGGCAGCCAGATCACCGAATTGCAGCCCTTCGACGACGCCTTCGCGCTGCTGGTGGAACTGGTCGGCGTGCTTCGTGCCGACGGGCACGCCATCGAGCATATCGATCTCGGCGGCGGTCTCGGCATTCCCTACCGCGTCGACAACAGCCCCCCTCCGTTGCCGGACGCTTATGCCCAGATCGTCAGGAAGCACGTCGCCAAGCTCGGACTGAAGGTCATGTTTGAGCCGGGCCGGCTGATCGTCGGCAATGCCGGTGTCCTCGTCTCGCAAGTGATCTTCGTGAAGGAGGGCGACGCCAAGAACTTCCTGGTCGTCGACGCCGCGATGAACGATCTGATCCGGCCGACACTCTATGACGCCTTCCATGACATCAAGCCGGTGGTGCAGCAGCCGGCCGCGGCGCCGCGCATGACGGTCGACGTCGTCGGCCCGGTCTGCGAGACCGGCGATTATCTCGGCCTCGACCGCGACCTGCCGCGGCTGAAGGCCGGCGACCTGATCGCCGTCGCCACCGCCGGCGCCTATGGCGCGGTGCAGGCCGGCACTTACAACACCAGGCCGCTGGTGCCCGAAGTGCTGGTCGACGGCGACCGTTTCCATGTCGTGCGCCCGCGCCAGACCTATGACGAGCTGATCGGGCTGGATTCTCTGCCTGATTGGCTGGAATAGACCCATGATCCCGAAAAAGTGGGAACCGGTTTTCGGAAAAGATCATGGTCAAACAAGAATAGATCGTCTGTAGCGCTACAGCCGGTGCTGAATCAGCGCCCTGGTCTCGGCGATCCTGCCCTCGTCGCGGCGATAGAATGTCCACTGCTTGATGCGTTTGCTGCGCAGAAGGCCCGCCTGGGTCAGCACCCGCATATGCTCGCTGAGCGTCGCCTGGGTGATGCCAAGCTTTTCCGCGATCAGCAGCGCGCAGACGCCGTCCTCGACCAGATCGCCATCGGCCTGCGGCGAAAAATGCACGCGCGGGTCCTTCAGCCAATCGAGGATTTGCAGCCTGCGCTCGTTGGCAATCGCCTTGAAGACATCAACCTCTTGCATTTAGCCATTTTGCTAAGTTACTAAGTGATGTCAACCTCGGGAGCAGACCATGCTGAACGGCAATATAATCACCCGCGAACGCATCGCCGCAATGGAGCCGCGCATCCGGCCATTCGTGCGCCACACGCCGGTGCTGCGCGTCGACATGGCCGATTTCGGCCGTCCGCCTCTTGCCGTCGACCTGAAGCTCGAATGTCTACAGCATTCCGGCTCGTTCAAGGCGCGCGGCGCGTTCACCAATCTTCTCGAACGGCCGGTTCCCGCGGCCGGCGTCGTCGCCGCATCCGGCGGCAATCATGGTGCCGCGGTCGCCTATGCCGCCATGCGGCTCGGCCACAAGGCGACGATCTTCGTTCCCGAAGTGAGTCCGCCGGCCAAGCTGGAACGCATCCGCGGCTACGGCGCCGAGCTGGTCGTCGGCGGCGCGCGCTATGCCGAGGCGCTGGCCGCCAGCGAAAGTTTCGCGGAAAAGTCCGGTGCGCTGCAGATCCACGCCTTCAACCAGGAGGAAACGCTTGTCGGGCAAGGCACGCTCGGCCTCGAGATCGAGGCTGACCTGCCGGAGCTCGACACGCTGCTGGTCGCCGTCGGTGGCGGCGGCCTGATCGGCGGCATCGCCGCCTGGTTTGCCGGCCGCATCAGGATCATCGCCGTCGAGCCCGAGGGTGCACCGACGCTCTATCGCGCCTTCGAGGCCGGCCAGCCCGTCGATGCGCCGACTGAGGGCATCGCCGCCGATTCGCTGGCGCCGAAGCGCGTCGGCGAAATGATGTTTCCAATCGCCGAGGCCTTCGTCGAGCGTTCCATATTGGTCAGCGACGACGAGATCATCGCCGCCCAGGCGGCGCTTTGGGACCGGGTGCGAATCATATCCGAGCCGGGCGGCGCAGCGGCGTTCGCAGCGCTCCTGTCCGGCCGCTACGCGCCGGCTGCGGGCGAGCGTGTCGCCGTGCTGGTCTGCGGTGCAAACGCCAATCCGGCTAAATTCTGACGATAATGGAGGCAGTATTGTTCACGTTTTCGGGAACCGCCTCGCCTTCGCCGTGTTTGTTGATATGCTTCGAGTGACGTGCATCTAAAACTTTGAGTCCTTCGCATCCGATTTTCGGGCCGGTGCGATAGATTTGTGAGGTTCGGGTTATCCCGCCCGAGCAGGAAGGGCCGATGACGCAACGACCCACCTTCACCAGCGATCGCAGCCTGGCCGGGCGCCTTGCCCTGAGCAGACTGGCGACGCGGGTCTCGATGACGGTCGAGCGTGGCTGGCCGTTGCTGCTTCCGCTGCTCATTGTCGCCAGCCTGTTCCTCAGCGCCTCGTGGCTCGGCCTCTTCCTTCTGCTGCCCGACGCGGCGCGCATGGGCCTCATGGCAGTGTTCGGCATCGCAGCCCTTGCCGCGCTCTATCCCCTACGTTTCTTCCGGGTGCCGACCAGCGCCGAGATCGACCGGCGCATCGAGGCGGCCAACCAGTTGCTGCACAGCCCGGTGCTGGTGCAGACCGACCGGCCGAGCGGCAGGGAAAGCATATTTTCGCAAGCGCTGTGGCGCGAGCACCAGAAACGCATGGCCGAAAAACTCGGCAACCTCGGTGGCGACCTGCCGCGCACCCGGGTGCCGGAGCGCGACCCGTGGGGGCTGCGCGCCGTGGCGGCGCTTTTGTTGGTCACCGCCTTTGCCTTCTCCTTCGGACCGTCGGGCGGCCGCATCGCAGACGGGTTCAGTGCCCACGCGGCGCGGGACGCCGTGCCGCCGCGCATCGACGCCTGGGTGACGCCGCCGGCCTACACCGGCAGGCCGCCGGTCTTCCTCACGTCCCCAGCCCTCGCCAACCCAGCCCTCGCCGACAATGGCAATCAGGCTGCGCCCACCTTCACTGTTCCGGAAGGCAGCGATGTGTCGCTGCGCGTCACCGGCGGTTCCGGCGAGGAAACGCTGAGCTACGCGGACGCCGACGGCAACGCCCGCACCATCGAGCCGGCCGGGCAGCAGGCCGACGCGGCCAAGCCGGCGGCGGCAACGCCCTCTACGGCAACGCCATCTACGGTGCGCCAGTTTACCGGAAAGCTGACCGCCAACGGCACGCTGACGCTGAACTCGGGCAGTGACGAACTCGGCAACTGGGCCTTCGCAGTGATCCCTGACAAGCCGCCGCAGATCCGCTTCGTCGGCGAGCCGAAACGCGCCGTCAACGGCTCCTTCGAACTCAACTACCAGATCGACGACGACTATGGCGCGGCCTCCGCCAAGGCGGATTTCGTATTGGCCGACCCGCCGGCGCCGAATGCGCATCCGCTCTATGGCCCGCCCGAAATGCCGCTGACGCTGCCGCGCCGCGGCGCCAAGGGGAATGCCGCCAAGACCACGAAGGACCTGACCGAGCATGTCTGGGCCGGCGGCAACATCAAGCTCAGGCTTGTCGCCACCGACGATGCCGGCCATACGGCAACCAGCGAAACCAAGACGCTGGTGATGCCGGAGCGGCCTTTCTCCAACCCGCTGGCGAGGGCCGTGATCGAGCAGCGCCGCGTGCTGGCGCTCGACGCCAACGCCAAGAGCCGCGTGCTCGACCTGATGGACGCGATCACGCTCAGGCCCGAAGACACGTTCGACAACATGGCGCACTACCTCGCCATCATGAGCGCTCGCACCCGGTTGAAGATGGCCGACAATGACGACAAGTTGCGCGACGAGGTCGCCTATCTGTGGGAGATCGCGCTCGGCATTGAGGAAGGCAATCTTTCGGAAGCCGAGAGGCGGCTGCGCCAGGCGCAGCAGGCGCTGCAGGACGCGATCAAGAACGGCGCCAGCGACGAGGAAATCGACAAGGCGATGAAGGAACTGCGCGAGGCGATGAACCAGTTCCTGCAGGAATTTGCCCAGCGCGCACAACAGAATCCAAACGCGCCGCAGATGCAGCAGAACGGCCAGGAACTGCGCCAGAGCGACATCGAACGCATGATGGACCAGATCGAAAACCTGGCGAAATCAGGCGACCGCGACAGCGCGCAGCAATTGCTTTCGCAACTGCAGGACATGATGAACAATCTGCAGGCCGGACGTCAGCAGCAGGGCGGCCAGCAGAACAGCGAAATGCGCCAGCAGATGGACAAGCTCGGCGAGATCATGCGGCGCCAGCAGGAGATGATGAACGAGACCTTCCGCTTGGACCAGATGCAGCGCGGCCAGCAACAGCGCGGGCAGAATCGCGATGAGCAGCTCGGTGAGAACGGTGAGCAGGGCCAAATGGGCGAACAGGGCGAGCAGCCCGGCCCAGGTGAAGACCGCGATCCGCTCGGCCGGCCGAAGCCGATGACGCCGCAGGAATTCGCCGACGCGCTGAAGCGGTTGCAGGAAGGCCAGGGCAAGCTGCAAGGCGACCTCGAGCAGCTGAGAAAAGGCCTCGAAGGCATGGGTCTCGAGCCCAATGAAGGGTTTGGCGAGGCCGGCAAATCCATGGGCAACGCCGAACAGGCGCTTGGCGACAGCGATGGCGACCAGGCCGTCGGTCACCAGGGCCGCGCGCTGGAAGCGTTGCGCAAGGGCGCCAAGGACATGATGAAGCAATTGCAGGCCATGCAGGGCGACGAGGGCGAAGGCGAGCGGGGCGGCCGCCAGCAGAACGCCGACCGCGATCCGCTCGGCCGGCCGCGCGCCACCGAAGGTCCCGATTTCGGCGATTCGGTGAAGGTGCCGGACGAGATCGATGTGCAGCGCGCCCGCCAGATCCTCGAAGCGATCCGCAAGCGGCTCGGCAACGCGCTCAGCCCCGACATCGAGCGCAGCTATCTGGAGCGGCTGCTGGAGCTGAAGTAAAGCTGCCCTCTATATCAGGAAGATCGGCGTGCACGGTCATGGCGGCCGACATCGCCGGGCTGCGCAATTAGGCGACATGCTCTCGAGCGGCGGACTATCACGTCGAACCGTGACGCCGCTCTATCTTTTTGTTTGAGCATCGGATTTTCCCAAACCGGTACCCACCCTCGGGTCAGGCCCGAGGGCAGGCTTTTGGGTCCGATGCTCTAGTGGTCAAAATCCAACGCTTGGTACCCGACCCGAAATACCGCTCTCGACCCTTCTCTGCCCTTCCCTCAGAGAATTTGAACGGGAAGTCGTGACCCGTTGCAGCTTACGCGAAGCAATGAAGCTATGACCGCCCCCAGGGGCGGAAGCCAACGTTCACGATGGTGGTCATTGCAGGCGATAATTTCTCAATCCAATGACATTGTCGCTCGCAGCTTGTCGCCCTCTGCGGGACGTGGCCTATCACGCCGCAGCGAAGAACAGGCCCGACCCACCCGATGCTGGGTCCAGTTGCTGGCCCGGGGTCGAAGGTAAATCCTTGAAAATCCCGGGCCGTGCGTCGAAGACCGGCTTCAGCTCACCTTCTTGACCGGTGGCAGAACCCACGAGCCATCGATGATCGAAGGGGCGCTTTCATTCGGCCAGTAGAGCCGCATCATCAGGACGAACTTGTCCTTCGGAGCCGGCAGCCAGTTCGACTCTTTGTCAGCGCCCGGGGACTCGTTCTGGATCAAGAGATCGACCGAGCCGTCAGCGTTCGCCTGCAGCGGTTGGCGGGCGCTGATGGAATAGCGATTGAGCGGGTTGTCGACGAAGAAATACTTCTCGTTGTACATAGTCAGCGACCAGAAGCCCGAGACCGGAGGCAGCTTCCCCTTCTTGAACTTCAGGACGTATTTCTCCGTGCCCGAATAGGCGCGGCTGATAAGGCCGCTGTCGGACTTCATCGAAGTCGGATACACGGCGTCTTGGGGACGATTTGCACCGAGCCCGATTGCCGTGACCAGGGCGCGCTGAATATAGTTCGTACCATAGATGCCCGTCTTGGTCGTGTAACCCCACCCGTTGATATCCTTCACGTCGCCGTCACTGAACTTGAAGTGCAGCATGATGCGATCGAAAGCGACCTGAGGGATACGCTTCGCAAACGACGGATCGAATTTGCTCTTGTCGAAATCCTGACCGGGCACAATGCCGATCTGGGCCATTTTCTCGACCATCGGCGCATCCGCCTCCGTTGGAGGATTGGTCTTCATCAGCTCACACAGGAGCGTGAAGTACTCGACAGCATCCATCGCATTGACCTGCTCACGAACAGCGGTCTTCATGTCGATCGACGAATCGACCTTGCCGGCCGGCGCAGTCCAGTCGGTGCCGTAGGCGCTCAGAGGAACGAGCTTCACCTCATCCTGCAGCTTATGCACTTCGGCATAGTCCTCCTTGGTGCCGGTGCAATAGATGCGACCCAGCAGCCAGACCAAACTGGTTGGCGACTTGTATTCCTTGACGCCGTCGGGGAGCTTGCCCTCCCAGCCGGGTCCGGTGATTGCGTAGGTTTGCGCGCCCGTCCCTGTCGTGCGTTTGCCAGGAACGTCGAACACTGTCGTCCAACCGTCAAGCATTGGGAACAGAGCGTAACGATCCGCCATATCCGGAAGGCTGACGACCCATGGCTCCTTCCCCACATCCACGAATGCGGTGGTGTAAAGGGTGTCCGCATTGGGAGCGGTCACGTCGGTGAAACTAGCGTCCGGATACGCGCGAAGCTTGATGACGTGGCCCATTGGGCCCTTGGTGCCCTTGGGTTTCGCGACGTTGGTGACGACGCGGCGGGTCATCTCCATGGTGATCAGCGGGTAGCCATAGGTGTAGGCTTCGACCGCTAAGCCGAATTCGTCTGAACCCCCGATCAGATCTGCAACGAAACCTTCGGCATTGCCCGCCGTCGGTCTTAGCGACGTAGCGGCAAGCAGGCCTAAGCCGCCGAGCGAAACTGTGCGACGTGACACGTTCATTTCATCCTCCAGACTTTCCCAGGCCCAGTGACCTGTCCGACGACTGATAGTTGCTAAAAAGGCCTTCGAACTGCCCGCTCGGTTTTCAGGATCAATAGAGCACCGCCCGCCTGAACGATCGCCTTGCCACCCCAGCATACGATAGCGGCGTCAGCGGCATGCCGATGATGTCGATGAAGACCGACACCTCGGAGCCCTTGTCGGGCATCTCTCCGTCGACGAGTTGGACCGTATAAGTGAGGTCGCTGCCGTTCAGTTGTGGGTCCTTGAGGACGACCACGACCTGCCTGAGTTCCTCGCCCTCAATGATCGACAGGTCGGCGTTCGGCGGGTCGGACAGGAAGCTGTCCTTACCTGTGCTCCAGAACGGGACGAAGGCCGCCGTTTTCATATTGCCGGCGACGCGCTCCGGCCGATCCGTGAAGAACAGCGTCGAGGTCGCAATATCCACGAGCGTCAGCTTGTTCGTTGCCTTGTCGTAGGTCATCGCATCGGCGGTCTGGACGAACAGGAAGTCGGCAATGTCGTCGGCCGCCTCGGCAGGCCGCAACTTCAGCGACGTCGCTGTCGCGGCGAGAGCCGAGGCGGCTAGGAGAAGGTTTCGTCGGGTGGTCATTTTGCAATCCCCTCTTTGCCAGATTTGTCCACGAAATCCGATCCCCGCAGTGACGTTGGCGCTTTGCCTGACCTTTGGCAACGTAAATAACCGTATACTACATAGAAAAAACAAGACGCCCGGGATTAGGCGGCGGCAAGGTATCCGGCCCTCCTTAGTCAGTTAATGAAAAACTCGATATCTTTTGAACGAGCAAAATCGCATCGACATTTCTTTGATGAGCGTTCTTTCGCCAACGCCAGTACATTTTTCGGGAGCCAGGCACTTTCACGCTCGGCACCGTCCTTGTAGCCTCCCGCGTCGAAGATTGCTGCCGCGATTCGCGTGATAGTTCGAATCGTTCGGGGCGGTCGTTTTCTTGATCAACTGACAGAGTGATCTCGGCGCGCCAGACGTGCTTCTGGGGCGCATTGCGATCCTTGATCAGCGCTGCCAGGCGCTGGCGATCGGTCGGCGAAACGGTGAGGGATATTCCTGTACGCATGCCGACGACTCGCATGCGCACGCGACAAAGGGAATCCCAAGCTGGACTCTTATGTTAGGCGCATACCACTAGCGGTTGGTGAACGCCTCTCGGATCGCCTCTTGCATGCCGTCGATGGCCTCGCCGGAGGCGTTCGGATTGCGCCGCAGCACCACGTTCGAGGAATCAATGTCGCCGAACCCATCGGCTGCCGTAAGTTCGCGGCAGCCGGCCGGGATGTTGCTGCGCGAGATCGGCGCGATCGCCAGCCCGGAGGTGACAGCGAGCCGCAGGCCGCCATTGGTATCGCTGGTATAGGCGACACGATAGGCGAGACCGCGCTGTTCCAGCGACTTGATGGCGAAATCCTTGCACCAGCCGGCACGGTTGTAGAGTGCGATTGGCACCGGCCGCTCCTCATGCATGTGATGCAGCTCTGACGTCACCCACACGGTCGGGTCATGCATCAGCACCTCACCGCCGGACAGATCCTGCCATTCGAACACCACCGCCAGATCGAGCTCGCCGGCGGCGAGCGCCGCGATCTGCGCACCGGAATGCGCGTAGCGGACGGTGATGTCGACCTGAGGATGGCGCTTGGCAAAGGCGCCGAGCGCGCGCGACAGAATCGCGTGGCCATATTCCTCGGGAATGCCGATGCGCACCGGCCCGCCAAGCGGCGCCGCGACCATCGATGCCGCCGTCTCGTCCAGCAGCGATACGATCCGTCGGGCGTTGACGATGAGCTCGCCGCCGCGGCGCGTCAGCGCCACACCACGCGAGCCGCGCTCGAACAGGCTGTCGCCGACCACATCTTCGAGCTTCTTCATCTGCATCGAAACCGCCGATTGGGTACGGCCGGCCTGCTCCGCTGCCTTGGTGAAATTGCCGGTTTCGGCAACCGCGACGAAGGTGCGCAGCAGATCGCTGTCAAGCGTGGGCTTCATTTGTCCGCCATAAGAAAATCTGATTGCTGGTATCATTCCAATTCGTTTGCAACATGTCAAACGGCGGATAATAGTCGCTTCACCCATTGGATATGCGGCTGCGAAATCGGCCGCGGACCAATCTAGAGTCCTCACTCGTACCCGCTGCCCGAAACGGTGGCGGGTTCTTTTTGATGCATGTCGACCAAAAGTGCGCAGCGGTTTTGGGGCAACGACATGCATAAACCAAAAATTTCCAGGCCCAGCTCTCGGGCCGCACACGCAAGGAGCCGTCGAACGACATGCAGAACCGGATCGTTTTCGGCATGGCAAGCCTTTGCCTCGGCGTTCTGGTGTTCTCGCTCCAGGATCCGCTGATCAAGGCCGTATCGAGCACCTATCCGGTGACCGAGGTGATGGCGATCCGCTCGATCGTCGCCCTGCCCATTCTTCTCGCTCTTGTTCACGCCGATGTTGGGCTCAGCGCGATCTTTTCGAAGCGATTTCGCATGCTGACGATGCGCGCCTTCATCCTGTTCACCTCCTACACGGTCTACTACCTGGCAATCGCCGCCCTGCCGCTTGCCGACGCGGTGGCGCTCTATTTCATGGCACCGCTGTTCATCATGGCGCTTGCCGGCCCTTATCTCGGCGAACGCGTGGCGTGGCAGACGTTGGTCACCGTCATGGTCGGGATGCTGGGCGTGCTGGTGACGCTGCGGCCCGGTGCCGGGCTGTTCGACTGGGCGGCGCTGCTGTCGCTGGCCTCGGCGGTGCTGTACGGCTTTTCGCAGTTGATGGCCCGCAAGATCGGCGACACCGAATCATCCACGGTCATGGCGTTCTATCAAAACGGCGTCTATCTCCTGGGCGCTGCAGCGGTCGCCGGGCTGTTCTGGCTGGCAGGAATAGCTCACGCCACGCATCCGAGCCTCGAATTCCTGGTCAGGCCATGGATCTGGCCGACGCCGATCGATTTTCTGACGATGGCCGCCTGCGGCTTCGTCGCTTCGGCCGGGATGATTCTGTTGTCGCAAGCCTACCGGCTGGCGCCCGCCAACAGCGTCGCCACTTTCGAATACACCGGCATCATCTGGTCGCCGCTGTGGGGTTTCCTGTTCTTTGCCGAAGTGCCGCGATCGACCACCGTCGTCGGCGCCGCCCTCATCATCGGCGCCGGTCTGTTCGCGCTCCATGCCAGCCGGCGCCGGAGCAGCGGGCCGGCAATCGCGGCGACCTGCGATCCCGCCTGACCGCGATTAGGCTTGGATTCTAATGCATGTCGCCCAAAAGTGCGCAGCGGTTTGGGACGACGACATGCATAAAAACAAGAACTTAAAGCATCGCATGAATCCCTTCGGGCGCGACGCGCTTTAGGCAAAACAGGCGAGCGCCTGTTCGACACGCGCGCGGATTTCGGCCAGCGTGAACGGCTTCTGCACGACATCCACAATGACGCCGTTCAATTCCTCGGCGCGCTCGCGCTGGTCGGCATAGCCGGTCATCAGCAAGATCTTCATCGCCGGGAAAAGCGACGCCGCCGCCTTGGCCATTTGGATGCCGTCCATTTCCGGCATGCGGATATCGGAGACGACAAGGTCGTAGCCGCCACGTGCAGCGCGGATCAGGGCAAGCCCTTGCGCGCCGTCGGCGGCGATGTCGATCATATGCCCGGCGCGTTCGAGCGCGCGGGCGGCGAGAGTGCGGACGGATTCATCGTCCTCGACGATCAGGAGCTTTGCCATAGCGGAATGTTGGCGTGGAAAAGTTGACTTTTTCTGAACCGCAACCGCAGTCAGGGAGAAAATCCGGAGCGCGCCGCATCGAAGAATTGCATACAGCGATTTCAAGCCCAGCGCACGGATCGAGCACCAAGGTGTGTTGAGATTCAGGTCAGGCCGAGTCGAAAACAGCGGCTTCCGAGAACCGGAGCGGAGCTTACTTTTGGTACGTGAGCCCGCGCATGATTTCGAAATCGAATTTGATTTCGGAAAGGTCATGCGCAAAATCAGAGTTCTACAGCGTCCTTTGCGCGCCCAAGAAGGCGCGCGGCGCTGTAGTAAGCGCAGGAAGCCGCTGTTTGCAGGCCGGCCTCACCTGAATATCAGCACACCCTAGGCGTCGCCCTTGACGACGCCTACAAACGGCAGTTCGCGAAAGGCGTGGGCGACATCCATGCCGTAGCCGACGACGAAATAGTCGGGGCAGTCGAAGCCGACATAGTCGGCGTTGAGCGCGGTCTGGCGCCGCATGCGCTTGTCGAGCAGCACGGCGATGGCGCAGCTTTTGGCGCCGCGCGACAGCATCAGGTCGCGGGTGAAGGACAGCGTCTTGCCGGATTCGAGAATGTCGTCGATCAACAGCACGTCGCGGCCGGCGACCTCGTTGTCGATGTCGCGCAGCACCCTCACCTCGCCGCTGGTGGTGCCGGCGCCGTAGCTGGAAATAAAGATGAACTCGACCTCGGGCGACAGGTCGACATCGTGCATGGCGCGGATGAGATCGGCAGCGAAAATGAACGATCCTTTCAGCACCGAAATCACCAGAAGGTCGTGATAGTCGCGCTCGGCGATCTCCTTGGCGAGCTCCAGATTGCGGCGGGCAATCGCCGACGCCGAAAACAGAACCTCGATATCCTTGCCGCGCACGACTGGCATTGGCAGCCTTTCCAGAAATGATCGCCCTAGTTGGCGAAGGTGACCGAGACGGTCCTGACCCCGTTTCTAGGCATGTCGAGCCGGCTCGAAAAGCCAAATCTTTCGCCGGGCGCCAGCAAACGGTTGAATGTCTCCAGCGTATAGCGGGTTGTGCGCCTGTCATTGCCGGTGACCCGGATTTCCAGCGGCGGCAACGGCGACGGACTGGCGCCGTCATTCGCGGCCTCGCCAACGACGAACAGGACAGGTTTCGGCCCGGACGCATCGATACGCGACGTAACGCCTGAAATGGTGAGTGCAACGCCCGCTTCCTGTGCCGCAAGAAGAAGCGGCGCCTGGCGCACCAGCGCGTGCCCGCCCGAGACCCAGAAGGCTGCAAACACGGCACTGAGGCCGGCGATCCAGAAGATCGGACCGCCGCGCGCCCGCAGCCGTTCCATCGCGGCTTTCGGCTTGCGCAGCATGTCCATGCCTTCGAGCGATGGCGTGGCGATCACGCGCGAAAACGGCGGTGAAGGGTCCATGCTGGCGGTGCGGCGCGTCAGCACCTCGTAGTCGGCATCGACGATGTCGTCGGCCGGATCACGCATGATGCGTTCCGGCGCGGCCGTGTCGGCCATGATTTCGCCGGAAACCGGGCGCGCGGTTCGATCCTCAGCCATCATGGCCCCAGCACTACGGAACTTGTTCGCTCTTCGTTTCTTTTGCGTAAACGGAAATGGTTAACGCTTCCCCATCGGTACCCCTGTGACGCACCCAAAAAACCTCAGAATTAACCGCCGGTTAACCATGCCGGCCGATGGTCTTTTCTCAGAGAAGGCTGGCTCGTCGCCGCCGCAAGTTTCAGGTCGTCGAACGTGATCCGCTTCGAAAATGTCGGCCTCCGCTATGGCATGGGACCGGAAATCCTCCGCGACATTTCCTTGCACATACCGGAGCGCTCCTTCCAGTTCCTGAGCGGCCCTTCGGGCGCCGGCAAGACGACGCTGCTGCGGCTTTTGTTCATGTCGCTCAAGCCGACGCGCGGACTGATCACCATCTTCGGCAAGGACCGCTCGCGCATCTCGCGCACCGAGCTGCCGCATCTGCGGCGGCGCATCGGCGTCGTGTTCCAGGACTTTCGCCTGCTCGACCACATGACGACCTACGAGAACGTGGCCTTGCCGCTGCGCGTGCGCGGTCGCGAGGAGGCGAGCTACCGCACCGACGTGACCGAGCTCTTGAAATGGGTCGGCCTTGGCGAGCGTATGCATGTGCTGCCGCCGGTGCTGTCGGGTGGCGAGAAACAGCGTGCCGCAATTGCCAGGGCGCTGATCGAGCAGCCCGAGATCCTGCTTGCCGACGAGCCGACCGGCAATGTCGATCCGCCGCTGGCGCGGCGCCTGTTGCGGCTGTTCATCGAACTCAACCGACTGGGCACCGCGGTGGTGATCGCAACCCACGACCTCGGCCTGATGGAACAGGTCGACGCACGGCGCATGATCCTGGCCGGCGGAAGGCTGGATATCTATGACTGACCATTCCGTTCACCATGTCGAAGACCAGCACGCCGTGAAGGCTGCGACGACGCAGCGCGTTCAGCGCAAGATGGCGCCGATCGTGCCGGCGCAGAACATCGCCGGCCGGGCTCTGGTCCTGGTCATCGCCATCATGACGTTCCTCTCCTGCCTGACCTTCGGCGCGGTGACGCTGGTGCGCGACACCGCCTCGGTCTGGGAGAACCAGATCTCACGCGAGGCGACGATCCAGATCAAGCCGGTAGACGGCCTCGACATGGAGGCAGCACTTGCCCAGGCCTCGCAGATCGCTGGCGAATTTCCTGGCGTGAAGAGCGCCAGGATCGTCGACCGCGATGCCACGGCGCGGCTACTGGAGCCGTGGCTCGGCTCGGGTCTCAACATCGACGACCTGCCGGTGCCGCGTCTGATCATCGTCACCATAGACGAGAACAACCCGCCCGACTTCGCCGCAATGCGCGCCGCGATCACGCCGAAACTGCCCAGTGCAGCGCTTGACGACCATCGCACCTGGGTCGACCGGCTGGTGGCCATGGCCCGCACCACGGTGACCATCGGCATCGCCGTGCTGGCGCTGATGCTGTCGGCAACCGTGCTGACCGTGGTGTTCGCGACGCGCGGCGCCATGGCCGGCAACGGCCACATCATCGAGGTGCTGCATTTCGTCGGCGCCGAAGCGCGCTTCATCGCGCGCGAATTCCGCCACCACTTTCTGGTCACCGGCATGAAGGGTGCAGCCGCCGGGGGTGCGGCGGCGGTGCTCGTCTTCATCGTCTTCTCATGGTGGTCGTCGCGCAACATGGCAACGCCTGAGGCAGATCAGGCGACCGCCTTGTTCGGCAATTTCGCCATCGGTTCGGCGGGCTATCTCGGCGTTGTCCTCATGGTGCTGGTCATCGGTGCGCTGACGGCGGCAACCTCCCATGCCACCGTCGTCACCTATCTCAGCGACATCGATGTCCGCCAACCGGACGCGGGGTGATCACGAATAGAGAATTAACGTAACGTAATGTGTGCTTTTTCACCTACTAAACGCCGCATTTCGGGGTTAACGATAAAGATGATGGACGCGCGCGACTCGACCGGAATGGCTGGACAGTTGCCCTTGGTGATTACGCGTTCCCGCGAGCGCGCCAAGCCTAGCCGATTGGCAGGCGCGTTGCGCATCTCCGCGTTCTTTCTGCTCGTGCTGGCAACGCTGTTTGCCGGCGGCTTCGGCTGGTTCGCCAACACCGTCAGCCGTCTCGCGACGCCTACCAATCCGGCAAAAGCCGATGCCATCATCGTGCTGACCGGCGGCCATTCACGTCTCGACGCCGCTATGGGTCTGCTGGCATCCGGCAAGGGCGAGCGGCTGCTGATCAGCGGCGTGCATCCTTCCGCCAGCCGCCGCCAGCTTCAGGTCGCGACCCGCGGCGACAAGAAATTGTTTTCCTGCTGCGTCGATATCGACCGCGCCGCGCTCGATACGATCGGCAATGCCGAGGAAAGTGCCAAGTGGGTGGAAGACCACGCCTATGGCACCGTGATTCTTGTCACCAACAACTATCACATGCCGCGCAGCCTGCTGGAAATGGGCCGGCTGCTGCACAAGGCCAAGCTCGAGCCCTATCCAGTGGTCAACAGCAATCTCGGCAATGGCGGCTGGCTGACCAAGCCGAGGGCGCTGCGCGTGCTGTTCACCGAATACAACAAATATCTGCTGGCGCTGGCCCGCGGCATCGTGCCGGTAAAGCCAACGCCAACCGGCGTCGCGCTGGCCGAGGCTGCTGCGCCGAACTGAGCCGATCTGGAACCGGCAGCGGCATCATTCCTTGACTGTGGCGCTTGAGGCGTCACGCAGACGCGCGTTCTCCTGTTCGAGCCATTCGATACGCTTGTCCCTCTCGGCCAGCGCCGCCGCCACATCGGCCGCTTCGAAACGCTGTGGTATGTGCTGCGGGCAATTGGAATCCCAAGCCGAAACCGTGAACAGGATGATTTGCTCGGGGCGCGCCTTGTAGCCTTCCGGCATCAGCTTCGCCATCAGTTCGGCATCGTCCTCGACGACACGCGCGCTGCCCCAGATCTTGATGCGCTGCCGGTGGGCATAGTCGATCAGGAACAGGAATGCGCGGGGGTTGTCGTCCAGATTGCCCTGGGTGATGAATTGCCTGTTGCCGGAGAAATCCGTGAAGCCGATCGTCCGCTCGTCGAGCACCTTGAGGAAGCCGGCCGGCCCGCCGCGATGCTGGATATAAGGCTGGCCCTCACCATTGGCCGTCGACAGGAAGACGCTGGTCTGCGCCTCGATAAAGGCGGCGAGATCGGGCGTGATATCGGCTTGCCAGCCGCCACGCTCCTCGACACGGGCATAGGCATCACGTGAGCCTTTGCGGGCCTGGATCGCCTTGACGGTTGGCGTAAAGGCGACATCGCTGGTGAAGACGTGAGCATTCATGGAAAGCCTCCTTCAAAGGCCGAGTTCCGTCAGAGAGGGATGGTCGTCCGGCCGGCGGCCAAGCGGCCAATGATATTTGCGGTCGGCCTCGAGGATCGGCAGGTCGTTGATGCTGGCGATGCGCAAGCGCATCAATCCAAGCTCATCGAACTCCCAGTTCTCGTTGCCGTGGCTGCGAAACCACGAGCCGCTGTGGTCGTGCCATTCATAAGCGAAACGCACGGCGATACGGTTGTCGCGGAACGCCCAGACCTCCTTGATGAGCCGGTAGTCGCGTTCGCGATCCCATTTGCGTGTGAGGAAGGTCTGGATGGCGTCGCGCCCTTGCAGGAACTCGGCCCGGTTGCGCCAGCGGCTGTCGATTGTGTAGGCAAGCGCGACCCGTGCCGGATCACGGGAGTTCCAGGCATCCTCCGCCATGCGTGCCTTTTGTGCGGCGGTCTCGGCGGTGAATGGCGGTAGCGGTGGGCGGCTTTCAGACATGGGAACTCCTTGCGATGGGCTAGAGCGGCGGACTTTCAAGTCGAACCGTACCGCCGCTCTATCTCTTTTGTTTGAGCATCGGATTTTCCAAAAAGCCGACACAGTGGTCGCTGAATTCAGGCTGCCTTGCGGGCAGAAACGACAGGAAAGTCGATCTCCGTCCTGGCAACCTCATTGACATAGTTGGTCCAGACATTGAGAGCGACATGCTGGACGATCTCGATGATCTGCGCATCGTCGTAGCCTGCGAGCCTGACGGCGCTGAGATCCTCGTCACCGATATGGCCGCGGTCGCGCGCAATCTTGGCGGCGAAACGCACCGCTGCGGCGGCCTTGGGGTCGTTGGACCCGCCGCCGCGATTGGCGACCATCTCGGCATCGTCAAGCTTGGCGAGGTTCTTGCCGAGATAGGTGTGGGCGGAAAGGCAGTAGCTGCAGCCATTGATCTCGGCGACCGCCAGAGCGATGCGCTCGCGCGTCGGCGCGGGCAGGCGGCCTTTGGCAAGCGCTCCGGACAGACTGAGATAGCCTTCAAGCGCAGCCGGGCTATTGGAAACAAGCCTGAAGAGGTTTGGCACGACGCCGAGTTGCTTCTCGACGGCATGTAACATCGGCTGCGACGCAGCAGGCGCGGCCTCTATGGACGCGGGCGTAGGGATACGGGGCATCGGCATTCCTTCTCATTGATCAGCTTCGCCGCCAAAACATGGCCCCTTCCATCATTCGGATGTAGCTGTCATATTTGCAATTGATCCTTCCAATTTCCGGGAGAAGTATGGATCGCCTCGAGGCCATGTCGCTTTTCGTCGCCGCGGTGGAGGCCGGCAGCCTTTCGGCCGCCGGACGCCGTTTTAGCATCCCGCTTGCAACGGTCAGCCGCAAAGTCTCCGGCCTGGAGCGGCATCTGAAGACGCGTCTCCTGAACCGCTCGACGCGGCAGCTGACGCTGACCGACGCGGGTCACGCCTACCTCGCTGCCTGCCATCGTATTCTCGACGAGGTCGGCGAGGCCGAGCGTGCCGCCGCCGGCGAATACAGCGCCCCGACGGGCGATCTGATCATCACCGCGCCGATCGTCTTTGGCCGCCTGCATGTGCTGCCGGTCGTCACCGGCTTCCTTGCCGCCTACCCCGACGTGGCTATCCGCCTGATGCTCGCCGACCGGATAACCCAGTTGACCGAGGAGCACATCGATCTCGCCGTCCGCATCGGCGAGCTTCCCGACTCGAGCCTGGTGGCCACGCGCATCGGCTCGATCCGGCGCGTTGTTTGCGCGAGCCCGGCCTATCTGGCCGAGCACGGCATGCCAAAGACGCCGAAAGACCTCGCGGCACACAGCTGCGTCACCTTCGAAGGGCTCACCGCTCCTGCCGCATGGACTTTTTCCACCGGCAAGAGCGACCTCACTGTTCCGATCCGCTCACGGCTTCGGGTCAACACCGCGGAAGCGGCGATCGATGCCGCGATTGCCGGCGCCGGGATGACGAGGGTGCTTTCCTACCAGATCACTGCTGCGGTGCGGTCCGGCACGCTCCGCACCGTGCTGGAGGCATTCGAGCCGCAGCCATGGTCGGTCAGTCTCGTGCATGCCGGCCAGGGTCTACTGCCGGTGAAACTGCGCGCGTTCCTCGATTTCGCCGCCCCACGCCTGAAGAAGCGGCTGGTGCAAGCGACGTGGCAGGCCTGACGTACGGATAGCGGGTTCATCAAGTCGGATCGATCTCGCATCGTTTCCTTTTGCTCGCGCTTGGTGTAACCAACGCACACCTCCTCACCGGGCACTTCCCACATGCTCCTTATTCGCTCGCTGGCGTTCAACCTCGTCTTCTACGTCAATCTGATCGTCCAGATGGTCCTCTGGACCCCGTACTATTTTCTGTCGCCGCGCCACCGCGCCTGGTTTGTGCCGAAATTCTGGTCGCGCACCAGCATGTGGCTCTATGACAAGATCGCCGGCACCAAAAGCGAGATCACCGGCCAGGAAAACCTGCCCGAGGGTTCCTTCATCCTGGCGCCGAAGCACCAATCCTTCTGGGACGCGATCGCCTTCTTCCCCCTCCTGCAAGATCCGATCTACATCCTGAAGCGGGAACTGACCTGGATCCCGTTCTTCGGCTGGTACATTTTGAAAATGCGGATGATCCCGGTCGACCGCGGCAGCCGCTCGAAGGCGCTGAAAGCGGTGGTCGCCGCGACTAGGCAGGAGCTGGCGCGCAATCCCCGCCAGCTGATCATCTATCCCGAGGGCACGCGCCGGGCGCCGGGCGACGAGCCGGCCTATAAATACGGCATCGTCGAGCTCTATACCCAGCTTGGCATTCCCGTGGTGCCGGTCGCCCATGTTGCCGGCCTCTACTGGCCGCGCCGGAAATTCCTGCGCTATCCCGGCACGATCAAGGCGCGCTTCCTGCCGCCGATCCCGGCGGGGTTGGGCAAGGAGGAATTCATGGAACGGCTGATCGGCGAGACGGAAGCCGCCTGTGACCAGCTGCTCATCGAGGCGTCCCAGGCGCCAAACCCGCCGCCAATGCCGCCGACAGCGGTAAAGCGGCTGAGGGAACTTGGCTCCGATACCCCGGCCTGAACCATCTGCTTGGTCGGCAGTATCCCCTAGGGAATCACAGCCAGCGCCGTTGTCAAAACCAGTGTCGCCGCGAACGTCAGATTGATGATCCGCGAGGCCAGCGGTTTGCGCAGGAAGCGCGCAAACGCTGCTCCGGCGAGAAGCCACAGGACATGGATGGCGACGATCATCGAAGCGAGGACCGCCAGCTTGAGCCCTGCATCGAGCTCACCGGCGGACGACGTGCCGGCAAATACGGCGGCAATCGCCACATAGGCTTTCGGGTTGGCGACGGCCAGAAGAAACCCGCCGAGGAATGTGGGACGTGCCGCCCCGCCGGTACGCGCTGCCAGAGGCGGAGCCGTTGCTATCTTGAAGGCGAGGTAGAGGATGTAGGCTGCGGATGCCAGCGCCAGGAGCGGTGTAAGCTTCGGCACAGAGGCAAGCATGGCCGTAATGCCCGTCGCCACGACCAAAAGCACGGCGACCGTCCCAAGAATGATGCCCGAGGCGTAGCGGAGCGAATCGCGCAGACCGAAGGCGGCGCCAACGGCGGTGACGCTTATCGTCGCCGGCCCCGGACTACCCATCACGACCGCCGATGCCAGCACAAGTGCGAGCAATTGCTGCCATAGTTCCGGATGGGAAAAGACCAGTTCGGACATCTGTATACCAGTATCCAGGCGCGATGCGGGCAATGGTATGGCAGGACAGACCAGGGCGTCTTGAACGATCGTGCAGGGAGCCTTCCGGCGCAGGCCGCGCACGGTCCTTGGCTGCTGTTGATCAAGCCGCCGCTTCGCGCTGGCGTCTATGCGCTCGCGCTGTCGAGCTCAGCGATATCGTCCGGACTGAGCTTCAATGATGCGGCGCGGGCGAGGCTGTCGACCTGGTCCAGCGTCGTGGCGCTGGCGATCGGCGCCGTTACGCCGGGCCGCGCGATCACCCAGGCGAGCGCCACTTCCGCCTGCTTGGCCGCGTGACGCGTCGACACGGCGTCGAGTGCTGCCAGGATGCGCATGCCGCGCCCGTTGAGATAGCCCTTCACGCCGTCGCCACGCGCGCTTTTGCCGAGATCGGCTTCGCTGCGGTATTTGCCGCTCAAAAACCCTTTGGCGAGGCTGAAATAGCTGATGACGCCGATATCCTCGGCCATGCACGGATCGCGCAGCGGCCCATCGAAGGAGGCGCGATCATAGAGATTGTATTCCGGCTGCAGCACCGCATAGCGCGGCAGGCCCCGCAGGCTTGCCACGTCGAGCGCGGCGCGCAACTGGCCGCCGTCGAGATTGGAAGCGCCGACATGGCGGATCTTGCCCTTGGCGAGCAGTTTTTGGTAGGCGCCGAGCGTTTCCTCGTAGGGGGTGGTCGAGTCCGGCCAGTGCGACAGATAGAGATCGACGACATCGGTCTGTAGCCGCTGCAGCGACGCATCGATGGCCTTTTCGATATAGGCAGCGGAGAGATCTTTCCTGCCCTGCCCCATATCCGACCCGACCTTGGTGATCACCACGACCTTGTCGCGATTGCCGCGGCTCTTCATCCATTTGCCGATGATGGTTTCGGATTCGCCGCCCTTGTTGCCGGGAACCCAGCGCGAGTAGGAATCGGCGGTGTCGATGGCGTTGAGACCGGCGCCGACGAAGCGGTCGAGCAGGTCGAAAGAAGTTTTCTCGTCGGCGGTCCAGCCGAAGACGTTGCCGCCCAGAACCAGCGGCGCGATGGACAGGTCGGTTTGACCGAGACGACGTTTCTGCAAGACTGATCTCCGTGGGGAATGGAAAGGAGCGGACGAAAAGCCCTCGCTTACCTAGGTCTCACCGCGCCGAGGTCAAAGGCCTGGCCATTCTTTCCGACGGACCACTGCTTCACAAGGGCGCGATCCGGGGGCGCGATCCACCGCGTTCGAGGTTCCAGCCGATGTCTACTGGCTCTGGCGCCGGTATTCACCAGGCGGCAGTCCGACCACGCGGTTGAAAAGTCGGCTGAATGAGGCCGTGTCCCGGTATCCGACCAGGTAACATATTTCCGAAATACCGAGTTTGGTGCTTTCAAGAAGTGTTTTCGCGGCCTCAAGGCGCCGGTCTTGGATCCATCGGCCGGGAGTGGTGTGCAATTCATCGGAAAACCGGCGCGCAAGCGTTCGCGGCGACAGACCGAGTTGCGCACCAAGGAAGGCAAGGTCGAGCGCTCCGAGCTGTTTTCTGGACAAAGTTTCGAGCCGGCCGCGGAACGGCTCTTGCGAAGGCAGCAGATCGGTAAGCGGAAACTCGTAGGGTGTCTGGATCTGCCGCGACGGCGGCAGCACCAGCAATTTGCGAACCAGGCGCTCCTCCCTGGCGAAGCCAAGATCCCGCAGAAGCGCCTTGCCGAGCTCCAGGCCTGAAAAACCGCCGCCGCAAGTGTAGATCCGTCCGTCCCCGATCAGCACACGTGAAGCGTCCCAACGCACCTTCGGAAAGCGACGCTGGGCATCGGTCTTCAGCCACCAGGAGATCGTCGCGCGCTTTCGGTCGAGAAGACCGGCGTCTGCCAGGAAGTAACCGGCCCCGCAATGCGCGGCGATGATGGCGCCGTCTCGTTGCGCACTTGCGATAAGCGGCGCGGCGTGGCGGCTCTCTTCCTCCAGCGCGGCAACAAGCTCCGGGATTTGCATACCGGGCATGGCCAGCAGGACCAGCAGGTCCATACGCTGCGAGGGTTCGCGTCGGGTGTGAAAGGAAATGCCAGGCGTCGTCGTGGCGTCGGCCTGCCGTGCCACGAATTCGAAGGAAATCGCCGGCGCGCCGCGAATGGTATTCACCAACTCGAACATTTCGACAAGCGTCGCGGCGACGGCCGAATAGAAGGTCGACGGCAGCCAGATCACGGCGTGGACGGGACGACTGTCCAAGATGGCTCCTTTGAACAACTATGGCAAGTTTAGCACATAGATTGTCAAATCTGCCAATTCCGATTTTTGCCAGCGGCCTTAGGTTCCGCGACGCCGATGCAAACACCGGTGCCTGCGATCTGGCCGCGTCCAGATTGCATGGCCAGATCGCCCGTTATTGGAGACCACCATGAAAGCAGTTGTATTCGACGCAATCGGCTCGCCGCAGGACGTGCTCTATCTCGGCGACGTGCCCATGCCGCGAATCGGCGACGGTGAGGTGCTGCTCAGGATGGTCTCCGCCTCGATCAACCCTGGCGACTTTCTGTTCATCCAGAACCTCTATCCCGAACCGAAGAAGCCGCATTTCCCCCACCAGATCGCCGGAAACCATGGCGCCGGTATCGTTGAGGCCGTGGGTGCGAACGTCGCCTTGAAACCGGGCACGCTTGTCGCATTCAGCTACTACAACAGCTGGGCAGAATATGCGGCCGTCCCGGTCGCTTGGCTGATCCCGCTGCCCGCCGGCTATCCGGTCGAACGCGCCGGGCAGATGGTGAACCCCATCACCGCCTGGGACCTGCTGGCGGATTCCCGTGTGCAGCCTGGACAGTGGCTGGCCGTCACGGCCGGCTATTCATCGGTTTCGACGATGGTGATGCAGTTCGCCCAACGGCGCGGCATCAACGTGATTGCGCTCGTGCGACGATCGCGCGACAGGCTGGACCTGAAGCGGCTTGGTGCCACCGCCATCCTCGATCTGTCGGGTTTGAAGGTCGGCATCAGGGAAGCAGTCATGGACATGACCGACGGCGCCAAGCTGAACGGGATCATCGATAATGTCGGCGGACCCGTCACTGGCGAGTTGATCCGCACCCTGGCGATGGGCGGGCAGATGGTTATCAATGGCGGCATGAGCACCGAGCGTTTCGAACTGCACAATTTCGACGTGCTGCTGAGCGGCCTCGAGATCAGGGCAAATATCTACCGCTACTTCTTTTCGCCGCCTGTCGAAGCCGACCGGCCAGTGTTGCGCGAAATTGTCGACATCTTCGGCCAACCCGATTTCCATGTTCCTGTCGGCGGCATCCATCCGCTGGCGGAGTTCGAGCTCGCCGTGACAAACAGCCTGGATCGCGCCGATCTCGGAAAGCAGATTTTCAGGATGTAACCCGGACCATCATCCCGAACCGAAGGGTTGCGACGCAAAAAGTGGGAACCGGTTTTCGAGATCATGGTCAAACAACGAAAGAAGATCACGACCCGATCCGTTTCGCCACCTCTTCCAGCCAGTGGTCGCGGATGCCCAGCGCTTCGAGGTGCTCCAGCGTGCTGAGCACGTAGTCCTCGTTCCTTCCCGACTGGCCGACCGCACCGCGAACGACTGTCGCCGCATCGGCAGCATCGAGCGCGCCGGCATATTGCTCGTGGGCACGATCGACGACATAGGCGACGGCCGAGACCGTCTCGCCCCCATCCGTCTCGCCGTTCGTAGCGTCATTGTCGAGGCGAATGCTAAGCATGCGCTCGCGATAGACATTGGTGACCAACTCGCGCTCGCGCAGATAGGTGATGACCTCGTTGCGCAGATCACCGGGGACGCGGAAAGCCAGCCCAATGCAGGAGCCGCCACGGTCGAGGCCGAGCACCAGGCCGGGCCGTTCGCGCGTGCCGCGATGCACGAAGGAGTAGACGCACAGCGACCGGCGGTAGCCGTGGAGGCGGGCGCGCCGCGTCTCGACATGCGCAAATCCCGGCCGCCAGATCAGCGAACCGTAGCCAAAAACCCAAAAATCGCCCATATCGCCAAGCCTGGTTGCAGCACCGCACTGGAATCGGTGTTTTTTCAGTCCGTCTCCGTCTACCTGATGTTGCCGGAAACGACAGTCCCCTGTGCAACACGCGCTAGCGAGAGCCGCAGCATGACGTCAAGTGACGAGCGTCCGCCGAATTTTCGCCGCCGCCTCTTCTGGCTTGGCGCTTTCATCCTTGTGCTGTTCGGCCTCTACAGCGCCGGCTGGTTCTACCTGGCGGACAAGGTCAAGAGCGAAGCCGACAGAGCGGTGGCCGAGCTCAACGGCAATGGCATCGAGGCGGATTGCGCCAATCTCACGGTCAGCGGCTATCCCTTGAGCTTCGCCATCTCCTGCGACAGCCTGGCTTATCAGGACGACAACAGGAACGTCGCAGCCTCGCTCGGCAGCCTCAACGCCGTCACGCATATCACCCAGATCCTGTCGCCTGGCGCCGACCTGCGGGGGCCGCTCAGGACCTCCGTGCCGGGGATGGCGCCGCTGTGGATCGACTGGGATAATCTGCGAGCGACCGTCAAACTGTCCTGGCCCCTGCCCCGGCGCGTTTCACTGGAGGCCGAGGGCCTGTCAGCCCAAACCGATCCGGCGGATGGCACAGACCCGGTCGAGCTGTTCAGCGCCGGGACAGCGGCCGGACAACTGCGTCCGAACGGCCAGGACATCGACTATTCCGGGAGTTTCACCAATCTCGAAATCGAACCAGGGGCGATCGATGGCCGCGTGCTGCCGCCGCTCGACGGCAGTGGCGACGTGACGCTGAAGAACGGCGTGGCGCTGATCAAGACACAAACAGAGAGCCTGCGCGGCCAGGCGATGGATATCGGCAAGCTCGATCTGTCGTCGGGGACCGCGCGCGTCACCGTTTCCGGACCGGTGTCGGTCGATGCCGACGGGCTGATCGACGCCGACCTGATGATCAAGCTCAGCGATCCGAAGGCGGTGGCGGCAATCCTCGGCAAGGCCATTCCCGAGCAAAAGAGCCAGATCAAAACCGGCTTTGCCGGGCTGGCGATGCTTGGCAACGAACCGTCGATGCCCCTCAAGGTCGTCAAGGGCAAGGCCTCGCTGGGTTTTATCCCGCTGGGCAGGATCAAGCCGGTCGATTAGACCATGATTGCGAACCTCCAGTTCGGAGAAGATCATGATGAAACAGGAAGATAGATGAACAGCCCGGTGAAGCTCCTGAGTGTTGGCGCGCTGACGCTCGATACCATCCTTCGCGTCGACACGCTTCCGGCACGTCAGGGCAAGTTCATCGCGTCCGACGGCGTCCAGATCGCCTCGGGCATGGCTTCGAGCGCGGCCTGCGCCGCACGCCGCCTCGGCGCGGACGTATCGCTATGGGCGAGCGCAGGAGACGACCTCGTCGGCGATCAGCTGGTCGCCGGGATCGAGGCCGAAGGCGTCGATTGCAGCTTTGTCCGGCGCGTCGGCGGCGCGCGGTCGGCACTGTCGGCCATCTTGGTCGACACGCATGGCGAGCGCATCATCGTTCCATTCTATGACCAACTCGCCCAGGCCGACCCCGGGGCGCTCCCCATTCAAGATCTCACCGCATTCGACGCCATCCTGGTCGATGTGCGCTGGCCGGGCGCAGCAGCTCTGGCCATGGCGGCGGCGCGCGAAATCGGCCGTCCGGCCATACTGGACGCCGACACCGCGCCACGGGACGTGCTGGAACGGCTGTTTCCGCTGGCCTCGCACATCGTCGCGTCGGAGCCGGCGGCGTTCATCCTCGGCGGCGAGGAACGAGGTCCGCAAAAGGCCTGTGAAGCGCTGGGCAGACGCACCGATGCGTTTGTCGCGGTGACCGGCGGCGCGGCGGGAAGCTGGTGGTTCGACCGCTCGGCTGGGTCCGTGCGCCATGTCGCAGCGCCAAGGATCAAGGCAGTGGATACGCTTGCCGCCGGCGACGTGTTTCACGGCGCCTTTGCCGTCGGGTTGGCGGAGGCGATGCCGATCGAACGGACATTGCGCTTTGCCAGCGCCGCCGCCGCGCTCAAATGCCTGCGCTTCGGCGGCAGGCTGGGCGCGCCGGACAGGGCCGAGACACTGGCGATGATGGCGGCTCACTGGCCGGCCTGAGACAGCGGCGGGCCTTCAAATCGAATCGTACCGCTGCTCTATCTTTTTGTTTGAGCATCGGATTTTCCCAAAACCAGTACCCACTTTGGGTCCGATGCTCTATCCCTTGGCCGGGTGCTCGACTGCCTGCCGGCCAAAGTCCGGTACGTCGATGTCCTGACCGGCCTCGATGATCGAGCGGCGGACGGCGCGGGTGCGGGTGAACAGGTCGAAAAGTTTTTCGCCGTCGCCCCAGCGGATCGCCCGCTGCAGCGAGGCCAGATCTTCCGAGAACCGCGCCAGCATTTCGAGGATGGCGTCCTTGTTGTGCAGGCAGACGTCCCGCCACATCGTCGGGTCGGACGCGGCCAGGCGAGTGAAGTCGCGAAAGCCGGAGGCCGAATATTTGATCACCTCGGACTTGGTCACCGACTCCAGATCGTCGGCGGTGCCGACGATGTTATAGGCGATGATGTGCGGCAGGTGCGAGACGATGGCCAGCGTCATGTCGTGATGCTGGGGATCCATCGTGTCGATGTTGGAGCCGCAACGGCGCCAGAATTCCGAGAGCTTTTCCAAGGCGGCCGGATCGGTGCCGGGCAACGGCGTGAAGATGCACCAGCGGTTTTCGAACAGTTCGGCAAAGCCGGCGTCCGGGCCCGATTTTTCAGTGCCGGCCAGCGGGTGGCCGGGAATGAAATGCACGCCAGCAGGCACATGCGGCTGCATCTGCGCGATGACCGACGCCTTGGTCGAGCCGACATCGGTGAGGATGGCGCCCTGCTTCAGCGCCGGTGCGATTTCCTCGGCGACCTCGCCTGAAGAGCCGACCGGCACCGAAACGATCACCAGGTCGGCATCGCCGACCGCCTCTTTCGCGTCCATCGCGTAGGAGGAGCCGAGGCCGAGTTCCCGCGCCCGCGCCAGGGTCGTTTCGCTGCGCGTCGAGATGGCGACGTGACCGGCAAGGCCTTCGCGATGGATTACGCGGGCCAGCGACGAGCCGATCAGGCCGATGCCGACCAGCGCGATCTTTTCGAACATCGGTGATGTCATGGTCTTCTAGCTTTTCAGAAATGTCGCGAGGGCGGCGACAACGCCGCGATTGGCCTCTTCGGTGCCGATGCTCATGCGCAGTGCATTGGGGAAGCCGTAGCCGGAAACGCGCCGCAATATATAGCCGCGCGCACAGAGGTAATCGTCCGCAGCCGCCGCCGAATGTTTTTTGTCCTCGGGAAAGTGGATGAGGACGAAATTGCCGACGCTCGGCGTCACCCGCAGTCCGAGCTTGGTCAACTCCTCGCTCACCCATCGCAGCCAAGTGTCGTTATGAGCCACGCTGCGCTCGACATGGGCGCGGTCGCGGATCGCGGCAATGCCGGCCTCGATCGCCGTCGCGTTGACGTTGAAGGGACCTCGCACGCGGTTGATCGCGTCGATGATATGCATCGGCGCGTACATCCAGCCGATCCGCGCACCGCCGAGGCCGAGCTTGGAGAAGGTGCGGGTCATAACCACGTTTTCCGCGCCAGCCACCAGCTCGACGCCGGCTTCATAATCATTGCGGCGGACATATTCGGCATAGGCTGCATCCAGCACCAGAAGCGCGTTTCGAGGCAGGCTGGCATGCAGGCGGCGCACCTCCTGGAACGGCAAATAGGTGCCGGTCGGGTTGTTGGGATTGGCGAGGAAGATGATCCTGGTACGCGGCGTCACCGCAGCGAGGATCGCATCGACGTCGGCGCGCTCATTGGTTTCCTTGACCGACACCGGGACAGCACCTGCCGACTGGATGTAGATCTTGTAGACCATGAAGCCGTGTTCGGTGATCACAGCTTCATGGCCGGGCGCGAGATAGGTCTGCGCAAGCAGGCCGAGAATCTCGTCGGAACCATTGGAACAGACGATGTTCGCCGGGTTGAGGCCATGCACCTCAGCGATCGCCTCCCGCAGGCGCCTGGCGGTGCCGTCGGGATATATGTCGAGTTTGGCCGCGACGTCGCGCGCGGCTTCTATCGCCTTCGGCGAGGGGCCGAGCGGGTTCTCGTTCGACGACAATTTGTGGACCTTGGCAACGCCGGCCGGCGCCGTGCTTTTGCCCGGCACATAGGCTTCGATGTCCATGATCCCCGCGCGGGGCGTTGGACGTGCCTGATCCGATGCCTGGTTCATATTGCAAAAATCCGTCGAGAACGCTTCCACCTAGTGTGGTGGATTTGAAGTTCCTGCCATTTTGGTGGCAACAGCGCTCAGGAACTTCAAATCCAGCACACTAGAATTCATTGGTTGCTAGTGTGGCGAATCCGAAATTCGCCCACTGCGCTGCTCCAACGCGATGCGAATTTCGGATTCGCCACACTAGAAGCCGCAGCGGAAATACAAGCCGTGGCCTGGAATGTCGAGAGGCGGCGATCATGGGTGAGCGACTGGCATGGGTGAACGACTGGCCGTTGACGCCGAGACGCTCCGGTCCTAGAAGAAAGGCGAAATCCCGTGGTGATTTGGCCGGTCGGCTTGCAGCCACGTTAAACAACTCGCTAAAGGGCCGTTTGCATCCTGTAACCGGCTTTGCGAAGGCGATGTCGGTTTTTTTGTTGTCCGTAGCCGGCCGGACAGTCGCATCGACCCGAAAATCGGAATCGACTTTCGGAAAGCGCGATGGGTTAATGTAAGAGGATGCGATGGTCGCGCTGCGCACTAAAAGAACCAACAACGAGGCCGACGAGCCATCGAGCCCGGTGTTGCGTTTCGGTGCCGACAAGCCGCTCAAGCTCGATGCCGGCACGCTGCTGTCACCGTTCCAGATCGCCTACAAGACTTACGGCACCCTCAACGACGCCCGCTCCAACGCCATCCTCGTCTGCCATGCACTGACCGGCGACCAGCATGTCGCCAGCACCAATCCAGTGACCGGCAAGCCGGGCTGGTGGGAAGTGCTGATTGGCCCCGGCAAGATCATCGACAGCAGCCGCTTCTTCGTCATCTGCTCAAACGTCATCGGCGGCTGCCTCGGCTCGACCGGCCCCGCCTCGACCAATCCAGCCACCGGCAAGCCCTACGGGCTCGACCTGCCGATCATCACCATCCGCGACATGGTGCGGGCGCAGTTGATGCTGGTCGATCATTTCGGCATCGAAAAACTGTTCTCGGTGCTCGGCGGCTCGATGGGCGGCATGCAGGTGCTGCAATGGGCGTCGAGCTATCCGGAGCGCGTTTTCTCAGCGCTGCCGATCGCCACTGGCGCGCGCCATTCCTCGCAGAACATCGCCTTCCATGAGGTCGGCCGGCAAGCGGTGATGGCCGATCCGGACTGGCATGGCGGCAAATATTTCGAGCAGGGAAAGCGCCCGGAAAAGGGACTGGCTGTGGCGCGCATGGCCGCTCACATCACTTATCTGTCGGAGGCGGCCCTGCACCGGAAGTTTGGCCGCAACCTGCAGGACCGTGAAGCGCTCACCTTCGGTTTCGACGCCGACTTCCAGATTGAGAGCTATCTGCGCCATCAGGGCATGACCTTCGTCGACCGCTTCGACGCCAACTCCTATCTCTACATGACCCGGGCGATGGACTATTTCGACCTCGCCGCCGATCATGGCGGCCGGCTGGCCGACGCCTTTGCCGGCACCAGAACCCGTTTCTGCCTGGTCTCCTTCACCAGCGACTGGCTGTTCCCGACCGAGGAGAGCCGCTCGGTCGTTCACGCGCTGAACGCGGCCGGCGCCTCGGTATCCTTCGTCGAGATCGAGACCGATCGCGGCCACGACGCCTTCCTGCTCGACGAGCCGGAGCTGTTTGCTGCCATCAACGGCTTCATCGCCTCGGCGGCGCGCGCCAGGGGGCTCAGCGCATGATCCCTGAAGATTGCAGGCTTTCCGGACCGGCATCTTTCGCCATGCATCAGCGCATGACCCCGAAAAGTTGCAGATTTTTCGGACCGGGATCATGTGCCAGGCAGCGCATGGCCCCGAAAAGTTGCAGACTTTTCGGATCAAGGTCATGCGCCAAGCAAAAGCCACGATCATGAGTGTCAACCACGCCCAGCGCGTCGACCTCGAAGTCGTCGCCGATCTCATCCCGCCGCAGTCGCGGGTGCTGGATGTCGGCTCCGGTGATGGCCTGCTGCTCGAATTGCTGCAGGCGACGAAGCAGGTCGACGGCCGCGGGATGGAACTGTCGCAGCGCGGCGTCAACGAATGCGTGGCGCGCGGCCTGTCCGTCATCCAGGGCGACGCCGACAAGGACCTCAAATTCTATCCCGACAAGGGTTTTGATTTCGTCGTCCTGTCGCAGACCTTGCAGGCGACCCGCAACCCGAAGCTGGTGCTCGACGAGTTGCTTAGGATCGGCAAGCACGCCATCGTCTCCTTCCCCAATTTCGGCCACTGGCGGGTGCGCCTTTCGCTGTTCGTCGAAGGGCGGATGCCGGTGACCAAGGACCTGCCCTATTCCTGGTACGACACGCCCAACATCCATTTCTGCACCATCCGCGACTTCGTCAATCTCTGCGAAGAGCTCGGCGCAACGGTAGAAAAGGCAACCGCGCTCGACGCCAATGGCCAGAAAATCGGCCTGTCGATGCCTTGGTGGTTCTGGAATTTCTTTGGCCAGCAAGCTGTGTTCCTGCTGAAGCGATAACGGCCGTCGCATATGGCGCGCGGCCGGCAAGAGTCCGGAGACCATCTGCGACTGTTCGCCATTCATCGACCAAGTCTAGCTAGCGATCAAGCTCCGGAAAATACGGATCGGAGAAAAACTGGCGGCCGCGCTCGCCTTGCAAACAGTCGACCGGCGTTGCCGCATCGACCCGGAGTGTCGCGGGAGCGGCCCTGGGACCGGCAACACCGCTGACCTCCAGGACCAGCTTGCGGCGTATGGCGGTCACGAATTCGGAAGCGGCATAGACCGGCAGCACGAAGGAACCTGGCCCGCCGGTAACGCACTCGGCATAGTACCGGTCGAGATGGCTAAAGCTGGGCGACGGGCTGATCAGGATCGGCAGGCCGTTGACGACGATGTCCTTTGCCACCGCGGCGTCGCGTGTCGTGGTGACGGGCATCCCGGTATTGTTGGGGCCATCGCCTGAAATGTCGATGACGCTGCGCGTCGCGTCGAAAGCGGCTCCATCCAAAAGCTTGGCGCCGAAGGCGAGCGCACCGGAAATCGAGGTGCCGCGAAAGCTCCTGAACGGGCGCGCCTCGATCTTGTCGGCGAAAGCGTTAGCGCTCTCAGCATTGTCGATGACCTGCCAGGCAATGACCGCATCGTCGCGGACGGTGCCTGCCCATTCGAAATAGGCCAGCGCAATGCGGCCGGTCACGCCCGAACGCACCGCATTGATGAAGTCGGGGTGGCGCAGCGCCTCGACATAGCCGGCGCGCTGCAGCGCGAATTCCTTTTCGTCCATCGAGTGCGAAATGTCGACCGCCAGCACCAGTTCGACGTCCACTGCAATGGCATCGGCGGGCGCGGCCAGTGGTGCTGCCTGAGCGCAGGCAAGGCAGGCAAGCAGGCTAATGCATGTCGCCCAAAAGTGCGCAGCGGCTTTGGGGTAACGACATGAATAGAAACAGAGGCTTAAAGCGTGTCGCATGAATCTCTTGAATCTCTTCACCGGGACGCGCTTTAAGCGCGTCAAGCATGGGTCCAACGCCGCAGACTTCCGAACGATACCGGCAATCTTTCGCTGCGATCACGGCGAAATAAAGCTTGCCGGCGTATGGCCGGCTACGTCTCTTGGTAGGCTGCGGTGACGGCCGGGGGTGGTTCGATCGCGCCGGCCCTGACACGGACTGGCTTGAGAGCCGGTCGCTCGATGTCTTTCACGATCGCCAATGAGCGTGGAAAGAATTCAATGTTCTGCTGGCCTCGGCCGATGTTGAGGATTGCGGCGTCGGCCAGACGCGCCTCCAGCATCGACAGCACCCGCCTCAGCGTCGCGCCGTCGAACGTGTCCAAGGCCTCGTCGATGATCACCCATTTCGGCTGCCGCAAGACCAGCCGGGCAAAGGCAAGCAGGCGCTGCTCGTCATCGCTCAATTCGCGCTCCCACCGCGCCGAGCGGTCGAGCGAGGACGACAGACGCCCGAGACCGACCTCGGCAAGCACCGCCGAGATCTCGGCGTCGCTAACCGCCGCATCGGCGTGGTCGAGCACTTCGCGCAGCGTGCCGAGCGGGAAATAGGGTTTTCGGGGAACGAAGGCGGGCACCTCTCCGGCCGGCATGCCGATCCGCCCGCTTCCCCACGGCCACAGACCGGCAATGGCGCGAAAGAACAGCGTCTTGCCGGCGCGCGGATCTCCGGTGATCATGACGCGCTCGCCGGCGCGGATTTCGATATGGGGCTCGGCGAGCTTCGTACATCCATCCCGCGACGCGACCTCGAGGTTCTCGAATGTCAGCCTGCCATTCGGGTTTTCGCCGATCGTGATGCGTTCTTCGCTATCGTGCAGCACATCCGTTTCAACGAGCGCGATGCGGAAATCGGCGACGCGCATCAGCGTGGCGCGCCAATCGGCGATACCGCCGATATTGTTGATGAACCAGCGCAACGAGGCATGCACCTGGTTGAAGGCGCCGACTGCCATCATCAGCCCGCCGAAGCTGATATCGCCGGCAAAATAGACCGGCGAGGCGACGAGGATCGGCGCGACGACAGTGATCCAGCCATAGGTATCGGTCACCCAGGAAAGATTGATCTGGGCGCTGTAGATGCGCCGCATCGCGCCCAGCACCGTGCCGAGGTCGAGCTCGAGCCGTCGTCTCGCGTCGGCCTCGCCGTGCGCAAGCGCGATGGCATCGACATTCTCGTTGACGCGGACAACCGAGGAGCGCAGCTCCGCTTCACGCGTATAGCGGTCGCTGTTGAAGCGGATGAGCGGCCGTCCGACCAGCCAGCTCAGCCAGGAGGCCGTGCCGGCATAGAGGATCGCGGCCCACACCATGTAGCCCGGAATGGCCAGCGAATAGCCGCCGATATGGAAGACGAAGCCCGAAGACAGCGACCATAGGACGCCGACGAACGAAACAAGCAGAATGAACGACTGCAACAGCCCTATGCCGAGACCGGTGGAAAGATCGGAGAGATGCCCGGCATCCTGCTGCAGGCGCTGGTCAGGGTTGACGCCGATGGCGCCGGCGTTGGCGAGCCGGAAGGCGCGGGCCGGCCGCATCCATTCACCGATCAGATCGAGGGTCAACGCCTCGCGCAGCTTCAGCCGGATCATCTGGTCGAGCCAGGTCTGGCCGACATTGAGCACCACGAGCCCGCCGGCGATGGCGGCAAAGACCAGAAGCTGGTGCAGGAAGCCCTGCATGTCGCGCCGAGCCAGCGCATCGTAGAAGGGCTCGTTCCAGCGATTGAGCAGAACCTGCCCGATCGAGGTTGCCACAATGACGGCGACTATGCCGACGCAGGCCCAGAGCAGGTGTTTGCGGATCGGCGAGGTCCCCAGCGCCAGCTTGATGGTCGCCAATTGGTCACGCAGGCTGCTGGTTTCGATCGACGCGGCAACCGGCTTGGCGCTGGCTTCGACATCCGGATAATCAGCCATTGGTGAAGTCCTTGAATTCGGAAGCGGTGCTGGAACCGATGAACATGTCGACTCAATCGGGTACCTAACCCGCCCTCGACAGATAGGTGAGAAAAACTGCGATTCCGATCACGAACATGTCATCGACGGCCCGGCAATGTTGCGTTCCCGGTCGGCGATATCCGGCCGAGCCTTGTGGCGCCATGCGGCGAGAAAACCGGCACGAAGACGCGGCGAGAGGCGCGCTGGACGACCGGCACGCCCTGATAGAGCCGCTTCTGCGCCTCGACCACGATGACGCCGGAAAAGATCGGCCAGAACCTGCGGCCGGCGCGCTCCAGCACATTGTGGAACTGCATCATGAAGCGTCGCCGCGATGGCGGGAAGAACAGGGCGTCGGACCAGGCCGCGGGCGTGAAGTTTGCTTCGCGCAGCAATTCGGTGAGCTGGCCGCGCGAAAACGGCCGGCCGCTGCCGAACGGCGTATGCTCGAAACGGGCCCAGACACCGCGCCGGTTGGGCACGACGATGACGACGCGGCCGGCGGGCGACAGCACCCGCCAGATTTCGTTCAGCGTCTCGCGCGGGTTCTCGGCATGTTCGAGTGAATGGACGAGCAGCATGCGGTCGATGGAGGCATCGACCAGCGGCAATTCCTCATCGAAGACCAGTGCGGTCGCGGTCGGCCCCGTAGCCGGCCAGACCACCGCGCCTTGCGTTGCCGGCATGAAGGCAAAGACGCGCTCGGCGTCGGTGCCGAACCGCTCCAGCCACGGCAAGGTGTAACCAAGGCCGACCAGCCGCTCATTGGGCACGACAGCCCATATCGAGGACAACGCCATGGTGATCGAGCGTTCTGCCAATCGCCCGAGCGTGGTCGAATAGAAGGAGCGAAGGTCGACGATATCGGAATGCATGCGCGGGACGGTATCTTCGATGCTGTCCAAGTTCAACAAAGGCGCCAAGTTCTACAAACGCGGATGACATCCGCGGGCAAGCGCCCTATGTCTGCGGCGACTACTGCATCGGCCCGAAATCGGTTTCGATTTCGGAAAGCACGATGCAGCAGATAAAAAGTGTTAGAGCGTCCTTTGTGCGTCCAACTGGGCGCACGGCGCACTAGTGGAGAGACGCCATGCCGGTTGAAATCGAACAGTTCATGTGCCGCAGCGACAATTTCGGTGTGCTGGTGCATGACCCGAAAAGCGGCCAGACCGCGATCATCGACGCGCCCGAGGAGGCGCCGATCCTGGCCGCGATCGAGCGTACCGGCTGGACGCCGACGATGATCCTGACCACCCATCACCATGTCGACCATGTCGAGGCCAATCTGGCGCTGAAGGAGCGGTTCAAGCTGCGCATTGTCGGACCGGAAGCGGAAAAGGCAAAAATCCCCGGCATCGACGAAACCGTCGAGCAAGGTTCGGTCATCCACCTCGGCGACGAGAGGATCGACGTGATCGCCACGCCCGGCCACACGGCAGGCCATGTCTCCTATCATCTGCCTGCATCGAAAGTGGCGTTCACCGCCGACACGCTGTTCGCGCTCGGCTGCGGCCGGCTGTTCGAGTGCAAGCCGCCGGTGATGTACGATTCGTTGAAAAAGCTCGCGGCACTTCCGGCCGAGACGGTCGTTTATTGCGGCCATGAATACACGCTCTCCAACGCCCGCTTCGCGCTGACCGTCGACCCGACCAATTCGGCATTGAAGGAGCGCGCTGCGAAAATCGAGGCGCTGCGCGCCGACGGCAAGCCGACGCTGCCGACCACGATCGGCGAGGAACTGTCGACCAATCCGTTCCTGCGCTGGCACGACCCGGCAATCCGCAAGCATCTCGGCATGGAGAAAGCCTCCGACGCCGAAGTGTTCGCCGAAATTCGCAAGCGCAAGGACAACTTCTGAGCACCATGACGTACTGGAAATCGTGACCAGTTCCGCCGAAATCATCGCAACGCTCGGCCTGAAACCGCATCCGGAAGGCGGCTGGTATGCCGAGACCTTCCGCGATGGCGCGGAGGGCGCGCGCGGGCATTCGACCGCGATCTATTTCCTTTTGGAGCAGGAGCAAGTGTCGGCCTGGCACCGCGTCAAGGACGCGGCCGAGGTCTGGCACTTTTACGCCGGCGCTTCGCTGGAGCTGTCGATGCACCGGGAAAACGGACCGGTGATCGAGCAGGTGCTCGGCACGGCATTGGCGGCGGGCGAGCGGCCGCAGATCGTCGTGCCGGCAGGCTGGTGGCAATCGGCACGCAGCCTGGGCGAGTGGACGCTGGTCGGCTGCACCGTGGCGCCAGGCTTCGATTTCGCCGCCTTCGAACTGGCAGCACCGGGCTGGCAGCCGGGAACGCCCTAGCTATGTCGAGATTCAGGTCAGGCCGAGCCGGAGTCGAAGACGGATGCGAAGCGACCAAACAGGTGGATTCCGAGAACCGGAACGGGGCGTAACGTTTGGGAATATGAGTACGGGAAGCGCAGGAAAACCCCCGTTTGCAGGCCCGCATCACTTGAATATCGACCTCCCTAACCCAGCAGGAAACCCATCGTGATCGCCAGCTGGGCGGCGTAATACAGCATCCAGACCGCGTGGCGCGTCCAGGCGCGGTGCGGCGAGATGGCGCTCAGCAGGAACTTTTCCGAGGCGAGCAGCCCGTCGGACGCCATGAACAGCGCGGCGCCGCAGATGATCCAGAAATTGCTCAGGGTGAGGGCTGAAATCGCCATGGCGAGGATTGCCGCGATATAGACGCCGACCGGAAGGCGCAAGGCAGGGCCGACACGGCGCCAGAGCGCAAAAAGCATGGCGAGCGCGAACACGGCCATTGCCACAGCAATCGCCGCGCGCCACGGCTCGGCCGAGAGCAGCCCGACCCCGTCGCCGAAGCGCAGGAACAGCGCGATGTAAAGCCCATGCGCAACGAGAAAACTGGCCAGCCCGCCGAGAAAAGCCTTTTCACCCTCGCGTGACAGCAACGCGTCGCCGATGGCGCTGAGCGTCAGCGCCGCTACGAGCAGCCACGGACCGCCCTGCAGCGATGCCAGCACGCCAAGCATTGCCACGGCGAGCGTCTTGACCGCAGAACGCGCAAGCGTCGGCGGCATGTCGATGGTGAAGACGTAGATCACCGCCGCCACCAGCGAAAACAGCAGCGTCGCATTGGCGTTGGCGTCGATGCCGCCGGGAAACGGCATCACGCCTCTGCCTCGCTCGCAGCCCTCTTGCGCAAGAACAGCGATTTCGCCGCAAGGGCTGCCCCGCCGGTTATCAGCACGCAGGCGGCGAGTATCCGCAGAGACGGCTCGGCGAAACCGGCTGATATCAGCACCAGCGTCGACAGCAGCGGCGCGGCATAGCTCGCCGCGCCCAGCACCTGGATGTTGCCGCGCTTGACGCCGATATCCCAGGCGTAGAAGGCCGCGCCCACCGGCATCAGGCCGAGGCCGAGCACGGCCAGCCACTGGCCGGCGCCGACAGGCAGCACCGTCTGTTCCAGCATGAGATGGCAGACAAGCGAAAGCGCTGCCGTAGCCGCACAGAACCAGGTGACGATGCTGGTCGGCACCGACGGAAAGCGGCGCGACAACAGCGAATAGTACGACCACAGCACGGCGCAGACGCCGGCCATTGCATAGCCGAAGGCATAGCGTGCGTCGAAGGCAAGCCCGCCACCCTTGGTGACGATCAGGACAGTGCCGGCAAGGCCGAGCAGCGCGCCGACGACATGGTTCCAGGCCAGCCGCTCGCCCGGCATCAGCGCCGATCCGAGCACGATCAGCAGCGGCCACAGATAGGCGATGAGGCTCGCCTCCACCGCCGGCGCGTTGCGCAGCGCGGTGAAGTAGAAGAAGTGATAGCCGAACAGGCCGGCAATGCCGATCAGCCACACTTGCGGCGGTATCTTCTCGCTGCTGTCGGTGGCCGGCGTGAACAGCCGCGCGACGAGCCCGACGCCGGTGCCGATCGTGAAGGTGATCGCCGAAAGCAGGAACGGCGGCACCGCGCCGGAGGCGTCCGTAAGCAGCGCCAGCAGCGCCCACATGGCGATCGCCGAGAAGCCGATCAGTGTTGCGCGCCCCATGTCCGTCTCCGGCGGCGCGCGATCGCGCCTATTCTGTCGCTTCGAACCGCTCCGCGCTGACGGTGAGGGTGCCGATTTTCGTACCGACCGTGGCGTGGATCGGCGCATATACGCCGGTTTGGCCGACCGGTGCAAACGTCACCATGATGCGGCTGCGATCCTTCAGGTACTTCAAAGCTTTGCGGTTCTTGCGGTAACCCGCCACTGGCTCAAAACCCAGCCTGCAAGTGACGGTATCGCCCTCGTAGCCGCGCACCGAGGTCGAGCCTTTCGACTCGTAGGTCAGCGTCAGATTGGCACGCATCTCGCCGTCATAGAGTTTCACCGTGCGCCCGCAGACCTTGTCGAGGCTATCGGCATGGATGACGGTGGCGGCCATCGGATCAAGCACCGATGCGAGATGGCCGGCGCCCAGCGGTATCCAATTCTTGGGATTGCGCTTCTTCGGCGCAGGCACGACCTTCGTCGCGATAACGGCGCCATTGGCGAACTGGATATCGATCATCGACGCCTTCTCGCCCGACTTGTAGTCGGCGTGGAACGCTTGCGGCTGCAATTGCTTGCCCGAAATCTTGCCCTTTGACGAGATCGTGCCACGTGTGTCGTCGAAGATTGTGGCTAGGCCGGCGCTGGAGACGCTGCCGTCGATCGAATAGGTATCGCCTTCGTAACTGCTGGAAAAGGTTGCCTTTGCCACCGAGAGGCCGAGGATCGACACCGTATACTCGCCCTTGAAGGATTGTGGCGTGGCAGCAGACGCTGCCGTCGGCAGCGCGACGGCAAGCGAGGCAAGGAGAGCATGAGACGAACGAAGCATGGCGGGGATTGATCCTCGATTTTTCAGCGGAAGCGGACAACTCCGGCCTAGTATCTCCTTGTGCGACCGCTTATAGGCTGAATTCCGGCCTTTATGTGAAAGGCGTCGTCACACCCGCGCGCAAGCCGGAGCTTGACGCATCGGCGAAATGCAACTATGGAACGCCAACTTTTTCCATAAGGCCGCCTGACCGAAACCGCGCGCCACCCGGCGCGGGTCGAATGTTTGGCCAGACCGAGAACTGAAGGTTTAGAACCATGTCCCGCACCTGCGAACTCACTGCCAAGGCAGTCATGTCCGGCAACAATGTGAGCCACGCCAATAACAAGAGCAAGCGTCGCTTCCTGCCCAATCTCGTCAATGTGACGCTGATCTCGGAAGCGCTGAACCAGAATGTGCGCCTGCGCATTTCGGCCAACGCGCTGCGTTCGGTCGAGCACCGCGGCGGCCTTGATGCGTTCCTGGCCAAGGCCGACGCCAAGGAGCTGTCGCAGCGCGCGCGCCTGCTGAAGAAGCAGATCGCCAAGAAGCTTGCCGAACAGCCGGCCGCTTAATTTTTCAGGCAACCGCCTTCCAAGGAGTGTCGTCCGAACTCGGCATGACACCCCGCTGGTTCCATTACCCAGGATAAAAAAATGAGTTTTTTCTCCCGATATCTGCCCTTTGTTGCGGCCATGGCGCTTGTCGTGGTGGCGTCGAACATCCTCGTGCAGTTCCCGCTGCAAGGTGCGATCGGCGGCTTGTCGCTGGCCGACATTCTGACCTGGGGCGCCTTCACCTATCCGTTCTCCTTCCTGGTCACCGACCTTGCCAACCGCCGTTACGGTCCGGCCGTGGCGCGCCGGATCGTGTTTGTCGGCTTCACGGCGGCGGTGATCTGCTCGGTCGTCATCCCGCCCTTGCTGTTCCGCTACGGTCTGATCGAGTTCGAAACGGCCGCCGACCGGCTGGTGCGCATTGCGGCGGCTTCCGGCACCGCGTTCCTGATCGCGCAATTGCTCGACGTGACCGTGTTCAACCGGCTGCGCCGGCAGAGCTGGTGGCGGGCGCCGATCGTCGGCACGCTGGTCGGCTCGGTATTCGACACCGCCGTGTTCTTCACCGTCGCTTTTTCCGCGGCTTTCGCCTTCGCTGGCCCGAACGATGGCTTCGCGCTCGAAACAGCGCCGCTGATGGGCGTGCTGCCGGTCGAGGCCATGCGCTGGGTGTCATGGGCGCTCGGCGACCTCGGCGTGAAGCTGATCATCGCCGTGGTGGCGCTGATCCCCTACCGGCTGCTTGCCGCCCGCTGGAGCCAGCCGGCACTGGCGGCATAGAGCATGATCCCTGAAAGTGGGAACCGGTTTTTGCTATCGCTGACCTTCGGTTCGGAAAAGATCATGCTCACAGGTTCTCGAGCATGATCCCATGGGTCCAGCTCGATACCGCGCAAACGCCTGACGGCGACCACGAGCTTCGCCTGAAACAACGCGGCGCCGAATTCTCGATCATGCTCGGCTCGAACGAGCTGATGAACAGCCGCCTCAGCGGCTCCGAGGAAGCGCTGGCGAGGCTATCCTGCCAAAGGATTGCCGGCCGCCGGCAAGCCAAAATCCTGATCGGTGGACTGGGCATGGGTTTTACGCTGCGCGCCGCCCTTGCCGAGCTTGGCACCGATGCCGGTATCGTTGTCGCCGAGTTGGTGCCCGCCGTCGTGGCGTGGGCGCGCCGCCCGATGGCGGCGGTGTTCGGCGGCTGTCTCGACGATCCGCGCGTGACTGTTCGCGAAATGGATGTCGGGCAGCTCATACGATCGGAAGCCTCGGCCTGGGATGCCATCCTGCTCGACGTCGACAACGGTCCGGAAGGGATCGTCCACCAGGCCAACGATGCTCTCTACAGTATAGCCGGGCTGATCAGCGCGAGAGCAGCGCTCAAGCCCGGCGGCGTTCTGGCGGTCTGGTCACAGGGACCCGACAGCGGCTTTGCCCGCAGGCTCAAGCAGGCAGGCTTCGCGGTCGAGGAAGTCAAGGTCCGCGCCAATGGCAAGCGCGGCGCGCGCCACGTCATCTGGATCGCGACCAACGGACCCCGGCCTGCGGCAACCGGCGCGAAGCTGTAGAGCCGTCCCTTGCCGACCGCCTCTCAATCCTCGTGCAGCACAAATTCCAGGTAGAGATTGCGCTGCAGCATCGAGTGGTTGTCGTCGGAGATCAGCGACACCATCAGCGCGCCGTCGTCGCGGGTCCAGACGTCTAGCCCTTCCATGTTGTCGATCTGGTAGCTCATGTCGGCTTCCATCAGCACCGGCCCGTCGGCAACGGCGCCCTTCTCAACGCTCTCGCCATAGATGCGCCGCAGCCGGATCTTGACGCCGCGGGCCATCGAATAGCTGCGCTCCAAAAGCAAGAGGTCGCCGTCCGGCAGGAAGGCGCCGTCGGTGATATCGAAATCGCCGTTGCGCTTAACGGTGAAAACGCCTTTGTGCGGCCCTTCGATAACAGCCGCATAGATGTTGCCTGATTTGTCGAGGCTCTTTTCCGAGACCACGACCAGGCCGCCTTCGTGCTGCCCGTGAGGATTGGCGTGGGTGATGGTCTCAAAGCCACGATTCCGTCGGAGCTCCCAGGCAGGAACCAGGAAGTCGAGCTGCCTGAACGGCGGCTTCATGTCGCCCGGTTCGATCTTGAACTGTGCAATGCGGTGATCGCGCTCGAAGCCGACTGTGGCAATGCCGTCCTTGACCGCAAGCCCTTCGGCGTCGACCTGCCATTTCTCATCGATCACATGGCCCGCCTCGTCGGCCATCTGCTGCATGCGGAAATTCCGAATGCCGGACGGGCGCTTGTCGGCATCATGGGTAACCGTGCCGAAGAACCAGAAACCGGTGTCGGCGACGCCGATAAAATCACTGCCGGGCTTGAGGAAGCGAAACGCCGACAGCGCGCCGAAATCGCGTGACGGCGAGGTCATTTCCAGCCCGCCGACGAATTCGAGCGGGCCGAACCGCTTCTCGTCACGGCCGATGTGAAACCGGTCTATCGGCCGTGCCGAGATTTCGATCGGCTCGACCGAAGCGGTGCCGGCGGCGATGCAAGGCGACAGGGCGATGCCGGCAACGAAAAGCGCTGTGGCGGCGAAAAGCGTCTGCCGAAAGCCGCCCCGCGAAAAAATCATCCGGCGCGCCGTATGCCGCCGCCGCTTCGCGCGTCCCGCGCACTTTCCTCGCCAAACAGCGAGGCCAGTTGCTCGGTCATGGCGCCGGCCAGTTCCTCGGCATCGACGATGGTGACGGCGCGGCGATAATAGCGGGTAACGTCGTGGCCGATGCCGATGGCCAAAAGCTCGACCGGCGAGCGCGTCTCGATCAGTTCGATCACCGCGCGCAGATGCCGTTCGAGATAGTTGCCCGGATTGACCGACAGCGTCGAATCGTCGACCGGTGCGCCGTCTGAGATCATCATCAGGATCTTGCGCTGCTCCGGCCGGGCGATTAAGCGGTTGTGCGCCCAAAGCAGCGCCTCGCCGTCAATGTTTTCCTTGAGCAGGCCCTCGCGCATCATCAGGCCGAGATTGCGGCGCGCCCGCCGCCACGGATGGTCGGCGGATTTGTAGATGATGTGGCGCAGATCGTTGAGCCGGCCGGGATTCGGCGGCTTGCCTTCCTTCAGCCATTTCTCGCGTGCCTGCCCGCCCTTCCAGGCGCGGGTGGTGAAGCCGAGAATCTCGACCGAAACGCCGCAGCGCTCCAGCGTGCGCGCCAGAATGTCGGCGCAGGTAGCGGCGACAGTGATCGGCCGGCCGCGCATCGAGCCCGAATTGTCGAGCACCAGCGTCACCACCGTGTCGCGGAATTTGGTGTCACGTTCCTGCTTGAAGGACAGCGGCTGCATCGGGTCGATGACGACGCGCACCAGCCGCGCCGGATCGAGATAACCCTCTTCGAGGTCGAAATCCCAGGACCGGTTCTGCTGCGCCATCAGGCGGCGCTGCAGCCGGTTGGCCAGCCGGCCGACAACGCCCGACAGGTTGGCAAGCTGCTTGTCAAGGAAGGCGCGCAGCCGATCTAATTCCTCTTCCTCGCACAGGTCCTCCGCACCCACCGTTTCGTCGAAGGCGGTGGTGAAGATCTTGTAGTCGATCTCCTTCGACAGATTGGTGAAGGGATTGTCGTTGCGGCGCGCCTCGCCGGGTGTCTCGGCATCGGCGTCGTCATCATCGGACAGGTCGTCGGCGGTGGCATCGGATGCCTCCGTCTCGGCCGATTGCTCGTCGTCGGACGACGCCTCGGTATCGTCGGACTGCGACTGCTCGGAGCCGGAATCGTCCTCGCCGCCCTCCTCGCTCTGGTCCTCGCCTTGCGGCTGGTTTTCGTCATTGTCCTCGGCGTCTTCGGTCTCCTGGTCGTCGCCGAGTTCCTCGGCCATTTCCATGGAAGCCAGCATCTCGCGCACGACGCGGGCGAAAGCCTGCTGGTCGTCGAGCTTTGCCGACAGCCCGTCGAGATCGGCACTTGCCTTCTCCTCGACCCACGGGCGCCAGAGGTCGACCAGCCGCTCGCCGCTCTTCGGTACGGCGCGGCCGGTCAGCTTTTCGCGGACCATCAGGGCCAGCGCTTCCTCGATCGGCGCATCGGCCTTGTCCTTGACGTCGATGAGGTTGGCCCTGGCGTATTTGTCCTCGAGCATCGAGCCGATGTTGTCGGCGACGCCCTGCATGGCGCGGGAGCCGATCGCCTCGACGCGAGCCTGCTCGACCGCATCGTAAATGGCGCGGGCCTGTTTGCCCTCCGGCGCCAGCCTGGTGTGGATGCGCGTGTCGTGGCAGGCGCGCTTCAACGCCATGGAATCGCCTAGCCCGCGGGTGATGGCGATGTCGGCCTTGGACGCTTTCTTCGGCAGTTCAGGCAGCCGGGCGCGGCTGCCGGCGAGCGCCGGCCGATCCTTGGCGAAACCGACTTCGAGGTCCTTGTCGCCGGCAATCGCGCGCATGCAGACGGTGACGGCGCGCTTGAAGCTGTCGGCTTCAGAACCCGTCTTCGACTTGTTGCGCGTGTTGTCGCCCGGACCCGCCATCGATCATTCCTTGGAGCATGACCCCGAAAATCGGAATCGAGCCATGCTTAGCCCAGCACCACGTTCGCTGCGCTCTCCGGCAGGTCCTGGCCGAAGGCGCGCTGGTAGAACTCGGCGACCAGCGAGCGTTCCAGCTCGTCGCATTTGTTGAGGAAGGTCAGCCTGAACGCCATGCCGATATCGCCGAAGATCTCGGCATTCTCGGCCCAGGTGATGACAGTGCGCGGGCTCATGACAGTCGACAGGTCACCATTGATGAAGGCCGAGCGCGTCATGTCGGCGACACGCACCATCTTGTTGACGATCTCCTTGCCCTTGCCGTCGCGATAGTGCTTGGCCTTGGCCAGCACGATATTCACCTCGTTGTCGTGCGGCAGATAGTTCAGCGTGGTGACGATCGACCAGCGGTCCATCTGCGCCTGGTTGATCTGCTGGGTGCCGTGATAGAGGCCGGTGGTATCACCGAGACCGACGGTGTTGGCGGTCGAAAACAGCCGGAACGCCGGATGCGGGCGGATGACCCGGCTTTGGTCGAGCAGCGTCAGCCGGCCGGACGATTCCAGCACGCGCTGAATGACGAACATCACGTCCGGACGGCCGGCATCGTACTCGTCGAAGCACAGCGCGACATTGTGCTGGTAGGCCCAGGGCAGGATGCCGTCGCGGAATTCGGTGATCTGCAGCCCTTCCTTGACGACGATGGCGTCTTTGCCGACGAGGTCGATGCGGCTGACATGACTGTCGAGATTGACGCGCACCATAGGCCAGTTGAGGCGGGCGGCGACCTGCTCGATATGCGTCGACTTGCCGGTGCCGTGGTAGCCCGACACCATGACGCGACGGTTGTAGGCAAAGCCGGCGAGGATCGCCATCGTCGTGTTCTTGTCGAACAGGTAGTCCGGGTCGATGTCGGGCACATGCTCGCTCGTCACCGAATAGGCCGGCACCACCATCTTGGACTCGAAGCCAAATTTCTCCTTCACCGGCACAGTGGTGTCGGGCAGGTTGGCGATGTCGCGATCGACCTTGTTCATCGTATCAACGTCTCCACGGGCGAAACGCCTGATTTCGCCGGCAATCGATTTTGTCCGGGGGCGGTCTTAAAGCCTTTTCCAACCTTATGAAAGTTTGAAAACGACACGAACCGTAAGGTCGCTCAGCACAATCCTGCCTGCTTGAGCACGCGATAGGCCTGGAGCACATCGCGGAACCGGTCTTCCGAACCTCTGTCGCCGCCATTCGCATCCGGATGGTGGCGTTTCACCAGTTCCTTATACCGCGCCTTGATGTCCTTGCCAGTCGCCTTTGTATCAAGGCCAAGCGTTTCCAGCGCCTTGGCCTCAAGCGGCTTGGCCTTGCGCTCGCGGGCTTCGCGCGGATCCTTCGGACCTTTGAACAGGTCGAACGGATCGCGCATGCGGTTGTAGTAGCCGGCGCGGCCGGAACGCTGCTGGGCGAAATCGGGCGAGGAGCGCGTCGAGGCACCGTTGACGCCCATCTTCCATGTCGGCCGGTGGCCGGTCATCGCTTCCTTCTGGAAGCGGGCGATCTCGGTATCGGGGACACCGGAGAAATAATTGAAGCCCTTGTTGTACTCGCGCACATGATCGAAGCAGAACTGAAAATATTCGCCCTCTTTCATGCGCCCGACCGGCGCGCGATGGGTGCCAGCCTCCTTGCACCCGTCCCACTGGCAGATCGGCGAGCGCGACTTCAGCTCCGCATCCTTCTCCGGGCGGATGCGGATTTTCTCGAAATATTTGGGATACGGTTTCATCTCACCCATTTATGGGCTGTTCGCCGGTGCGAAACAAGAATTGACATTTTCGCGATGATCGCCCTAACCGCTGAATCGCGGCATAAAGCGGGCGATCGGCGAATTTTGTCGCGGAGGCGGCACCGCGCGTCCTTCTGGACGCGCAAAGGGCACCGATTTTCTGGGGTCATGCGCCAGCCATATGTGGTGAAGGGAAGTACGAATGTCCATACAGTCAACGATGGAAGGCAAGTTGAAGAAGGCGTTCTCGCCGGAGCGGCTGGTCATTATCAACGAAAGCCATCTCCATGCCGGCCATCACCATCAGGACTCCGATCATCACGGTACCTATGACGGCACCGGTGAGACGCACTTCCGCGTCCGCATCGTCTCCTCGGCCTTTGCCGGCATGAGCCGCATCGAGCGCCACCGCGCGGTCAACGCATTGCTGGCCGACGAATTGAAGGCTGGTGTCCATGCGCTGGCGATCGAGCCGGCCGCGCCGGACGAAAAGACCAGGTGGTAGGCATTAGAACAATTCCAGGAAAAGTGTGAAACGGTTTTCCCGGGAAAAGCGCATAGCGCTTTCCCTAGGGAATTGCGCAAAAACAAAGAGATAGAGCGGTTCGGCGTTTCCGTGAAACGATGAACCGCTCTATCCGAGCGCTGCCTTCAGGAAAATCATCACCGCACGCGTCAAGGCGTCGCCTTCGTCGCCGAAATCGCGATTGATCGACATGTGCGAATAGGCGGTGCCGTCGAACAGTGTCACCTCCGTTCCGGTCGCCCGCAGGCGCTCGGCGAAGGCCCGTGAGACTGCCGCACGACCCGCTGCGCGCGAATAGGCGATGAAGGTCGGCGGATGTTTGCGGCTCCCGACATGGGTGGCAGGCGACAGTGCGCGCCACTGCGCCGGGTCGGGAAAGGCCCGGGCATAGGCCGGTGTCATGCCGCCGTTCCTCGCAAGCGCCTCCAGATCATAGGCCCTGGTATCGTTCAGAACCAGCGCCGCGACGCCGGGCAGACCGCCGCGCAGCCCGGTCAGTGCGGCGAGATGGCTGCCGGCCGAATGGCCCATCACCGCTATCCGGTTCGGATCGCCGCCATATCTGGCGATGTCGGCGCGCACATAGCGATATGCCTGCTCGACATCGTCGGCCTGGGTGGCGACATCGGCCTTAGGCAGCATTCGGTAGTCGATCGAGACGAAGCAGAAGCCATTGTCGAGCAGGAAGGCCGGCTTGACGTTGACGTTGGTGCGATTGCCGGCCCGCCAGGCACCGCCATGGATGAAAAGGACCACAGGCAGGGAGCTTGCGCCATCGCGCGAGTAGACGTCGAGCCTGGCCGGTCCGTAGTCGAAGGTTTGCGGAGACGGCGAGCGCCGGCGCGATGCCGCCGCAGCGCTGGCCGGCAACAAAGCCATCGACATCAAAAGCAGGGTTCGCCGATCGATCACCGTCGTCTCCAGACAGCCCAGTCGAAAGTGCACGCCGGCGCGGCGAGCGTCCAGTCAAGGATTGGTTAGCCGGGACAGAACCTACCAGAACTAATGCGTGTCGCCCAAAAGTGCGCAGCGGTTTTGGGACAACGACATGCATAAAAATAAGAATTTAAAGCGCGTTGCGTGAATCTTTTCAGACGCCACGCGCTTTAAATGTCGCCGGCCGGCCTGATCCTCAGCCTTGCGATCCGGTTCTTGTCGCGCTTCATGACGACGAAGCGCTTGCCGTGAAAGGTGAAAGCCTGCTTCTCGTCCGGAATCAATTGCGTCTCGTGGATGACGAGACCGGCAATGGTGGTGGCTTCTTCGTCCGGCAGGTCCCAGTCGAGCGCCCGGTTCAGGTCGCGGATCGACACAGTGCCGTCGACGACAACGGAGCCGTCGGCTTCCTGCTTGACGCCCTGCATATCGATATCGTGCTCGTCGGCGATCTCACCGACGATCTCCTCGATGATGTCCTCCAGCGTCACCAGCCCCTCGACCTCGCCATATTCGTCGACGACGATGGCGAAATGCGCCTTGCGGCGCAGAAAGGCGTTGAGCTGTTCCTGCAACGTCGTGGTGTCGGGCACGAACCACGGTTTTGTCGCGATCTTCATCACGTCGATCTGGGAAAAGTCGTTGCCGACATCGTTCAGCGCGCGCAGCAGATCCTTGGCATGCAGCACGCCGACGATGTTGTCGAGCGAGCCCTTCCACAAGGGCATGCGGGTATGCGGGCTCTGCAGGATCTCGCGCACCACCGCTTCCGGCGGATTGTCGGCATTGACCGAGCGCATGTTGGTGCGATGGACCATGACATCGGACACTTCGAGCTTATCGAGATCGGACAGGCGACCGATGCGGGCGCGATCCTCGCGCACCACCTGGCCGTCGCGACGAAAATCGTCGACGGCGCCGCGCGATTCATCATGGTTCGAATGCTGCGGCTCGATGCGCTGCAATTCATAGCCGAAGGCGGCGAGCAGGCGCGCGCGAAAGGCGAAGGCGAGCAGGCCGAGCCCGGCCAGGACAGCAGCGACAATCCAGCCGCCCTCGTTCATCCCGGTCGGCCTCTCTGCTGACCCAGGCGGCTCTTCTGCTGACCCGGGCGGCCTTTCGGCTGACCCGGTCGGCTTTCCTGCTGACCCGGATGGTTCTCCCTCAGAAACGACAGCACTTCCGACGCCGGCACATCCCTGGCGATGAAGGCCTGGCCGATGCCGCGCGTCAGGATGAAGGTCAGCGCGCCGCGCGACACCTTCTTGTCCTGGGTGATGAAGGCGAGCAGCGCCTCGGCATCAGGCAATTCGCCCGGGATGTCGGCCATGCGCCAGGGCAGGCCAACCGCGCGAAGATGCGTCTCGACGCGCGCCGCATCGTCGGGACTTGCCAGGTTGAGGCGTGACGAAAAGCGATAAGCCAGCGCCATGCCGATGGCGACTCCCTCGCCGTGGACAAGACGGGCGCTGTCATATCGGGTGGCGGCCTCGAGCGCATGGCCGAACGTGTGGCCGAGATTGAGCAGCGCGCGGTCGCCGGTCTCGAACTCGTCGCGGGCGACGACATCGGCCTTGGCGCGGCAGGCTTCGGCGATGGCCTCGGCTCGCTCCGGGCCGCCGGCAAACACTTTGCCCCAGTTTTGCTCCAGCCAGGCGAAGAAGTCGGGGCGATCGATGAGCCCGTATTTGGCGAGTTCGGCGTAACCCGCTCTGAATTCCCGGATCGGCAGCGTGTCGAGCACTTCGGTGTCGGCCAGCACCAGTTTCGGCTGATGGAAGACGCCGACGAGATTCTTGCCGCGCGCGCTGTTGATACCGGTCTTGCCGCCGACGGAAGAGTCGACCTGCGCCAGCAGCGAAGTCGGGATCTGCACGAAATTCATGCCGCGGCGCACGATGCCGGCGGCAAAGCCGGTCAGATCGCCGATGACACCGCCGCCGAGCGCGATGACGACATCGCCGCGCTCAAGCCTTGCGGCGAGCACGCCGTCCACCACCTCCTCGAGATGCGCGAAACTCTTGGTTTTTTCCCCAGCCGGCAGTGTGATGACGGCAGGCTGGATGCCGCCTTTTTCGAGGCCGGCCTTCAACGTTTCGAGGTGTGCTGCGGCGACATTGACGTCGGTGACCACCGCGGCGCGCGTGCCTGGCAGGCGGCGCGAAATCTCGGTGCCCGCGCGCAAAAGCAGGCCGGAGCCGATCAATATGTCATAGGCACGATCGCCAAGCCCGACTTCGACGGTGACTGTCGCATTGATGCTCACGACCGCACCTCGCCTGTCGCGGCTGCAACGCCGAAATGCCCGCAAAGCGCGCTCACCACCTCGGCCGCAATGACCTCCTTGCGATCGTCGCGGGTCGGCACGGTCACATCGGCGGCTGCGTAGACCGGATAGCGCTCGGCCATCAACCGCTCGATCACGGCGCGGGGATCGGCGCTTTTCAGGAGCGGCCGGTTCTGCTTCTTGGAAACGCGGTCCATCAAGAGGTCGATCTCGGCCTTTAGCCATACCGACACGCCATGGCCGGCAATGGCCTCCCGCGTCTGCGCACTCATGAAGGCGCCGCCGCCCGTCGACAGCACCTGCGGACCGTGTTCCAGCACACGCAGGATGACGCGCTGCTCCAGCGCCCGGAACTCGGTCTCGCCATAGCGTTCGAACAATTCCGGGACGCTCATGCGCGACACGCTTTCAATCTCCTGATCGCTGTCGATGAAAGGCAGTCCCAGGATCGCCGCCACCTTGCGGCCGATCGCCGTTTTGCCGGCGCCCATAAGGCCGACAAAGACGATGGAACGGCTGCCCAGCCGGCCGAGCAGCGCGGCATGGCTCTCATCAGGAGGATTTGCTGGTAACGCGTTCATGACACCATGATGTTTCTAAGAGACCGTTTGGAAATCTACTCTGGCGGCCATCTGATGGCGTTTCCTGCGCTTCCGGTGCTCTCGGACCCAAATGTCCGCTGCGCGCCGGTTCTCGAAACCACCACCATATGACTCGCCAGAGCGAATTTCGAAACAGTCTCTAAGCAGGTTCCGCAAAAGTGTCCCACGGTTTCGCGACAAGAACCTGCGACAAGCCAAAGAATCCAAGCAGGCATTCGTGGGCCAGCCCACGAATGCCTGCTTAGGCCCTCTTTGCCGGCGTATCGACATCAAAAGCCTGATTGCGTCAAGCGTGGCGCGGCCGCGCATCATCCGAGCTTGGCCCTTGAATTGGCCGGATTGGCGTCTCATAAGGGCACAGGGTTTGGAAACGCAGAACAACAAGACGGGCGAGAATTGATGCCGACACTGTTCCGCTTTGTCGTGACGCTCACGATTCTGGCCGGCATTGTCTATGGCGCGATGTTCGCTCTGGCGATGTTCGTCGAGCCGAGAAAGGCCGAAATGAGCGTACGCATTCCTCCCGAAAAGCTGAATCCCCAAAAAAACTGAATCAAGAAAAACTGAATCAAGAAAAACTGACCCGAGAAATGAACAGCGCGGCTCGCATCGAAGCCTTTCTGGAAATGATGAGTGCCGAGCGCGGCGCTGCCGAAAACACGCTTTCCAGCTATCGCCGCGACCTCGAAGACGCGTCAGTCGGGATCGACGGCGGGCTCGCGGGTGCCGCCGCCGCCGATATCCGCGCCTATCTCGACGATGTCGCCGCGCGCGGTTTTGCCGCCACCTCGCAGGCACGCAAACTGTCGGCGATCCGCCAGTTCTTCAAGTTCCTCTATGCTGAAGGCCTGCGCGGCGACGACCCGACCGGAACCCTGGACAGTCCGAAGAAAGGCCGGCCGCTGCCGAAGACGATGAGTGAGGCCGCCACCGGCCGACTGATCGACCGTGCGGCGCAAGAAGCAGCTGACGCCTCGCTGAACGATGGCAACAGCCTGGCGGCGTTGCGCCTGCATGCGCTGGTCGAGGTACTCTACGCCACCGGCCTGCGCGTCTCCGAACTGGTCGGCCTGCCGATGACGGTGGCGCTGCGCGACGATCGTTTCTTCATGGTGCGCGGCAAGGGTGACAAGGAACGCATGGTGCCGCTGTCGACAAAGGCGCGCACGGCGATGCGGGCCTGGCTCGCTGCCCGGGCAACGGTGCCGGCTTTCGCAGATAGCCCGTTCCTGTTTCCGGCAGCAAGCGACAGCGGCTATCTCTCCAGGCAGGTTTTCGCCCGCGACCTGAAGGGCCTTGCCGCGCGGGCCGGCATCGCCTCGGCGAAAATATCGCCGCATGTGCTGCGCCATGCTTTCGCCAGCCATCTCCTGCAGAACGGCGCCGATCTCAGGGCCGTGCAGCAGTTGCTTGGCCATGCCGATATTTCAACGACGCAGATTTACACGCACGTGCTGGAGGAGCGGCTGGTGCGGCTGGTCAACGATCATCATCCGCTTGCCGACTAGGCGTCATATCGCTATGTGAGGACGACGTTCCACCGCCCGGAGCCTCTATTTCCCAGGTTCCGTCAGTCTTTGCCTCCCGGCTTATCGGTCCGCTCAAGAATGTACAATTACCTCGATTTCGAAAAGCCGGTTGCCGATCTCGAAGGCAAGATTGTCGAGCTGAAGAAGCTCGCCGAGAATGGCGAGGCGGTCGATGTCGGCGATGAGATCAGCCGTCTCGAGAAACGCGTGCGCGACGCATTGCGCGACACTTATAGGGCGCTGACCCCGTGGCAGAAGGTGCAGGTGGCGCGGCATCCGGACAGGCCGCATTGCGTCGACTACATCAAGGGCCTGTTCAACGATTTCACGCCGCTTGCTGGCGACCGCAATTTCGGCGAGGACCAGGCGATCGTCGGCGGCTTCGCCCGCTTCCGCGGCGAGCCGGTCGCGATCATCGGCCAGGAAAAGGGTTCGGACACGGCCAGCCGGCTGAGGCATAATTTCGGCTCGGTGCGGCCGGAGGGCTACCGCAAGGCGGTGCGGCTGATGGAACTCGCAGACCGCTTCAATATCCCGTTGCTGACGCTGGTCGACACGGCTGGCGCCTACCCCGGCGTCAATGCCGAGGAGCGCGGCCAGGCGGAAGCCATCGCCCGCTCGACCTCCGCCTGTCTCGGCCTGAAGGTGCCGTCGATCTCGGTGGTCATCGGCGAAGGCGGCTCAGGCGGTGCCATCGCGATCGCCACCGCCAACCGCGTCTACATGCTCGAACACGCCATCTATTCGGTGATCTCGCCGGAGGGCGCCGCCTCGATCCTGTGGCGCGACACCACCCGCTCGAAGGATGCGGCGACCAATATGAAGATCACCGCCCAGGATCTTCTGGAGCTGAAGATCATCGACGCCATCATTCCCGAACCGCTCGGCGGCGCCCATCGTGGCCCGGAGACGGTGATTGCCGCGACCGGCGATCTCATCGCCAAAACAATGAAGGAATTCTCCGGCGCCAACACCGATTTTCGTGAGCAGCGCCGCGAGAAGTACCTGGCCATGGGGCGAAACCTCTAGACCATGATCCCAAACCGAAGGTCAGCGTAGCAAAAAGTGGGTACCGGTTTTCGGAAAAGATCATGGTCAAACAAGAAGCTTCAGGCCGTCCGATTTCTATCGGACGGACCGCCAGACTGTTTCGGCGCTGCAATGTGGCGAGATTGAGCACTTCCGCCACAAAAATGCCGCTGCGCTCGTTTCAATCAGATTGCCGTAAGGTCCGGCGCTTGCGGTAAGGAATTTTCAAGGTTAACGGACTTAGGGTTGCGGCGCTGATGCCTGCGGCCGAAAGAAAAGACATAGCCATGTTTGCCAAGCTTGCCCGCACCGGACTTCTGATTGCCGCGTTAGGCGTCGCCGGCTGCACCGATTCTTCGATGAAGGATTTTGCCCCCCAGGCCAACAAGCCGCTGCCCGACAAGATCCTGGCCAGCTTGAAGGCCAAGGGCATGACCCGCACCTCGCCGGTGATGGCCCGCATTTTCAAGGAAGAGGGCAAGCTCGAGATCTGGAAGGCCAAGACCAACGGCCGCTATGACCTGGTCGCCAGCTACGACATCTGCAAATGGTCGGGCAAGCTGGGTCCCAAATACACCGAAGGCGACCGCCAGGCGCCGGAGGGCTTCTATACGGTCCGTCCGGCGCAGATGAATCCGCGGTCGAGCTACCACCTTGCCTTCAACATCGGCTATCCCAACGCCTACGACCGCGCCAATGGCCGCACCGGTTCCCATCTGATGGTCCATGGCGCCTGCTCGTCGTCGGGCTGCTATTCGATGACCGACGCACAGATCGAGCAGATCTACGCCTTCGGCCGCGATGCCTTCCAGGGCGGGCAGACCGAGTTCCAGATCCAGGCCTTTCCGTTCCGCATGACCGCCGCCAACATGGCGCGTTATCGCAAAGATCCGAACTACGAATTCTGGAAGATGCTGAAGGTCGGCTACGATAATTTCGAAATCACCAAAGTGCCGCCGAAGGTCGATGTCTGCGAGAAGCGCTATGTCTTCAACCAGGTCGCGGCTGACGGCGCGACCTTCGATCCGGCCGGCGCCTGCCCCGCGACGACGCAGCCGGATTCGCTGAAGAGCGCCTTCAATGCCTATCAGAGCACCTACGAAGCGGCCTTCAACGGCGCGGTCAAGGCCAGCGTTCCGGCGCCCAAGCCGACCATCGCCGGCATCAAGGAAGCCAGCATCGTCTCCGAGTGGTCGAAGAAGCGCGCCCGTGGCGAACGCGTGCCGATCGATCCGCCGTCGTTCAACGCTGACGGCTCGGTGACCGAGACGGCGCGCATGGGCCGCATCGATTCGCCGGCGGGCCGCAAGATGGCCGCGCTCGACGCGGAAAAAGCCGCCAAGCAGAAGGCCGAGGAGCAAAGGCTTGCGGCGATAGAGGCAGCCAAGGCCGAGAAAGAGGCGGCCAAGGCTCAGGCTCTGGCCGAGAAGGAAGCTGCCAAGACCGCCGCAGAAATGCCTGTCGTCACCGCCACCGTAGCGCCATCGCAGGCCGCCCCGGCAGTCGAAACGCAGGCTGCGGACGCCGAAAGCACGGCGACAAGGTTGAAGAAGAAGCTGCTCGGCATGTTCGGCGGCTGAGGTTCATGCCTGCACAAGAAGATGGGGGCCAGGAAGTCAGGCCCTCAACCGCCGCCGTCTACGACCTCAAAGGCCTGAACTGCCCGTTGCCGGTGCTCAAGGCAAAAAAGCGGTTGGCCTCAATGCAGCCGGGCAGCCGCCTGTGGCTCGAAACCACTGACCCCCTCGCCGTCGTCGACATTCCCGCCTTCTGCGCCGAGAGCGGCCATCATCTGATCGAAACGGCAGCGACATCAGGCGGCCATCGCTTTCTCGTCGAGCGCGGAGCGGGATAATCTCCCCCCTCGAGGGGGAGATGTCGCCGAAGGCGACAGAGGGGGTCGCCGCGCGTAAAGCGCCAACCTTGATCTGCCGCAGGAGGCCGCGTCCGGTCGCGCCGACCCCCTCTGGCCTGCCGGCCATCTCCCCCTCAAGGGGGGAGATTGGCAGCTTCACAGACGCCCGGCGATGGCCAGCGGGTTGTTTTCCAGCGCTGCGCGGTCCGGCGTGTCGATCGATGGCCGGTTGGTGAAGGCGGCAAACAGCCGGCGGACGTAGTCTTCCGGCATGTCGAGCGTGATCAGCACCAGCCTTGTGCCGCGTTGACCGTCCGGCCAGGACGGCAGCCGCGCCGGCGGGTGCAGGATCTTCTGGACGCCGTGGACGACCAGCGGCCGTGATGGGTCTTCCAGCAATTCGATGACGCCCTTCATGCGCAGCAGGCGCTCGCCATGCGCCGATCGCAACAGGTCGAGGAACATCTCGATCGCCGAAAACGGCACCGGCCCGTCATGAACCAGCGAGTAGGCGCGCACGCGGGAATCGTGCCGATGATCGTGCTCATGGTCGCCGTGGTCATGATCGCCATGGTGATCATGGGCGGCTTCCTCGCCCAGCCAGCGCCGCACGTCGGCGGACTTGGTGGCCGGGTTGTAGAGGCCGCAATCGAACAGCGCCGCTACATCGGTCCTTCTGTCACCCGCATCGAGCAGCTCGGCACCCGGATTGATCTGCCGCAGCCGGGCCCGCAGGGCCTCGACGTCGCGCGGATCGGTGGCCAGATCGACTTTCGTCACCACGATGCGGTCGGCGACCGCCACCTGCTTCACCGCCTCGACATGGCCGTCGAGCGTCGCATTGCCGTTGACCGCGTCGACCAGCGTGATGACGCCATCGAGCCGGAAGGCATGCACCAGCGCCGGATGCGCCATGATCGACTGCAGCACCGGCGCCGGATCGGCGAGGCCGGTGGTTTCGATGACGACACGGGCAAGCCGGGCGATGCGGCCGGTCTGCAGCCGGTCGACGAGATCGGCCAGCGTGTCGACCAGTTCGCCGCGCACCGTGCAGCAGAGACAGCCGTCGGAAAGCTGGATGATGCCGTCGGAGGCCTGTTCGACCAGGAGATGGTCGATCGCCACCTCGCCGAACTCGTTGATGATGACCGCGGTGTCGGCAAGCGCGGGATCCCTGAGCAGCCGGTTGAGCAGCGTCGTCTTGCCGGCGCCGAGAAAACCGGTCAGCACCGAGACGGCGATGGGAAAGCCGCTGCTCATCAGGCTAGTTCACGGCCTTGGCGGGCTCCCGGGCCGCAGTGGCGGAACCGATCACTGCCGGCTCGGCGCCGGGCGGCGGCGGCAGGTCGGGCCGCCAGCTCGGCAGCGGCACGTCGGCATATTCCCGGCCCGATGCATCGAGCATGGCCTTCGGCTTCGGCCCGGTGGCGCCGCCAAGGCCGACGGCGACCAATGTCGGCACATGGTCGAGCTTTTTCCGATAAGGAGATTTTGGCGCATTCTTGTCGCCGACAGTGACAGCTTCCGACTGCTCCTTAGCCGGCTTCTTCCTGCAAATCTCGTCATTCAGGTTGTTGACCGATGTGGTGTCGCCATAGGAAGGCAGCGCCGCCACCGTCAACCAGCCTGGTGTCGGCGTGGCAAAGCCGTGGTCGAGCAGCCTGGCGACGGTCTCGGCGCGGGTGACGGCCGACTTCTCGCCAAGCACCACCGCCACCAGCGTGCGCCCGTCGCGTGTTGCCGAGCCGATCATGTTGAAGCCCGAGGGACAGACGAAACCGGTCTTCATGCCGTCGGCGCCGGGATAGCGGCCGATCAGGAGATTGTAATTCGCGATCTGCTTCTTGCCGACGGCCAGGCCCTCGATTGAGAACCATGGCGCATATTGCGGAAATTCCGTGCGGATCGCCATCACCAGCAAGCCGAGGTCGCGCGCCGTCGTATACTGGTCCGGCGAAAACAGCCCGTTCGGGTTGACGAAATGCGTTCCGGTCATGCCGAGCCGGCGCGCCTCGGTGTTCATGCGTTCGGCGAAAGCGGCCTGCGAACCGCCGATGTTCTCGCCGACGGCCATGGCGACATCATTGGCCGATTTGACCAGCATCATCTTCAGCGCGTTGTCGAGCCGCATGACCGAGCCCGGCTTGAAGCCCATCTTGCTCGGCGGCTCGCCGGCGGAACGCTTCGTGACCTTGATCGGCGAATCGAGCTGGACCTCGCCCGCGGCAATCGCACGAAATGCCACATAGGCGGTCATCAGCTTGGTCAGCGAGGCAGGATACCAGCGCTTGAAAGCCTCCTGGTGCTGGAGAATCTTGCCATTCCCCAGGTCGAACACGATCGTCGGATTGGCGAGAGCCGGTCCGGCCAGCACCGGAAGCGCCACGGCGCCCGCCAGCAATAATGCATGTCGCGCAAAAGTGTGCAGCGGTTTTGCGATAACGACATGCATAAACCAACGTGCATGTCGCGCAAAAGTGCGCAGCGGTTTTGCGATAACGACATGCATAAAAACAACAACGCTAAAGCGCGTCGTCGCATGAGGCCGGTCAAACGCGACGCGCTTTAGTTTGAGGAAATGCCTGTACCGCATGGTGGAATCCGAAATCGCCTCTTGCCGCAGTCGCCTCTGGCTCCGTAAGATTTGTTACGCGATCGCCAGCATGGTGATCCGGCCCCTATCCGGATCGCAATCTTGCGGTGCTATTTAGCCTATGTGACGTCAACATGGCAAAGTGCCTGAATGACAATTGTAAAACAGCAGGCACAATTTGCAAAGCAGCAGGCAGAGCCCGTCTGCTCCAACAGCGAGATGGAACCATCATGCCGATCCTGAACCGCGCCGCCGAAATGCAAGACGAGGTCGCCGGCTGGCGCCGCCATCTGCACCAGACGCCGGAGCTGAATTTCGACGTCTTCAAGACCGCCGCCTTCGTCACCGACAAGCTGAAGGCCTTCGGTTGCGACGATGTGGTGACCGGCCTCGGCAAGACCGGCGTCGTCGGCATCATCCGCGGCCGACTGGGCGAAGGCACGAGCATCGGCCTGCGCGCCGACATGGACGCGCTGCCGCTCAACGAGATCACCGGAAAACCCTACGCCTCGACCGTTCCGGGCAAGATGCACGCCTGCGGCCATGACGGACACACCGCGATGCTGCTCGGTGCTGCCAAATACCTTGCCGAGACGCGCAATTTCGCCGGTTCCGTTGCGGTGATCTTCCAGCCGGCCGAAGAAGGCGGCGGCGGCGGCAACGAGATGGTCAAGGACGGCATGATGGAGCGCTTCGGCATCTCCAAGGTGTTCGGCATGCACAACATGCCGGGCCTGCCGGTCGGGCAATTCGCCATCAAGCCGGGCCCGATCATGGCGGCGACCGCCGAATTCACCATCACCGTCAAGGGCCGGGGCGGGCATGCGGCGATGCCGCACGGCACGATCGACCCGATCGTCATCACCAGCCAGCTCGTCGGCGCGCTGCAGACGATCGCCTCGCGCAGCACCGATCCGGTCGAGGCTGTCGTGGTGTCGGTGACGAAGTTCCACGCCGGCGACGCCTACAACGTCATTCCCGAGAGCGCCGAGATCGCCGGCACCGTGCGCACGCTGAAGGGGGAGGTCGCCAGGAAGGCTGAGCAGCGTGTGCGCGCCATCTGCGAGGGCGTGGGCGCGGCCTTCGGCGCAACGATCGAGGTCGACTACAACGCCAATTATCCCGTCACCTTCAACCATCCGGAGGAGACGGCCTTTGCCAGCGACGTCGCGGCTGATGTCGCCGGCGAGGCCCATGTCCACCGCGCCATCCAGCCGGTGATGGGCGGCGAGGATTTCTCCTATATGCTGGAGGCGCGGCCCGGCGCCTTCATCTTCATCGGCAATGGCGACACCGCCGGTCTCCACAATCCGGCCTACGACTTCAACGACGAGGTCATCCCGCACGGCATGAGCTATTGGGTGAAGCTCGCGGAGGCGGCGCTGGCCGCCTGATGCATACAAAGCCTACTCTCGGGCTTGCCCCCATATAGGGTAGGGCAATCGCATATGAGAACCGCCCCTCATCCGGCCGCGGAGCCTGTCCTCGGGCTTGCCGGAGGCAAGACCCGTGGGCGGCCACCTTCTCCCCGCCGGGGAGAAGAGAGAAGCGTCAGCACTGGCTCCTCTCCCCTTGGGGAGAGGTCGGATTGCCCCGAATTGCCCTTCGCAATTCGGTTGGCAATCCGGGTGAGGGGTACTTACCAATATGCGATAGCCCTGCCATGTGGAGGGAGCCGCAACCGTTGGGAAGAAGCTATGCGAAAATCAATCGATGGTGCCTGGACCGCTATGGTCCGCTCTTCGGGTCGTCGACCTCCAGCGCCTCCATGACGGGCGCCGGATCACTCTCTTCGGCCGCAGCCTGCGGCTTTGCGCCTGCCCTGGCCTTGCTCAGGGCTTCCGCAATAGCCTCTTCAATGTCGCCGATCTCGTCTTCGCGCACCTCGTGACCATAGCCGGCCGCGTCGGCATCCTGTTCGAATTGCTGAGCCAGGACCGCCACGCTCACCTCGCTTTCAGCGGGCAGGTCGCCGACGTTCTCCTGGAGCCAGGTTTCAAAGAACTCTTTCGTAGCACTCATGCGGCTTCTCCTTCGGCACACTAAAGCGCGGCGGTGGTCCGAAGTTCCGCTATCCGCAGCTCATCTTTGCGATCCACTCGCAACCGGCCGATTGCATCAAGCCTGCCTCTTGGCGAAACGGTCCGAAGCGGTTATGTGTCGGGCCGCGTGGTCCCGTAGCTCAGTAGGATAGAGCGGCAGATTCCTAATCTGTAGGTCACAGGTTCGATTCCTGTCGGGATCACCAAGAAAATCATATACTTACGTTTGATTTTCTCGGTGCTCATGTCGCCCCATGTTGCAAACGGCCTCATTCAAGACGACGACATCGCCGTCAATGATGGCGTTCTGTACGTTGAGATCTTTGGCTGCCTCGGCGAGATCGCGGTACTTGGCAGTCCAATCAAGGCCTCTCCGGGTGAAAATGCGAACGCCACCGTCCTCGATGATAATTTGCGAGCGGTAAGCCGTCGAATTTGGCTTCATGCATCCAGTCATCGCCTTGGGGCGGCTTGGCGACCAAGGTAGGCATCATCGGAGGAATGAACTCAAGCCGGCCGGGTCGGCACGCACTGGTTTACGCACGGAATCGAGTCTAGGCCCGTCCCATTTGGTGGCTAGAGGGCGGATCATGATCATTTACTAAATTAGCAATTCTGAATGAAATGGCTATTGTTCGTCCCAGCCGGCGGACACGCCCACACCCCGCCGGTTAGGCCCGGCGGTCGTTGCCCACTCCGCAGCGGCTGTCGGGCCGACCATCTCAGCGAGGAAGCCCAAGATAACATCTGCAATGACTGGGCCGCGCTCAAACTGGTTCGCATGGCTATTGAACAGACATGCCCCGCCGGCGTGCTGCCGAGCGAAGAAGCTTTCCTGCTGCTCTATGGTCCTGAGCCGGTCCATGAGGGCGGAGCGCTTGCGAAGGCCATTATTGAGACGGTCAACCGGCTAACCCGATGAACGCCAACGGCACGCCTAGAGCCGAAGCCACCGATTTTAAGTTTTTGGAGCGCCACATCGCCCTTTGAGAATTGCGATCTCGGTTTCGTGGTCGCCGCAACGAAGGATTATATTCCTCGTCTCGATCTCACTGGCAAGGGCTAATACCAAGTTGCAACCCTGCAGACTCACGATGCCATGCCTATCCCGCTTCGCACGGACGTGCGTCACCGAAATACGTGCCGTCATAGGAAGGGGCCAGGTGCGCCCAGAAGACTTCGTGCGCCTTCGTGGAAGTCGTTTGATGGGGGGGCTTTCAATCGGAACCGGCGCAGCACTGGCTCTTCCGCCGCTTCCAATCTGAAATTGCCGCTTTCCAGCAGGCCGGCGATCCACTCGAGGAACTTGCCAAGGGATTCCGCAAGCACCGCCTTCACGTCTTCGTCGCGCCCAAAGAGGATGACCTGGCCGACGCGACCGCTGAGCCAGGGATCGAAATCGAGACCGATATGATTGCCTGAGCCATCATGGGTCAGCGGTATCCATCGCGGATTGATATAGGCCGGGTCAACCGCGTGTTCAGGCCACGCCCCTCCGGGAATTTCATAGCGATTGCCGCCGAAATCGGCGAGCACATCGACCCAGGCTTTCCATTGCGCCCCTGCCTGATGCAGCGGCAGCAGCGGATGCCCATAGATATGGCCCCTACGGTCGTCGTTTTCGCCGTCGTGCCATCGGTATAGGTCGCGATAGGCGCGCGGCATCTTGAGGCCGATCAGGCGCTCGAACGCATCCAGTTGCGCGTCCGTGGCCGGCGGATTGAACACATATTTGTCTGGCGGCAGATGGGCAGCATACCAGGCATCAAGGCGCGCAAGCACCGGCGCGATATCTTCCTTCAGCAACGGCTTCGCCTGTCCCGGCGGCCGTTTGGGACGGCTGGTTTCGGCCATGGGGGATTTTGTCCTGATTTGCCGCATTGCGCACATGGTAGGAAGCAGCCCCGCAAGGCTCAGGGCTCCGAAGATAGACGCACCGATCAGCACATTGCGCCTGCTCCGATCCATCACGGACATTCCGGCGCGATTGATCGGCGCCGCCACACAAGCCCTGAAGGCATCGCAGGTCTCGGCCCGAATTCGTTTGCCGCCATTCAGACGAAGTCCGAGTCTGGCGGGTAACGGTTGTCCATGATTACCTTCATAGCAGACACTTATACCAGAGATCACCAATAGCGACTCATAGCGAGGGCAGTTCGAGCCTTGGAAGACGATCCGTCAATCGAAATCGGATCGGTGCACGAGGACTACCAGGCGGGCATCAGTGATCCCGACTGGAGAGAATGATCGCCGACGTATATCGGCGGATGACCGGAATGAGGGCAGCCCTTTGCAGGGGCGAAGCTTGCGCGCTAGTATCTGCAAAACGGGAGGGGGACTAATGCCACGAATTGAGCGAGTAGAAACCCGGAAGCGCGGATTTCTGGCCTTCAACGTGTTGATGGGCATCATCGAGCGCACCATCGACTGGCTATGACCGCAAGGCACTCCGGCGACGTTCTCTCGACTGTGTGCGCAATAGCGATGTTGTGGGAGCACCACTTTGTTCATTGACTACTACGAACTCCTGGAAATCAGCCCGAACGCCAACTCGGAAACGATAGAACGGGTATTTCGTTATTTTGCTATGCGCTACCATCCCGACAATCAGGATACCGGCGATGCATCACGCTTCAGTGAAATCGCGGAGGCCCATAATACTCTCAAAGATCCGGTCAAACGCGTGCAGTACGACATTCAGTATAAAGACCATTTGAAACTTCGCCGCGAGTTGATTGAGGAAGTCAGCAACACTAAAGGAATCGAACGGGACGGCGTCATTCAGGCCAAACTGCTCTCGCTACTTTATGTCAAACGCCGACAAGACGTCAACAATCCTGGCATTGGCGATGAAGAACTCGAACGCATGTCGGGCTGTCCGCGTGAACATCTGGAGTTTCATCTCTGGTATCTAAAAGCAAAGGGCTGGATAGGAAGGGTCGAAAACGGGATGTTCGCGATTACCGTAGAAGGCATCGATCGCGCCAATACCGAACATCGTCGAGACACCTCCACCAGACTACTGAATCATACAGGCTGACGAGTGGAAGCTCGCGTGCCAGTGCCTCTTGGATTAGCCCTTAGGAGCCCCACCAGCGCGCGTTCCGGCTGGCCGCTCGAAGCGCCTCGCGCACGCCGGCGCTTCTCGCCGGCCTGAATGAGGCGCTGCAAAGCCCTGGCCTGAGCTCCGGCCCGGAATCGCTCTATCGCCGCCAGCTTTTCCCCCTCGCGCGCCAATCCGTAGACATCGGGCAAAGGCTGCCAGTCGGCCGGCTTCTTCCGCATACACCATCGAGGCTGGCGATATCCCCAGTGCTCGATACCGACGAACCAGCATGAAACGCTCAGCTTGGGAAAGTGCAAGACCCTTGCCGCCCACCAGATCTTATCGATGGCGCTCTCGCCGGTGCCTTCCGCCCAGGGCGTCCAGCCGCGGCCTGGACGATCTGTCAGTCCGCTGTCGCGCATTCAGACTCCAGGCGCATTCGAGCGCTCGGCGCCCATAGCTTTTCGTTGCTTGGCAGCGTTCATTTGCCGGCCGAGACGCTGATTGCACTTACGGCAAGCGGCGGCCAGATTGGACCGCTTGTTCGTGCCGCCATGCATTTTGGGCTTCTTGTGCTCTAGGGTGGCTTGCTTCGGTCCGGTCTCGGTGAACGGTTCCCTGCAATAGTAGCATTTCCCGCCTTGGATCTCGACCAGTTCGCTTCGGACTTTGGCTGAATTGAATTTCAGCTTCTTCTTCATGGGGGTTGGTTCCCTCCTTTTTTTGGTAAAGGAACCACGACCTCGATCCAAGGTCAAGCCTTGCATTAGCAACCGCTTGACGAAGCCGCCCCAACGCATTCTCCCCTGGGGGAGAGATGGCAATGGCCGATCTTCCATGGGGCAAAGCAAAGCCCCGCAACAGCATTCCATATGGCTGGATACTTGTCGCTGCCATGGGCGGCACAGCAGGCAATTACCTGTGGTCGAACTCATCCAATCTGACGAATGCGGTAAGTGCATTCGTCTCGTCTGCTGGCTGTGACATCAAGGGCAATATTTCAATCAAGACCGGCGAGCGCATCTATCATGTCCCCGGCTGACGATGGACACCTGCGGCCATCTGTTTCCCCGGTCCGATGACGCCGCAGAATTGGCCAACGCCGAGGCGGCTCTGCTGCAGTGACTGCGACATGGACGCGACATTGGCCAGACAAAGCCTTGCGCTGCAGGGATTGTAGGAAGTTTCCTAATCTGTAGGTCACAGGTTCGATTCCTGTCGGGATCACCACGCTTTTCAATAAAGTAGCGCCAAAAACATCAGCGGGCGTTTCCTGTCGACGCCGCCATCGCGATCAGGCACGTCACACAAATCCCTCACCCGGTAGCGTCTTCGTCCCGCCCTGTCGGGATCGCCATATTTTCAGGCACTTAGAGAGCCCCCGCCGTAATTTTCTGTGATTTACGCGCGGCGAACTTTCCGACTCAGCGGCCCGCTTCCGATCTCACCGCTGATCTCGCGACGCTGTCGACCTTTCCGCGCTCATAAGCGCCAATCATTCTTACGGCAAAGATCGAAGCCACGCCAACCATTGCGCCAGCAAGCACATCAATCAGGTGATGCCCACCCTCGGGAAGGGTGGCGATGATCATCAGAGCATTCAAAACAGCTATCGGCCACATCAGCCAGCGTTAGTCGCGAAGCGCATAGACGACTATTATACCGAGAGCTGTATGGTAAGACGGGAAGGTAACCAGTCCATTGCTTCTGGTCATGATCAGATCGAACGGTTCTCCGGATCGCAGTGCCATCAAAGTCTCGTGATGCTACATGCCTGCCTGGGCTGTGAAATGGTTGAACTGTTCTCCAGTTGGCTTGAAGTACGCATAGGCGCCTTCAGCCGGTACGAGCGTCATTATCGCTCCAGCGAGCACCGATGAGACGGCTAGCATGGCGATGAATTGCAAGCTCCTGTCATTTCTGTTTGTAGCTATATTCAACAATAGGACAAACGGCACCTGTGGTCCGAGCGCATGGTAGGCAAAGATCAGCACAGGAGCTACCAGCTGGTTATTTGTGACGGAGAGGAACCAAAGCCAATCGAAGCCCATTCGCGCATCGATAGCGGCGAGCACCGGGTCGGCAAGCGAGCGCCCAGTGGCGCTGGCCACATGGATTAAAATAGTCGTGCAGATCAGCAGTGGGACAAAGGCTGCCGCGACAAGCACCAAGCTTCCAAGGAACTCGGAAGCCCGGCGAACAAATTGGCCTGCCCGCGAACAATCATCCCGTAGGCGCCGCGTGACAAGCCACGAAACCAAACCAGCCAAGCAGATGCATAGTGCCACTGCTCTAATGTCATGCCAATTAAGTGGCGAAAAGCGGACGGTCCAATAGGGCAGCCACAGCAGGTCAACAGCCCCAAGCAGGCCTGAAGTGATCAACGTCGCGTAAAGGTAGTTTCTTGCGCCATAATCCTCACCGCAGTATTGGATGAATTTACCCGCCTTGAGCGTGTTTTGAGATGCGACACAGGTTATCGCGGGTCAGCCGCCGGCAAAGATGCGCCAGAAAAACGAGGCAAGAGCATCGGAACGCGCTGGGCGTATTCATGATATTCGGGAAATGTCGCTCGCAAGACCCTCTCCTCGTTAACTATCCGCCGGTATTGGAAAGCAACGGCGATCGCGCAGATTGCGACCGTTGCCCATGTCGGATTACCGAGAAGAATGCCGAGCAGGACGAGCGCCTCGCAGACATAAAGCGGGTGGCGCACGATTTGATAGGGGCCTGCGGTGACGAGCCGTCTGGCCTGAGCAGCGATGCTGAACGATCTGCCGAGCCACCATAGGCACCAAACGCAAAGAGCGAAGCCGATGATGGTAATCAGGTCTGCAGTGAACTCAATCTGCGGAAGTATCGCGACTCGAGGGACGGCGATCAATGTTACGGTGGCAAAGCATCCGATCAGCGCCGAGATTCGAGGTTCCAGTCCCTGCGCTGTCTTCACCGGCGGAAGACGCGCCACTGTCGTTGCAACAACGAGAACGAGGAAGCCGAGAGCGGCAACGTCTGCTACGAGCCCGATAATTCGCGCTATTGGCCATTCTGCGCCGCGAAGAGCTGTAACCAATGCTCCGGCCTTCAAAGTCGCGCAGACCGTGAAGTAAAGTATCATCATTGCGCGCCCGATGAAATCACGCGTCGCCGCTGGTGGGAGCTTCATGGATTTTGCCCTTCGGAATAAATGGATAGGCGAGTTGCTCGACGTAAGTTGGTGGAATGGTATCATCGACGCCATAGCGCTCCGGCACAGCCTTACCGGGCAGGTACATCGTTCCAAAGAGCGCGTCGATGAATGAAAGTTGACCTGCGAAGTTCTTGTCGTATGCCACTCGCTCATGAGCGTGATGCCAATGATGGAACTGGGGCGAGGCGATCATCCATCGAAGCGGTCCGATGTTTAGCTTTACGTTGGCGTGCAGCAGCAAGCCGTGGGCGTGATACATCAACGCGAACAGGGCGATCGCCGGGCTGCTGAAACCCAGCAGGTAAACTGGCACGAGTGACGCGCTCTTCGTCAGAACCTGATCAACAGGATGAACCCTGTGCGCCGCCAGCCAGTCAAGTTCTTCAATACTGTGATGAATCGCATGGAAGCGCCATAAAAACGGGACGGCGTGGAACATACGATGCGCCAAGTAAAAGCCAATATCCGCGATGACTATGATTTCAATAACCTGGAGCCAAAATGGCTGTGATGAAACTGAGCTACTGATGTAGACTGGTATCAACTGCCCCACCGTGCCTGTTGCCAGTGTAACAGCTGCGATCAGGCCAAGGCTTATAGGAACGCCATTGAACAGAGCGTAGATGAGATCGTTGAAGAAGGCTTTCCTGAGGATCTTTTGACCTGGCCTTAGAGCGAAGAGGCGCTCGATCGGAACGAAGACCAGAACCGCAATCAAAAGCGCTTTGAGATTGAGAATGTCCATACGGCGCCCCGCCGGCAAGGCCCAATCCAAGCACTTCGCCGGTTTGAGCGCAAGTTAATGGTTTCCGAAAGGTTAATTTGAGAAGGTGATTTGCGCGCCACGAGTGTCAGACCGAGATGCCGCTTAGGACCGTCAAGTTGCTATAGGCCTGAAACGCTATCGTGCAGATCGCTGCGAGCGAGATCGGTACGCCGAACGGCACAACGCCTTTGCGGTCCAGGTGCTGAACGTACAGGCGAAAGACTCCCGCGGGCAGCATGAACGGATTTTTCACGATCAATGCTGTGGCGAGGGCGAAAACCAGCAGCAGCACTGAAAATACGACAAGGCCGCTCCCGCCGATCAGCAACGGCACCACCGCCATCAGCTTGACATCGCCGGCCCCGATCTTGCGCAGGGCCCAGAACGGGAAGAGCGCAACAAACAGCAAAAGACCGGCAAGCGCACTCAGGCCCATGTCCCACCACGACCCGGATTGCACCGACAGGAGCGTCAGCGAGCCCAACCCCAGGCAAAGCAGCAGCAGCACATTCTGGTTGGATATCTTCTGGGTGGTGAAGTCGAGCCAGGCGATCCTTGCCAGCAAAGGAATGGCTAGTCCCTTCAGCAGCAGCGATGCGGCGAGCAACATGCGATAGCCTTACCGCTCGAGATTCTTCACGCTGGACGACAGGAGCTGCAGATTGTTGGCCACGGTCGGATCGTTGGGCGCCAGCTCATAAGCCTTGAGGAAATTGCTGCGTGCGTCCTGCAGCTTGCCGCGCAGCAGATAGGAATAGCCGACATTGTTGTAATATTCGGGCGTCCCGCCGACCAGCCGGAAGGCCTGGCGATAGGCGTGGTCGGAGAGGTCGAAGCGGCGGATGCGATCGCTGCAGGCGGCCAGACCCATCCAGGCACCACCATCATTGGGCGCCAGTTGCGTCGCCTTGTAGAACAGGGCTCCGGCATTGCCGTAGTTTTCCGCACGGAACTGGTTCTTGGCTTCGGCAACAGCCTGGTCCGAGGCGTAGTACTCGACGTCGCTGACCGTCTTCAGCCCATCGAAGGCATCGCCAAAGGCTGTCACGTCACCTTTTGAGGGCTCGTTGGTGCGGACCACGCCGCTATCAGCCGTCTGACAGCCGGAAAGCACGATAAGCAGCAAACCGGCTACGGCTGCGAGGCGCATTGTCCCTGTCATTTTGTCCCTCAAAAGAGTCCCCCGACTCTGTATTTCGACCAAAGCATATACCTGCCTAGAAGAAAATGCCCTTCATTCGAATAATAACAGGCAGCATGACGACCATCATCACCACCGGAAAGATGCACAGTCCCAATGGAATCATCATCTTCACCGGCAAGGCATTGGCGCGTTCCTCGGCCCGAAGGATTCTCTGTCCACGCATTTCGTCGCTGTATACGCGCAAGGCCTCTGTCAAACTTGTACCGAGTTCCTCGGATTGCCGGAACAGAACCGCCAGCGCCCGCGCCTCTTCAAGCCCGATGCGATCAGACAGTTCGCGCAGCGCCTCGCGCAATGGCTTGCCGGCGCGCAACTGCAGAGTCATGATCGAAAGCTGGATACCAAGCCATCTGTGGGTGCCGGCTAGTTCGTTGCTGACGCGCTCGACGGCCGCCTCGAGGCTCATGCCCGCGTCGGCGCAGGTGATCATCATATCCATGAAATCCGGAAAGCCGCGACGATAGATCTGCTTCTGCCCATTCTCGAACCGGTCGAGCGCGATGCTTGGTATGACAATGCATGCCAGCCCAAGCAAGGCTGAACCTCCAAAAGCGACAAGGCTGGGCAGTTGGGGCGGCAATATCCGCGACAGGACCGCATAGGTCACGGCAAAGCCGACACAGACCGCACCAAGGCGCGACAAAGTATAAATGAGTGGAGCGCTTGTCTGATAGAAGCCGGCACGAAAGAGCTTCGCGTCCAGGGCGCTGGGTTCGTCCCGCTCCTTTTCGATCGATCGAAAATAGGCATCGACCGGCCGCTGCGCTGAGATCCTTGCCAGTTCTTCCTGTCCGACAAGCGAACGCCGGTTGGGAATGCTCTCTGCCATCAGGCTTTGCGAAACCAGTTTCCTCGTCTGCAGCGCCGGCAAGAAGACGAGCGAGCCAACCAGGAAAAGCGCTACGGCCGCCAGGAAGACGGCAATGGAAACCAGAAGGCTAAGATCCTGGGTATTCGAAAGGAGGTTTATGGCTCGCCTCCGTCAGAAATCGAAATTGACCATACGATACATGATGAAGTCACCCAGCAGCGCCCACAGCCCGAAAATCAGGAACACAGGCATTATCAGCGGATTGTCCCATACATCACCGTAGTAGCTCGGAGCGAGGCCTGTGAGGATGCCGAACATCAAGAGCGGAAACAGGGAAATGATCCACGCGGACATTCGGCCCTCGGCCGAGAGCGCCCTGATTTTCAACCGCAGTTTCTGCCGTTCGCGCAACACCGATGAGAGGTTCGACAGAATCTCGGTCAAATTGCCACCGGTCTTGGCCTGAATCGACAGCGACACAGACAGCAGTTGAAGGCCCTCGAAGCCGACGCGTTGCGAGAGTTTCCGCACCGCGTTTTCAAGGCTAAGGCCGAAGGTGATTTCGTCGGAAACGATGCCGAACTCGGTGCCGAGCGGATCAGGCATTTCACGGGCGACAAGACCTATCGCCACGGAAGTCGGATGACCGGCGCGCAGCGAACGCACGATCATGTCAAGTGCATCCGGCAATTGCTTCGCGAATTTCTGGATTCGCTTGGCGCGCGCGCGGCGGAGAACCAGAAACGGCAAGACGAATCCGACGAGAAGAAAGATGATACACGAAACCACGGCGGAAAAGTGCAGCAGGAACGCAAATACCAGTGCCAGTACCAGTCCAGCGAGAATAAATATCGCGACAAACGACAGCGGATTCCCGGTAATACCGGACTGGGTGTAGAGCCTGTTCAGCCCGATCAGGCCAAACAGAAAGTCGCCCGAGCCGGTGAGCCCACGTTCTCGCAGCAATCCCTGCAAGGTCTGTTCGGCCGGAACCTCGTCAGCGAGCCGCTTCAGCCGACGGTTGATCGTGCTGACCGTTGAGCGGCGTTTGGCGTAGGTCACGTACAGAGCCTCGGCCGCGAGTATAACCGACGCTGCCACCAGCACATAGATGAGGTAAAGTAAAGTCTGGCCCGACGGCATCAAAGCGGAACCTGCGGGTTGAAAGCATCCTTGGCGAAGTGATGGCCGAGCGTCGCCGCTTCCTGGGCAAAGCGGGGACGGATGCCGGTGGCGCGAAATTCACCGACGATCTGACCCTCCGCATTCACCTCGCGGCGAACGAAATGGTAAAGTTCCTGAAGCTGGACGACATTGCCTTCCATACCAGTCAGTTCCGATATCGAAACAACCCGCCTTCCCCCGTCCGAAAGACGCTGCGTCTGCACGATGATGTCGATCGCCGACGCGATTTGCGCCCGGATTGAATCATGGCTCATCGGCATGCCCGCCATGCCGACCATCTGTTCCAATCGCGATATCGCGTCCCGCGGCGTGTTGGCGTGGATGGTGGTCATCGAGCCTTCGTGGCCGGTGTTCATGGCCTGCAGCATGTCGAAGGCTTCCTCGCCGCGCACCTCGCCGACGATGATGCGGTCGGGCCGCATCCGCAGCGCGTTCTTCAGCAGTTCGCGCTGGCGGACCTCGCCCTTGCCCTCGACATTGGGCGGGCGGGTTTCGAGGCGGCCGACATGCGGCTGCTGCAATTGCAGTTCCGCCGCGTCTTCGATGGTGATCAGGCGCTCCCTGGCCGGGATGTAGCTCGACAAGGCGTTGAGCAAGGTCGTCTTGCCGCTGCCGGTGCCGCCTGAAACCAGGATCGACTTGCGTGCCTGCACCGCGATCCGCAGAAGGTCGATCATCGGCTGGCGGATTGAATTGAACGCCATCAGGCGTTCGAGCGAATAGGGATTCTTGGAGAATTTGCGGATAGACACCAGCGGGCCGTCGACCGAGATCGGCCGCACCGCGATGTTGACACGCGACCCATCTTCCAGCCGCGCATCCACCATCGGCGCCGATTCATCGACGCGTCGGCCGATCGCCGAGACAATCTTGTTGATGACACGCAGCAGATGCGCCTCGTCGCGGAAACGGATCGAGGTCTCCTCGATCACGCCGCGCCGCTCGATGAAAACGCGATTGTGCGTGTTGATCAGTATGTCGGAAATTGAATCGTCTTTCAGCAGCGGCTCGATCGGCCCCAGGCCGAGCATCTCGTCGGCGGTGTCGCTGGTCAATTGATCGAGCTCGCGAGCATTCAGCGGCACGTTGCGAGCCCGGACAAATTCCCGCACGATCGGCCGGATCTCATTCAGGATTTCATCCTTGGACGCGTTTTCAAGGGCGGTCAGGTTGAAGCGATCAATGAGGTGGCGGTGGAGCTCGACCTTGAGCGACAGGAACTCGTCACCATGCGGCTGGAGGTCGACAACAGGAGAAACCGTCGGGGTGGCGGGCAAAACCGCCATCGGCTCGACCTTTGGCTCGACTCGCAACTCGCTTGGCCCTTTGGTGAACCGCCCCAGCATATCGCGTTATACTCCCCCGAGAATCCGTCGCCACGGAAACTAAACGTTAACCACGCAGGGCACAAGCGCCAGCCGCACACCATGCAATTTAATACTTCAGACATAGTTAAGATCAAGCATCAGTAAAACGCGACGCTTATCTGGTCAGTGGCGCTGTCCTAATGGAACACGAGTACTCGCTTTTCAATGCAAGTGCCTTTTTTGCCACAAAGCCGTCATGGGGCCCACCTAAGCCCTTAGATATAAAGGAATATGCATCACCGCTAATGCTGCCCCACTTCCGCCATACCCGCGGCCAAATTGTGAACGAATGGTTAAGAGGGTTGAAAAACGAGCCGAATCAATGTTTTGGTCCGCCTGAGATCGACAATATTCTTGCCAGATCATGTATAGGAAAGTTAAGAAACCCTTAATCCCGTTTGACTCTGATTTTCGTCGGGACTTAGATCGAGATGACGGGGGATGCTTGGGTATGGATTTCATCCTTGGCTCGTCTCGTCGGGTTCAAACCTCCAAAGGGAGAAATTGGCATGAAGAAGCTCATGACGATGACCCGGCAGTTCCGCGACGACGAAAACGGCGCTGCCATGGTCGAATATACCATTCTGCTCGGCATCATCACCGTGGCGGTGATCGCCACCATCATCCTTGTCGGCGCGTGGGTCACTGGCCAGTGGACGACGCTCCAGGCGGCGCTGCCGTGATATCTTGATCTAATCATCGACGCCGGTGACATCCCGGCGTCGATGATCAAGAGTAATGCAGTGAGCTGTGCAAACGCAGTCGGGTGGGGCAAGAAATGCGCGCAAACAGTGTCATCATGATCGTTCTCGCCGGCGTGTTCGGCGTGCTGGCGGTGGTGCTCGCCAATCTTTGGCTGGCTAGCCAGCGCAGTGCAATGGCGCGGCCGGATGATGTCCAGCGCGACACGGTTGTGGTGGCCGCGATGCCGTTGAAGTTCGGCGACACGCTGTCGGCGGACAAGTTGCGCGAAGTCGCCTGGCCCTCAGGTGCGGTTCCGACCGGAGCTTTCAAGACAACGAAAGAAATGCTGGAGGGCGAAGGCACCAGGCAGGCGCTGCAGGCGATCGGTGTCAACGAGCCTGTTCTCGCCACCAAGATTACTGGCCCCGGCCAGCGTGCCACACTTTCAGCGGTGCTCGGCGAAGGCATGAAGGCCGTTTCCATCAGGGTCAACGACGTGCTCGGCGTCGCCGGGTTCGTTTTCCCCGGCGACCGGGTCGATGTGCTGCTGACGCGCAAGGTGCGCACCGGCCAGGGGGCGGATCAGAGTTTTGTCGATGTGCTTTTGCAGAGCATGAAGGTGCTCGCCGTCGACCAGGTCGCCGATGAAAGCACCGAGAACCCGACGGTGGTGAAGGCGGTCACGCTCGAGGCCAGCACCAAGGACGCACAGAAGCTTACCCTCGCCGCCGACGCCGGCCAGCTGTCCCTGGCGCTTCGCCAGGCAGCCGCCAGCGAGGGCGAGACGACCGAACGCGTCACGCTTTCGGACCTGACCGGCGAGACGCCGGCCGATGTTGCCGCTAGGCAGGCCGAACTCGCCAAGCAGGCAGCAGCCGAGGCTGAGGCAGCAGCCGAGCGCAAGCGCGCGGACGACAAGATCAACGGACTGACCCAGGCCGTGGAACGGGTGGGAAGCAGGCTCGACCTGTTGAGCAAGGCAAAACCTGCTCCGGCAGTGGCCTCAGCACCCCAGATGCAAGAAGTGGTTAAGGAAGTGATCAAATATGTGCAGCCGGAGCCGCCGACACGTGCGACAATCGGCGTCTTCAGGGGTGTGAAGCTTGAATCTTACGACGTGCCGCGACAAAAATAGCGCTAGGGTATTGCCGAACGAATCGGCAAGGGGGGTAGTCTAGATGCGTATGTTCCGGGGACCACTGGCGGCTGCCGCGCTAGCCTGTTCGGTCATGCTACTGCCGATCGATCTTCCTGCTCATGCAGCCGACCGCAGGATCGATGTGTCGAACCCCAGCGTCCACCGTGTTTTCCTGCCCATGTCGCAGTCGGTGACGATCCAGGTGAACGCCACTCTCGGCGATATCGTCGTCGGCGACGAGAAGATCGCCGACGCCCAGCCAATGACCGACCGGACGCTCTATGTCATCGGCAAGAGCGCCGGCACCACCACCGTCAACCTCTTTTCAGAAGACAAGCGTTCGCTCGGCGTGATCCAGATCGAGGTCGGCGTCGACGTGAGCGACATGGCGCAGGCGATCCGGCAGGTCGCTCCCACGGCGCGCATCGATATTGGTTCGATCAACGGCAAGGTCAGGCTTGGCGGCCATGTCAAGGACGGCGCCACGCTGGCGGCGATCATGGAGGTTGCCCAGCAATATGGCCCCGATGCGATCATAAACGCCGTGACCGTCGACGACAGCCAGCAGGTAAACCTCGAAGTGCGGGTGCTGGAGGCCAAGCGCAATGCCGGCCGCGATCTTGGCGTCTCAATCAGGAGCACCAACGGCAGCGGCACGACCCGCACCGCAACGGGCATAGCCGCCGTCGACGAGGACGGTGTGGTGCTGGGGCCCGGCAATCTGCTTACCGGCCTTCTTTCGAACACCAACCCATTCGCGGCGCTGATCACTCGCGTCATCGACAGCAACATCAAGGTCGACCTGATCATCGAGGCTCTCGAGGCCAAGGGGGTGGTGCGCACGCTTGCCGAACCCAACCTCACCACTCTTTCCGGTGAGCTCGCCAGCTTCAATGCCGGCGGCGAGGTACCTATCCGCACCTTGGACGAGGATGGCGAGATCAGCATCGAGTACAAGCAGTTCGGCGTCAATCTGCTGTTCACGCCGGTCGTGCTCAACAACGACAAGATCAACATCAGGCTGGCGCCGGAAGTCAGCGACCTCACCGGTTTCACCGTCGCCGGCGACCCGATCTTCACCAACCGCAAGCTGTCTACCGTCGTCGAGTTGCGCGACGGCCAGAGCTTCGCGGTCGGCGGGCTCTTGTCCAGCAAGAACACCAAGATCCAGAGGCAGGTGCCGTGGCTCGGCCAGGTGCCGATCGTCGGGACGCTATTCCGGAATTCGAGCAACCAGAAGGAAGAGACCGAACTGGTCGTGATCGTGACGCCGCGTATCGTGCGGCCGGTAAAGCCTGGCGAGCAGCTGGCGACGCCGTTCGACAAGACACGGTCCGCCAACGACCCGGAGCTCTTCATTCTCGGTCAGCTCGAAGTGACCAAGGACATGGTTCGCAAATATGAACTGGGCGAAGGCGTGGTCGGTCCCTACGGCCACATGCTCGACCTCAAATCCAAGGACAAGATGCTCTATGTCAAGAAATAGGATCTTGCTCATCCTCTTGTGCGCCGGCGGGCTGACGGGCTGCGCCGCTGACTACCTGAACAATTACGAAACGGTGACACTGGCTGCCGGCGACACGCAGAAATACAATTCGCTGCTGCAGACCGTCGATCCGCTCAATCCGGCGTCGAGGAACACGGCGATCGAAGGCGATGGCGCGCGCGCTGCCGCTGTTGCCCAGAGTTACAAATTTCCACCACCGCCGCCGCCTCCGCCGGCCATCACGGTCAACGTCGGCAACACCGGGGTTGAATAGAAGAGTGCGGGTTCAGCGTCAGGCAAAGTGACTGGCGTCAGGGGAGCCAAGAGTAAGACCATGCTGCGGATTGTTCGCGCGTTCTGGCACGATCAAAGGGGAATAGCGCTGATACTGGTCAGCATCATGCTGCCGGCAATCATCGGTTTTTCCCTGCTGGCGATCGATATGAGCCGGGTCAACAACCTTCACAACGATCTTCAGAAGGGGGCGGATGCGTTTGCTTTGGCGGGCGCGGCTGAGCTGGATGGGACGTCGGGCGCTATCATCCGTGCTGACAGGGCGATCGCTACGCTGGTAAGCAATCGATACGCCTTCTCGACCTCCGGCCCTCCTCAAACGCTAGCTGCCGCCGGAGTAACACGCCGCTATCTTCGCTCGTTGCCGGCCACCGACAATCTCCCGATCGTGGCCGCCAATGTGATCACCGACGAACTGAATGACGCCAGACTTGCCCGTTTTGTGGAAGTCACGGTAACCCCGGTCGGATTTGCCGCGATCTTTCCGGCTTCCTTCTTGTCATCCGGCGCCAGCAACAGTTTCAATGTCGGGGCAGTCGCCGTGGCGGGCTTCACCTCCGGCGTCTGCGATTTTACGCCTGTCTTCATGTGCAACCCCTATGAGATGGTGAACGGGACAAACAATGCCGGGGGTTATACGCTTGAGCAGGCTGTTTCCAATCCGGCTGTCCATCGTCGGTTGATCGAACTGCGGAAAGTTGGAAATGGGGCTGCTGCTGGTCCAGGTAATTTCGGCTTCCTCGAGCCTCCGCCAAGTGTGGGAAATGGTGCTCAAGCGCTGGCTCAGACGATCGCGACATCAAGGCCGATTGGCTGCTATAACTCCGCGAACGTGACTACGAAGACAGGTCAGAACGCCGGCCCGGTACAAGACGCCTTCAACGTTCGTTTCGGGATTGGAGCCAACGGTAACCACTTCGATAGTGCTGAATACGGCCCGGCCGCCAATGTCCGAAAAGGGGCTATACAGACCACAGGTAGCGTCAATCAATGCGCTGCCATGAACCAGCTTTCCTTCACCGAAGCTGGAACGATGGGTCTTCCGCGCGATGCGACAACGCCGTATCAAGGCGGCAGGATGGGCGACGGAGATTGGAATTTTTCCGGCTATTGGAGCACCAACTTCGGTTCCGCCTCCTATCCATCGTCATGGGATACAACCAAGCCGACGCGCTATGAGGTCTACCGTTACGAGATATCGGCCGGGTTGGTGGGCACCGCGTCGACAGGTGGAGAGATTGGAACCCCGTCGGCAGCTTGCCAACCGCCCGTCACCTCCGTTGATCGTCGGTTGATTTATGGCGCGATCCTGAACTGCGCTGCACTCGAAGCTGCGGGCAACGGCCTGTCCGGCCACAGCACCAATCTGCCGGTCGAAGCCTTCGGCAGCTTCTTCCTCACTGAACCGGTTGCGTCACCATCGGATGATGCGTCGGTGATGGTTGAACTTGTCGACATTACCGGTCGCGGCGGCCAGGGCACACTCGACAACTTCCTTCGCGACGAAGCCCAGCTTTATCGGTGATGGCGATGATCCGAACGCTATGGCGCCACCTCGACAGATTTCGACGCGACAGCCGTGGTGCGGTGCTCGTCGAGATGACGCTGATCACGCCGCTGATGCTGATCTTGTCGGCGGGCGTGTTCGAGTTCGGCAATCTGATCCATAACAAGCTGCTGATGGAGGCCGGCCTGTCGGACGCGGCACGCTTTGCCGCGCGGTGCAACAGCCAACTCTATACTAGCTACCCCGGTTTCACGGCGATCAACTGCGTCGATATCGCCACCAACATTGCTGTGTTCGGCAAGGCGGCGGTAACAGTGACAGACGTTCCGCGCGTCAGCGGCTGGCAGACATCGGATGTCACGGTGACCATCGCCGCCCCCGCTTCCTGTCACGACGCCGTCGTCGCCGGCGTCACCCAATACCGCTCCACCACGGCACAAGTCTGCATCGTCCGAGCGGCCGGCAACTATCCATATGCCGGCGTCGGCATGCTGTCGTTCATCGGAATCGGTCCGATCACGCTGACCGGCTCTCACGAGGAGCGGTTGATCCGATTCTGACCATGATCAAGCGTTTTGCGAAATCGGAAGACGGCGCGGCGATGGTAGAAATGACCATCGTGGCGACGCTGCTGTTTGCCCTTGTTCTCGGTTTCGTCGATTTCGGCTATGCCCTCTATCAATGGAACGCCGCCACCAAGGCCGTCCAGTTAGGCGCGCGCCTGGCGTCTATTTCCGATCCGGTTGCCACCGCGCTAGCTACAGCCGCACCGACGACGACACCGGGCGCGCCGGTGGTGGCCGCCGCTTATGGACCCTTCGTCTGCGCATATACCGCCGGCACAGGGGCTTGTAGCAATGGCGGCACATTCAATGCTGCCAATTTCAGTCGCATCTTCCGCGGCGATACGGCAGTCACTAATGACGACGCCTGTCCCGCGCTGGCGACTAACCAGCGGCCGGGTATGTGTCATTTCTTTCCTGGCCTGCGGCGCGACAATGTCGTCATCGCCTATTCCGCCACTGGCCTGGGCTACCAGACTCGGTTCGGCGGACCGGTGCCGACAATCACCGTCAGCCTTCAGAACCGGACCTTCCAGTTCTTCTTTTTGCAAGGGCTGATGGGGTTTGCGAACATCACCATGCCCTCCATGCTGAGCACGGTTACGGGCGAAGACCTGAAGAGTACCGCGTCATGAACGCCATCAACACCAAGGTTCTGCCGACCAAACGAAAGCAGGTGGCCCTATTCTCGTCGGATCCGCAGTTCAAGCGCGAGGTGGCGACGCGGCTCGATGCGCTGGCCATCTACGATGTCAGGATTTCCGAGACGGCTGACTTCCTTAAGGGCCCGCCCGCTGAGACGCGCCCGGGCATCGTCATCCTCGACCTGGCCAATGGCGAGCTGCTCGGCGAGCCCGGCATCGTCGCGGCGCGCGCCTTGTGGGCGACCGTACCGCTGATCGCGGTCTCCGACGAGTTGACCTCCGAAAAGACGCGCATCCTGGTTCGCATGAACGCCTCGGACTGGCTGCACAAGCCGCTCGACGCCAAGGAGCTGCTGAACGCGGTCACCTTTCACGACACCGGCAACCAGGGCACCAAGAGCCGCATCATCACTTTCATCAGCGCCAGCGGCGGCGCCGGCGCCACGACGATCGCTCTGTCGGCGGCGGAATTCCTGGCCTCGAAATCCACCGAACGGGCGGCTTCGACCTGCCTCGTCGACCTCGATTTCCAGAGCGCCAACTGCGGCGCCTATCTCAACCTGTTCAACCAGTTCGACCTGGCCGGCATTATCGGCCAGCCTGAAAGGCTCGATGTCGAACTGATGGACGTCATCAAGCTCTCTCGCCCGTCCGGCCTGACCCTCTATTCGTTCGAGAGGCCGCAGCTGCCGTTTGAGCCGCAGGGCGCCGATTTCGTGTTCCGGCTGCTGGACCTCGTCGCCTACCGGTTCGACGACATCGTCATCGACCTGCCGAATATCGAAACCCCCTGGCAGAATTCCGTGCTTTCGACGAGCGACGAGATCTTCATCGTCTTCGAGCTCAACGTCGCCTCGCTGCGGCAAGGCAAGCGGCTCTACACGAAGATCCGCGAGCTGCGCGGCAATTCGGTGAGCATCACGCTGGTCGCCAACAAGCATAAGCGCAAATGGTTCGGCAACCACTTTTCGCGCAGCGAACTCGAGAAGATCTTCAAGGCGCCGCATATCAAGTCGGTCGGCCTGGACAATGCGCTGCTGACCGACGCACTGAACCGGGCCATCCTGCCTTCCGAAGTGGATGGACGGGCGCGCTTCAACAAGGACCTGAAGCGGATGTTCAAAGAGCGGCTCGATGACGCCGCCCGGTAGATACCGCATCGTCCCGAGGCTTGCCGGCGCCTGTATCGTCGGCCTTGCCTTGGGCATGCCGGCCTGGGAATTCGCCGATGCCCGATCCGCGCTGTCGGACCGGCCGCCGCTGCCGGCAATGGGCCCCAGCCTGCGCAAGGCGGTTGCTCTCCAAACCGCGGAACATCCCGGCACGATCATCATCCGCAAGGACGAGAAGGCGCTTTATCTGGTGACCCGGCAGGGCCAGGCGCTGCGCTACCAGATCAGCGTCGGACGCGACGGCTTTGGCTGGACCGGCATCGTCAAGGTCGGGGCGAAAACGGAATGGCCGGAATGGCGCCCGCCCAGGGAAATGCGCGCCCGCCAGCCGGAGCTGCCGGAAATGGTGCCCGCCGGTCCCTACAATCCACTCGGCGCCAGAGCACTCTATCTGCTGCGGGACGGGCGCGACACGCTCTACCGCATCCATGGCACCAACGATCCCAAGGGCATCGGCTTCGACGGAACATCGGGATGTTTCCGTCTTACCAACACTGATGTGATCGATCTCTTCAAGCGCGTCTCGGTCGGCGCAAAGGTGGTGGTCCAATGACGATGATCAGCGACCCGGATATGCCGGCAATCGACATTGGGCCGGCAACCCACACTGAAGAGCAAGCCGCAGTGGGGAAATCGAGCAACGCAAGGATGATCGGCGTTGTCGCCGTCGGCGCCTTGCTGATCACGGCGGTGAACATAACGGCCGCGGTCTATTTCTACCGCGGCATCAACGATCTGCGCCTTGTCGAACGGCGGCTGGAACAGCTCGGATCGTTCGAGCAACGGATCGCAGCCCGGCTCGATACGGTCAACAACGGCTTTCAAAGCCGATTTGAAAAACTGGACAGTCAACTGCATGGCAGCTTCAACGAAGTCAAAGGCAGTATTGCCCGGCTTGAACAGGAGCTGCCCCTGGATAGTGACGACGACATGTCGAGCATCGCGGAACCTTCCGTGATCACGACCAGCACCATGGCGGAAGCAGCCACCGATCTCGAAGAAGCGACCGAACCCAGTATCGTCGAAGCGCCGCGCCCGCCCAAAAAGAGGATCGCGGCGCCGCCCCCTCCCCCAAACGCGTCCTACCAGCGCATAGTGCAGCCTGACGGCAAGGTCCACTACAAGAAAATCAACTAGAAGCGACAGACATCGAGAGACGGGTTCTTGCGTTCAGCTGCGTGCAGAGCTGCCGTCGTCTTGTTGGCAATGCCGATCGGGAGCGCGACGGCTGCGACCTGCTACCATGTTGTCAATGTCGACTTTTGGGATGTTCTCTATATCCGATCGCAGCCAAGCCACCTCTCCAGGGCTACGGGCGCAATCGCTAGCGATCACAACGGCATCATCGTGGCCACAGGCCCATGCCGGCCGGCCGGGGCCGACCGAAAGCGGCAATGGTGCCCGGTCACCTACTATCCGTTGCCGTCGGTCAGCCTGGACGGCTACGTGAAGGCCTATTTCGTGAAAACCACGGCGTGCCCCGGGTCCTAAAGCGCGTCGCGTTTGAATGGAGTCATGCGACGCGCTTTAAGTTCTTGTTCTTATGCATGTCGTTATCGCAAAACCGCTGCGCACTTTTGCGCGACATGCATTAGAGATCCCGCTGCAGAGCAATAAGCCGTACGGCGAGCGCCCGGGAACGCTGTCGCGCCTCGCCGAGAAACGCAACATGACAGTAGGCGCAGGCCGCAGTGCCCAGAAGCAGCACCAGGCTGTTCTGCCATGTGAAATCGAGGATCAGCGAGAATGGATGGCCGCTGGGTGCGGTGAATGCCGCGATCGTACTCGCCGTTTCAGAATGGCTGCTGGAAGCCATCATCAACCCGGCGAAAAGCAGAGCGGCGTGGTTGGCAAGGAAGAAGAACGCGGCCGATTTTCGCGTCCGGCAAGCCATCCAGCAGACGATCGATGCGGCGGTCAGGATGGCGGCATCAAGGGCCATTGAACCGCTGAGATAGAGGTCGACCTGCTGCCAGAACATCATCGACAACGGGCGCAGTTCAAGCCAGATCCGCCACACGGCGGGGCTGGCCGGATAGGTTCCGAGCAGGAACGTCGCTGCTCGCCCCCCTGCCAGAATCAGAAGGATGAGAGCCGGGAAGGCAAAAAGCAGTAGCGGCTTGCGCGTCATGTTCCCTCGCCAATCGACAAGCAGAATAGACTGCAAAGATTGCGCGAAGCTTAAGGAAGGCGGCGAGCAGCATTGATACAGGCGCAGGCGCAGCCCACAACCGTGGCGAGCCGCCCGTTTTATGTGCCATTTTTGCTACATCCCCGAAACTTTATGGCCCAAACCCTATTTAGAGCCGGCCCTAAATCAATAAACACTGACGTATTCGAAGAATTTATCGGATAATTTGTCAAAGCTTCGGTGAGAAGGCTTGGCCATATAAACTTGGGCCATACAAAAAGTACCGGGCAGAAGCGTGGGTGGGGTAGACCATGAATACGACAATCAAAGTGGCCATTGGCAAGCGCCTTGGCCTGCTCTTCACATTTTCGATGCTGGCTTGCGGGAGCGCTGGTGCCCTCACGCTCAAGGAAGCGATGGCCGTCGCCGTCGAGTCCAATCCGGAGATCGGCCAAGCAATAGAAAACCGCGAAGCAATCGAATTCGAGTTGCGCCAGGCCAAGGGCCTTTATCTTCCCAGCATCGACCTCGAAGGGTCGGCGGGTGTTCGCCGCCTCGACAATTCGTCCCAGCGGGCGCTTTCCCTGGAGGATGATCCCCTCTATCCGACAGAAGCAAGCGTCGTGGTTAGGCAGACGCTCTACGACAGCGGGGCCCGGCGGGCCGAGTTGGACCGTCAGGCGTCGCGGGTCGACGGAGCCTCGTTCCGGGTGTTGGAGCGGTCGGAATTTATCGGGCTCTCCGTCGTCCAGGATTACCTGGAATATATGCTGCAGGCTTCGATCGTTTCCGAGGCGAAAAAGAATCTGGCCTTCCATCAGGGGATTCTCGGAGATATCCGGCAAGGCATCGCGGGTGGTGCGCTGAACGATGCCGACGGCCAACAAGCCCAGGAGCGGCTTTTAGCAGCCAAGGCACGCTTGCAGGAAGCTTCCGAAGAGCTGGAGCAGTCCAAGATACGGTTTTTCAAGACCGTGGGAAAACCGCTGACCAACGCTTCCAGGCCGGGCGATGTCGCCGGCGCGCTGCCGAGGTCGCTTGATGAGGCACTGGGACTGGCTCGGGAGAACAATCCACGCGTCCACATGGCCAATAGCGATATCGACGCCGCCGCTTCCCTCGTGGATGCGGCCCGCGCAAAATTCGGTCCCGCTATTGTCGCCGAGGGCGTCGCTAGAGCCGGTTATGACATTGATGGCGACTACGGGGACGGCAGCGACCTGGAGGCGCGACTCGTGCTGCGCTGGAATCTCTACCGAGGCGGCATCGACAAGGCCAACGAACAGGAACAGATACGTCGTACCAGCGAACAGCGACTTGTATTGAATCAGGTCTTGCGGGAAATCGAGGAAGCCGTCCGCACCTCGTGGGATCGCCGTTTCCGGCAAGCCGAACTTGCCAAGACTCTGCGGCAGCAAGCTGCCGAGAGCGTAAAAATCGTCGCGTCCTACCGCGAGCAATTCAAGGTCGGACAGCGTTCGCTGCTCGACGTGCTTGACGCGCAAAATACGCGGTTCAACACAGCAGCGCTGGCGGATACTGCCTCCTACGCATCGCTTTTCGCGGAGTATCGGCTGCTGGCGGCGACCGGGCAGTTGCTGAAAACGATGAACCTTCAGCCGGCAAAACAGGCGACGGCTTATGCCAGGACCGAGTTTGCAACGCCGGAGACTGCTGACACCGAAACCTATGCGCGCACCCCGTCGGAACAGAAAAATGATCTGCCTTTCGACATCCTCGCCCCGGTCAGGAAAAAATAGCTCGGTTTAAGGATCGATCGAGAGTCCTTGCGGGCAGATCGTGAATCAGCAACCCAACATCCTCTCCCCTAAAGAGGCATTCAAGGCCTGCTTTTCGGCTGTTGCCGGATATCTCGGCAGGCCGAGCGCCGAAACCGTCCTGTTCGCCGGGGTTCCGCTTTCAGAGACGCGAATAGAGGTGGAGGACATCAGGCATCTTGCCGAACGGATCGGTCTGGAGGTCCAGGAATTCAGCCACCGGGATTTTCTGCGCGGTCGTGTCGATCTTCCTGCCATTCTCTTTCGCGTCAGCCAGTTGCCTGTTGCTCTGCTGGCGGAGATGCAAGACGGCGCATATACGACCGCCCCGCAGGAAGATGGCCGCACGATCATCGCCAAATCCGAGCTTGCCGCCAGTTTCATCAGTGGCGGCGTATCCTTTTCGATAACCTATGCCAATGCCGCCGAAGGAATGAAGGTCGGTTCCGCGGCGAAGATAGAAAGGCGTCACTGGCTGACGGGAACGATGGGCGCCTTCTGGCGCACCTATTCGAAAGTGGTCCTGTCGGCGATATTCATCAATCTGCTGGCCATCGCCTCGCCGATCTTCACCATGAACGTCTACGACAGAATCCTGCCGAACAAGGCAACTTCAACGCTGTGGGTTCTGGCAATCGGCATCGGCGCCGTCATTCTGTTCGATCTGCTTTTGAAGACCGCCAGGGCGTCTCTCATCGACTATGCCGGGCGCAAAGCAGATCTGCGAATATCATATCTTCTGTTCGAAAAAGTCCTCAACTCGTCTCTGTCAGCGCGCCCTGGCTCGACCGGTGAATACGCAAATCGCGTAACCCAATATGAGTTCGTGAGGGAGTTCTTCACCTCCAACACCATCAGCGTCTTCATCGATACGGCTTTTGTGTTCGTCTTTCTTCTGGTCATCTATGCGATAGGCGGCTGGCTGGTGGTCATACCGGCATTGGCCTTCGTGGCGTCGGTCATCGTCGGGCTGATCACGCAGCGACGTATCGGCAAGCGAGTCGCCGCCTCGATGAACGAGGCTTCTCAGCGCCAGGCCTTGCTGGTCGAATCCATTTCGACGCTGGAGACGATCAAATCGCTGCGGGCCGAAGCGTATCTGCTGCGGAAATGGGGCGAGCATTCCAAGAACGCCGCCAATACGTCGGAAAAGATCAAGCAGCTTTCGGCCGCCGCCGGCAACGTCACCCAGGCCATACAACAGCTTGTGACCGTCGCCCTGGTCGTAGCCGGCGCCTATGCCTTCTCGGAAGGCCATATTTCGACAGGAGCAATAATAGGCACGGTCATGCTCGCGAGCCGCGCGGTTGCTCCGCTTGGCCAGATTGCCATCACCCTTTCGAGACTGCGGCAAGCCATGCTCTCGTTGAGAATCATCAATTCGATCATGGCTCAACCGGAAGACCGGCCGGACACGGTGGGCTTCGTCAACCGCCCCATCCGCAACGGTGCGATGGTGTTCAGGAATGTCGGGTTCGTCTATCCCGGTTCGGAAAACGAGGTTCTGGCCGGCCTCAATTTTTCGGTGAAACCGGGAGAACGGATCGGCATCATCGGCCGCATAGGATCCGGCAAGACGACGATGGGTCGCCTGATCGGCAGGCTTTTCCTCCCAACCTCGGGAGAGCTTTTGCTCGACGGCATCGACATCCGCCAATACCACCCGTCGGAGGTTCGCGCTGCGGTAGGGATCGTCGCCCAGGCCGGCGATCTGTTTTCAGGCACCATCAAGGAAAATCTCCTGATGGCGTGCCCCGAAGCGACCGACGAAGAAATCATCGACGCCGCAAAGGCTGCCGGCGTCGACGAGTTCGTCTCTCGCCACCCGCGCGGCTATGACATGAACGTCGGCGAGCGGGGTACCAATCTCTCGGGGGGGCAGCGACAGACGGTGGCAATTGCGCGGCTGCTGCTGACCAAGCCGAAAATCGTCTTCCTGGACGAGCCGTCAGGTTCAATGGATCTGGCCTCGGAACGACAATTGATCAAACAGCTCAAAGTGGCTTTCGACGGGAATACGACGCTGATCGTGTCGACCCACCGCTACAGCATGCTTGAGTTGGTGGATCGGCTTATCGTTGTCGAGCAAGGCAGGATAGTGGCAGATGGGCCAAAGGAACAGGTCGTAAAGGCACTGCAGAAAAGTGGCTCATGAAAAATAGATTATATTGAGCGAGTTCAATATAATGGGGCGTAAGGAAATGCTTGCCAAAGAAGATCGTCCGCCGCTTTTCGCGTCGGCCTCCATATTCATCATAGGAGCGCTCTTCGTCGTTTTTGTTGCTTGGGCGTCTTTTGCCGAAGTCGATGAGATCGCACGCGGCGACGGCAAGGTCATCCCGGCGTCCAAGACCCAAATCATCCAGGCCAGCGAAGCCGGCGTCGTCCAGGAAATCGCCGTCAAGATTGGGCAGGTCGTCAGGAAAAACGACCTGATCATTCGCCTCGACAACACGCTGAATACGTCCAGCCTTGGCGAGCAGCAGGCCAAGTCACGCGCGCTTGAAGTGCGAATCGCAAGGCTCAAATATGAACAAAGCGGCAATCTCGCAGGACCCTTTCCGTGCCCGGCCGACATTCAGTCGATCGCTCCGCAAATCTGCGACAATGAACAAAAGCTTCTCACAGCCCGGCGCGAAAACTTCGACAATAAATTGTCGGTTCTCAAATCGCGCCTCGACCAGCGCGAGAAGGAACTGGACGAAGCAGCCGCCAATTCCGAACGCCTCACCAAGAATCTGGCCGTTAGCGACGAAGAGGCAAAACTGGTCGGATCAATGGTCAAAAAGGGGCTGATGGCCAGGACAGAGCAAATCCGGGTCGAACGGGAGCAAACCGAACTCAATGGTCAGCTGAATCTGTCCGGCGAGACAGTCAAGAAGATCATGTCAACGATCACTGAAGCTCAACTCCAGGTTGAGGAGCTCGGCCTCCAGCTGCAGCAGGAAGCACTGGATGAACTGACGCAGGCGCTGGCCGAGCTTTCGGTCGTGGACGAAACCATTCGTGGAGCCACCGACAAGGTAGCGCGCACCGATATCCGTTCGCCGGTGGACGGCATCGTCAATACCTTGGAGCTAAACACGGTTGGCGCCTTCGTCCAGCCTGGCTCGGTCGTGGCAGGCATCGTGCCTACCTCCGAAACCTTGCTGGTCGAAGCGCGCGTCTCGCCACGCGATGTCGCTTTCATTCGTCCCGACCAGGAGGCGCTGATAAAAGTCACCGCTTACGACTTCTCGATCTTCGGCGGCATCGAAGGCAAGGTCTCCAACATCACCGCCGACAGCCTGGTCGACGAGAAAACGGGTGAGCCCTTTTACCAGGTGCGTGTCGCGACGGACAAGTCGACCCTCGAAAGGGACGGCAAGGCCTATTCGATCATCCCCGGCATGATCTGTTCGGTCGACATCAAGACAGGACGCAAGACGATCCTCAGTTACCTTTTGAAGCCGATCAACAAGGCGCGTCAGGAGGCCATGAGTGAGCGCTAGCGCCAACTCTTCTCCCAGCACCCATGATCGGTTGCTCCTGCCGATCACCAGAGAGGATTTCGGACTGGAGTTCCGGGTTGTCGCGCGTGGCGGCATACGCCGCGGCATTCGTCTGGAAAAGGCTTTCTGGATGTCGCTGAAGCAGATGGCTGAAAACAGGAAATGCACGATCGGCATGCTGATCGACGAGATCGCCAAAAATCAAACCAAGGCTGGCAATCTGACGTCGGCGATACGCGTGGCCTGCATACTCGGGCTGGCGGATGAAAACCTGATCCTGCGAAAGCTTGCATCGATCAGAACGATCAATGCCATATTGGTTGCCTGCCCCTCGCCCGCTTTTGCCTTGGCGTCATCGAAGAAGATCCTGACTTTCAATGCTCCGTTCCAGCAGCTGGTCAAGCGTCAGTTGCCGACCGGACCAAACAATGATGCACGACAAGATCTCAAGCTTGCGCTGGATCTCAATGTCGCTGACATTTTTGCCCGACTCGATGCCAATGGCGAAGTTCCGATCGCCAGCGGCTTCGTCATCGGCGCCGGCGAACGTCGGTATCGGGGTCAATTGAATGCAGTGCGGGCGCCCGTACCCGAACCGGAGCTGCTGATGGCGTTCGTCAACGGCTAATTTAGAGCTGCCGCTCCGGGCAAGTGCAGCTCAATCCAGGCTGACGATGCTTCGCGTAGTTTTCACAGGGACATATCCGGCTCCGAACCTTCGCCAGGAGCAACCGTTGCGAAAGCGCCTTTGATGTCGGCTATTTGCGCGCCCCCTGGTTTTGCGCCATGGATCCACGCCCGGTCAGTGCTGAAGGAATACAGCGGCAGATAATCAGGGAGATCGCTGTCTTTCAAAACAGTGTTGTTGAGACTGTCGAGGATGAATGTGCCGCTGTCCGTACTCACCGACAGTACGGCATGAAAGAATTTTCTGCGGCGATCCTGGAGAACAACAAGCGACATGCTCTGCGCCGGGATGCCGGCCCGCAGCAGTGCCGCCATCTTGAGGATGGCAAAATCCTCACAGTCGCCAGCCCGCCGCTCGAGGATTTCCGAAGGCTTCGCCCAATAGTCGAGCCTGCTGTAAACTGCACTGTCTTTCTTGTAGGCAATCGCGCGGTTTATGCTGCTGTTGACGAAGGACAGCGTGTCGCTGAATCCCCGGTCTTTGACAGCGTTAACGATCTCGGCAAAAGCAGCGCTCTTGCGCTCGCACGCACTGCTCGCAGAGCAGCCGGCGATGGCCCTGTAGACAGGTGCCCAGCGCGCCGAGACGGGAGAGTTGCGCATGGACAAGGCAACCGATCCGAACACACCGGGGATTATCGCCGCCGTCTGCACAGGATCTATGCCGACATCGCCTCGCGACGTCGAAAGAGCCTCCCCGTAATCAGCAACGGCTAGCCCGTAGCTGCCGGGAAACATATCTGTGCGGTAAGCTTCAGCAGGCCGCCAAGGCTGAAATCTCGCCAGCGAAACGCCGCCGAGGCATGGCGGCGCCTGCACCTTTTCCAGCTGCGCACCGGCCGCATCGACATCCGCCACAATGGCATTCGCGAGTGCTGGCTGCGACAGGCCGACAAGGCCGACCGCCAGCAAGAGCATTTTGAGGCCGCCCAGGCCAGCCTTTTCTTTTTTCATAACGCCCACCTTTGACTGTGGACGCTACCAATCTTGTCTCAAATTATTGGAAAGGAAGGTGGATAACTTTGCCGCAAAGGGATACGTCTATTTTGTATAAACTTTTATATATATTTATACTTATTTTTTCGCGTCATTGTCGTAAGGATTGCCAGCAATTCGGTCTGCAGCGCCAACATATATAGGGTTATATAAATATGATTTACCATGCGTAAAAAATAGTGGCAGATGCATATTAGGATATATGGAATAGATTACCAGACTGTTGCAAAGCCGAGGTGACCGCTGTCTCTTCCAGAGAAATACCGGAGGGGTTTCAGCTATGGCGACCATTATCGAATTGGACAGTGTTTCAGGTTCCTCGGACGAACATTCTGCTTCCAATGAACACAGCGGCCTGGCATCGGCGGCAGGTATCCAGGTCGCGCAAGCAGCCTCGACCGAGCAACCGGCAGCAGCCGAGCCGGTGCCGGCGGATGTGGGCAACGGCGCACCAGTGCAAACGGAAGCGCCGGCAGCGGCCAATGCACCAGCGGCCGCGGCGCCGCATGAATATGTGGCCGACGCCAGCAACACCGTGAGATTTCCGGCCAACGTCGCCATCGACAATATCCGAGTCGATGGCCGCCACCTTCTGCTCGAACAGCCAGACGGCTCGGTGGTCATCATCAAGGACGGTGCCCTGAACGTGCCGACCTTTATTCTCGGCGACATTGAGGTGCCGCGCGTCGCCTTGCTGGCGGCGCTTGAAGCAAGCCATGTCGACATTGCCTTCGGCGCCGACGGCTCGATCTCGGCGGGGCCGGGAAACGGGACGCCGGGCAGTGCCGGCGGAAACTTCGCGGTTCCAGTCGGTGGGATCGGCAATGGATTCGATCTGTCGGCGTTGCTGCCGCCGACGGCCTTGCAGTTTGGCCGTTTGGAGCCGCGGGAACTGACGATTGGCGTCAGGGAGAAAGACTCTACCCCTTCGATCGATCCTGTGGCCTCGACCACGGTCTATGAGGCTGGCCTGCCGGCACGCAGCGGCGAGTCACAAGGCTCGAACGAGCCTGCGGCCACGGAGACGACCTCTGGCACGATCGGCTTCAACTCGCCGGACGGCGTGTCGGAAGTCTCGCTGGGCGGCCATGTGCTGACCGGCGTGCCCCAGACCTTCACCGACGCGACCGGCTCGCTGACAGCGAGCTATGTCTATGACCCCGCGACCGGCCTCGGCACGATCAGCTATTCCTATACGCTCATCGACAACACCTCCGGCGACACCACCAGCGTAAACCTCCCGGTCGCGGTGACGGACGCCGACGGCGATCCGGCAGCGCCAGGCAACCTGGCCATCAACATCGTCGACGACGCGCCGACGGCGATTGCCGACACGGACAGCATCGCGGCGGGTCAGTTCGGCCCCGCGACGGGTAATGTGCTTGCTGGCGGGACAGACGGCCTTGACGTCAACGTGACTGACGGGGCGGCCGACACGCAGGGCGCCGATGGCGCGACGGTGGTCGGGGTCACGAGCGGCACGACGAATTCCGATCTGGACGACGCTGGCACGCTTGGCATGCAGATCCAGGGGACTTACGGCAAGCTGACGCTGAACGCGGACGGCACCTACAGCTATGCGCGCGATGCCGGCACGCCCGGCGGCGTCGACGACGTGTTCACCTACACCATCAAGGATGGCGACGGCGACTTGTCGCATACGACACTGACAATCTCGATCGGCGATGCACCGCCGGTGATCAGCGACCTGACGCCCGGGGCGCGTGGCGGCGACGTGACGGTGAATGAAGAGGCGTTAAATGTCGGGACGCCGGGCGGGCCCGGCTCGAACCCGTCAAGCACGGCCGAGACCGGTACGGGCACCTTCACCATCTCCTCGCCCGACGGCATTGCCTCGCTGACGATCGGTGGTCAGGCCTTCATCACCAACGGCGTGTTCACGGCGGGCTCGTTCACGACGCCGGAGGGCAACACGCTGGCTGTGACGGCCTACGATGCCGCGACAGGTCAGGTGAGCTACACCTACACGCTCCTCGACAATGAGGCACATCCCACCGCCCTCGGTGAGAACAGCCTGTTCGAGAACTTTGCAGTGGTGCTGACCGACCAGGACGGGCAGAGCGCCAACGATACGCTCACCATCGACGTCGTCGACGACGTGCCGACGGCGAACGCCAACACCAACAGCGTCGCCGAGGGCGCCATCGCCACCGGCAACGTGCTGAGCGACGGCACCGACGACGTGTTCGGCGCCGACGGTGCAGCCGCCGGTGGCGGCGTTGTCGGCGTGGCCGCCGGCAGCAACACCGCCAGCCCGGTGAGCGGCGGGCTCGGCGGCGCCGGCATTGCCGGCAGCTACGGCACGCTGACGCTGAACGCCAACGGCACCTACAGCTATGACGGCTTTGCCAACGTCGTGCCGGCCGGCGGTGCCACCGACACCTTCGTCTACACCATCATGGACGGCGACGGCGACCTGTCGACGACGACGCTGACCATCACCCTGTCGGACAGCGGCCTGGCGGCCGCCAATGACGACGCCACGGTCAACGAAGCAGCACTTGCGATCGGCAGCAATCCGCCGAGCCCGGCCGAGACGGTGACCGGCACGGTCGCCGACAACGTCTCCGGCGGCAGCGGCCCCTACACCTTTGCGCTGGTCGGCAGCGCGACCGGCTCGCATGGCACGCTGACCCTCAATACCGACGGCACCTACAGCTACACGCTGACCGCACCGGTCGACGGCGCCGATGCCAACAACGGCACCAACACGGTCAACAACGTCGAGAGCTTCACCTACCAGGCGACCGACGCCAACGGCAACACGATCACCAACACCATCACCATCGACGTCGTCGACGACGTGCCGACGGCGAACGCCAACACCAACAGCGTCGCCGAGGGCGCCATCGCCACC
>NZ_JBVVQD010000027.1:90116-94636 GCF_055811755.1 Mesorhizobium sp. WSM4840
CCGACACCTTCGTCTACACCATCATGGACGGCGACGGCGACCTGTCGACGACGACGCTGACCATCACCCTGTCGGACGTCAACAATGCGCCGGTTGCTGCCAACACCCAGAACTGGATGTCGAGCGATCCGGCACAGCAAACTTTGAGCCCGCCGAGCTATCCCGACGGATATCCCTTGCTGGTGACTATCCCGACCGATGCGGATGGCGATAACCTCATCGTCACCGCGACGGGGACGATCCCCACAGGCACGTTCTATTTCGATGGCGTCACCTACGTCGCCCTGACGGCCGGCACTGTGCTCTACGATCCGGCCGGCGGCATCAACCTGCTGGACGACCTGGTCTACAGGCCGACCGCAACGGTAACCGACACCGTCAACGTCAATCTATCGCTGGACGTCTTCGACGGCACCGCCCACGTCACTCAGACTGTCGGCATCCACGAAGTCCCGCCGACCAGCTTGCCCAGCGATACCGCACAGGTGGGGAATGGCAACAGCCCGCTCACGTCCGGAAACGACCAGACCCAGAACCTGAGCCTATCCCAAGCCACGGTAAGCGCCATAACGGCCGATCCTCATGGCTCGACAGTAGTAGTCTACACCGACTTCCAAGAGTCGCCCTTCGTAACTCCGATCCCACTAGGGGAGCGCAATCCAGGCGCCTTCGGAGACGGCAGCGCGGGATCGCATCGCGAAGAGGAAGTTCAAGTCGAGATCAGGATCGGAGCGAACCGTTTTGCAGTTGTTGAAGACGATTTGACTGCCGGAACGTTTGAGCAGAGTTGGACCTACGACCCGGCCACCGGACTGATGAAGGCGACCGTCGACTATGATCATATCTTCCTTCTCGACGGCGCCGGGGTCGCAACGACGACGACGCTCGCGGACTATCTGATCGCAAATCCACCGGCCGCCGGCGACACATGGACAGTTTCCTATTTCGACAATGATGGCGGCAATTACCAGGCCCGCGCAGTCAGATTCGAATTCTTCTCCCATGATCCAGGCGATCCCGGAATAACGGTGAATGGCGATGCCACCTTGGCCGACCAGATCTATGGCACATCCGGTATCGACCACCTCAATGGCAATGGCGGCAATGACGTCATCATAGGCAGGGGAGGCAATGATTTCCTCAGCGGCGGTGGTGGCAGCGATCTTATCAGCGGTGGCGACGGCAACGATCTTCTTGTTGGAGGTTTCGGCCAAGACACGATGACTGGAGGAAACGGCGCTGATACGTTCAAACTCGACCAGCTGGACATCAAGGATCTCATCCCCGACTACAGCGGCGCCGGCGGCCAGGGCGACGTGATCGACCTGACGTCGTTGTTCGACACAGCCCCGGGGGGAGCCAATATCGGCGAGTTCGTGAACTACGACGCGGGGACCGGCACGCTAAGCGTCGATGCCGACGGTACGGCCAACGGCACCAATTTCGTCGACGTGGCCACGCTAACGAACGTGCCGGTGTCCAGCACGATCACGCTGCTTTATGACGACGGAATAACCCAGCATACGACCGCGGCCAATGCGGTTTAGGGGGAATAGTGCACGGGCTAGGTGCTATGCTATACATTCGAATGGTAGAGGGGAATTCATCATGAAAAAGTCTGCAAGACTTCTGGTTGCCGGTGCAACACTGTTCCTGGCTGTTGGATCGACGGGGTATGCCGCCGACATCATCGAAGCTCCGTCGGTCGACTATTGTCGCGTCGTCGGCACGTCCAACCTGGTGCAGACCGACAACATCGTCGATCTCAAGAACCAGGTAGTGCAACTGATGGACGAGTCTGTCGCCGTCGCCAACAGTTCGGAATGGATCCATTCGTCACGGCCTGTCTTCGTCTGGGCCTCCGAGGCCAAGGTCGCCTGCGGCAAGGCTTACGGCTATTTGAAGACAAATTATCGCGACGAAGATTACCTGAATAAATGCGAGTGTTTCCACGACCGCATGGTCGAGTACATGAACTGACCAAAAGGCGGCGACGCGCCGGCTGGCTGACAATGATGGCCGACCGCGGGCGATCGCCGGAACGATTGCCTGGTCGGTTTTGACCTGCTTGCCATACATGCGGCGCGGGTGCGTCGGAACAATCCACTAGAGTACAAAATGCTTTGCCCGAGCGGTTGCGGCCGACGCGCTGCGATGCCACCCAGGAATGGACGAGAGAAACGCTGAAGGCATTTGCAACCTGCCGGTCGTCGATCTACGGCCTGGAGCCGCGGCTGGCACACGCGGTGATGGAGGCGCTCAGAGCCCGGCTTTTTGCAGGCTAAAGAACCACAAGACGGCGCAACTCAGCCGTGACATGACTGGAAGATCAGACCGGGAAGTGACCCGGCGGCACGTAGGGTGGAAAATCATGGAAGCTGGCCGACAGGTCCTCTGGCTGTGGACGAGGGCAATCGCCTTTGCGCTCGCCGTGACATTGTCAGGTTGCCAGTCGAAAGGCAGCGTTTCCGAAGCGCTCGATCCGGCTGTAATCGCCGCACCCGGAGTGCAGAATGACGCCGCAGTTGCGGGCCGAGCCCAGGCGACGCAATCGATCGGCAGTGGTTCGGCGAAGATCACGATGCTGCTGCCCTTGTCCGCCCCTGGAGCCGCGGGGGAAACCGGCAGGAAGATGCTCGATGCCGCAAAACTCGCAATGGCGGATCTTGGCAATGGATTGCTCACACTGACGGTCGAGGACACGCAGGGCGACAGTGCACACGCCAGCCAATTGTCGATAAAGGCGATCACGACGGGGGCGAAAGTCGTCATCGGTCCGACCGAACTACCGGCGGCACAGCATATTGCCAAATTGTCGGGACCGAAACGGCCGCCAGTGTTGGCACTTGCCAACAATTTCACAGGCGGTCCCGGCGTTTATGCCGTGCGCCTCAGCGAGGCAGACAGCGCGGCTGCGGGGGCCGCAGGCATCGCGGCGAAAGGCAGCAAGAAGTTCGTATTGCTTGTCGCAGCTGGCTCCAACAGCAGTGCCGTTGAAAAGCGGGTCGCGAACAGCCTAAGCATCTATGGCGCAACGCTGGCGGTCACTATCCCGTACTCGGCAGGCGACGGCGGCACCAAAGCGGTCACCGACATGAGCTCACTCGTGGATGCTCCGGACGCCGTCATTGTCGCCAGCGGAGACGACAGCCCGCTGCAAATCCTTGCCGCCCTGAAATCGAAGGGTATCCCGGGAAGAACAATCGCTGTGGTGGGAACAAACCGCTGGCTGGAACGCCCCATCGAACCGCTGTTTGAAGGGGCCCATATCGCCACGCTCGATCCGCGCGAAACCGGACCAATCGCCGACCGCTTCAAGACTACCTATAACTATCAGCCCGACGTCAATGTCGCCTACGCCTATGATATGGTTGCGCTGACTGCTGGGATCGCCAGCGCAGTTGGACCCGATGGCTTCAGCAAACAGGTACTCGAAAATCCGAGCGGGTTTCGCGGATCCACAGGTCTGTTCCGGTTTCGCGCCGACGGATCCAGCCAGCGATCGATGCCGTTCTATCGAGTTGAAAAGGGTGCGCTCAAATTGGTTGCCAGATCGACGTCGGGTTTTTGATCCGGCGCGAACCCGTAGGACCTTCTCGACCTGATGGACAGGCCGAGCCGCATCCGCTTGGCTGTCGCGCTCGCAAGCCTGGAGCTTCTGGCCGGGCTCCTCTGGTCATCCAGGGCGGGGCTTTGCTTTCGGTCGACCGGCCTGTTCCTGCGCCGTCTCCTGATATTCGCGGCAAGCAGCTAACCCGACCGGGCGCAACCGTTCTCGACGCTCAACGGCGAGAGCCGGCACGCAAGATTGCTCAGGACCTCATCGCTCCGCCACAACTTGATTCCTGGGAAATCGAACGGATCGAGCCCCGTCCGCCACTCAGCGAACTCGGTCTCGCCGTGCCCCCGAAAACGCCGATGCCGCAAGACTGGCGGGAGGTCCTGCTCTACGCTCCGATTGCGAGTTCGTCCGCGATCTTCGAATCGATGGGACGGACGGTGGTCATCAGCGGGGTCCAGAGCATTGCCACTGACAAGACCTGTTCCTTTGATGACGTCGTCTGGCCTTGCGGCCAACGCGCGCGCGCAACCTTCAACTCCTGGTTGCGCGGACGCGCGCTGAAATGTTTCGTGCCACCGGAAATTGATCGTTTCGCTATCGCCGCGCCATGCAGCCTCGGCAGGCAGGATGTCAGCGCCTGGCTGGTTTCCAATGGCTGGGCCCTGTCATTGCCGAGCGGTATCTACGGCATGGCGGAGGTGACAGCTATGAATACGGAGATGGGTATATTCGGCCCGCCTCGATAGTCAGCTCGTCGTTTGAGCGCTCAGGGAACCGTACTTGCCGACGCTGGAGCATGATCCGAAAGTGGAATCCGGTTTTCGGAAAGATCATGCTCAAACAAAAAGATAGAGCACCATCCCGATTTTATCGGGGCAGGCTCTAGTGTCCTGATTCCGAAGTTCTGACGATTTTAGCCTGTTGGTCGCCGGTTTTGAGGGTTGCGAGGCAGAAGCGT